>DASVVY010000121.1:0-54339 GCA_036386335.1 Allosphingosinicella sp. | reverse complement strand
TATGCCGGCACCGAATTGAACAAGCGCCGGCACGAGCTGGTCATGGCCGCCCGCGGCGCCGACGCGCTTGAATGGGAGAGCGAGCGCTCCCGCGGAGGCAAGGCGGCCCGCGAATGGCTGCGCACCAAGGCCAATTCGATCGAAGGCGGCACCAGCGAGATCCAGCTCAACATCATCGCCAAGCGAATCCTCGACCTGCCGGGGGGATAGCGACATCAATCCCTCCCGCTGGAGGGGGAGGGTAGGGTCGGGGGTGTCGGGCGTTCGAGACCGCCTCCGACGCCGAGCCCCCTCCCCCCAACCCGCTCGCCGCCGGGGAGAGGGGCTAAGGAAGGAAGACGAACTTGCCGCTCTACCTCAGCGAAGACCAGGCGATGCTCCGCGAGACGGCCCGCGAATTCCTCGCCGACGAGGGCGCCATTGCGAAGCAGCTGCGCAAATATCGCGACATGGGCTGCCGCGACGGCTTCGGCCATGCGCTGTGGCGCCGTTTCGGGGAGCTGGGCTTCACCGCGATCCTGGTCGACGAGGCGGACGGCGGCCTTGGCCTCGGCCATGTCGAGGCGGGCATCGTGCTCGAGGAGATCGGCCGCAACCTCACCCCCTCGCCCTTCCTCGTTACCGCCGTCGCCGTCGCCGAGGCGCTGCGCGGCACCCCCCAGCGCGAACGCTGGCTGCCCGGCATCCTCGCCGGCGAGACCGTCGCCGCCCTCGCCCTGGACGAGGGCCCGAAGCACCGCCCGGAAAGCATCGCGCTCGCCGCCGAGCGCTCCGGCAACGGCTTCCGCCTGACCGGACGCAAGCAGTTCGTCGTCCAGGGCGCCTCCGCGGATATCTTCGTCCTCGCCGCCCGCGCGGAGGAGGGCGTCACGCTCTTCGCCGTCCAGAAGGACGCGCCCGGCCTCGCCGTCGAAGGCGTCCGCCTCGCCGATTCCAGCATCGGCGCCCGCCTCGACTTCGAAGGCGTCGAGGTCGACGGCGACGCGGTGATCGGCGAGGTGGGGCAGGGCGGGACGATCCTCGCCCGCACCCTCGGCGCCGCCCGCGCCGGCGCCGCGTCCGAGATGGTCGGAGTCGCCTCCGGCGCGATGGCGATGACGGTCGATTACCTGAAGCAGCGCCGCCAGTTCGGCCGCCCCATCGGCGAGTTCCAGGCGCTCCAGCACCGCGCCGCCCACCTCTACTCCGAGCTCGAGATCGCCCGCGCCGCGGCCCTCAAGGCGCAGCAGCTCCTCGACGAGGGCGCCGCCGAGGCGGAGCTGATGGTCTCGGTGGCCAAGGCGAAGGCTGGCCGCGTCGCCACCCTCGCGGTGCAGGAGGGCGTCCAGATGCACGGCGGCATCGGCATGACCGACGAGCACGACATCGGCCTCTACATGAAGCGCGACCGCGTCCTCAACGAGCTGTTCGGCGACCCCGACTACCATGCGGAGCGCGTTGCGGCGCTGAGCGGCTACTGATCCTCGCCGCGCCGCAGCAGAAAATGCATCCGCGCCGACGCGATCGGCTTCGCCCTGTCCTGCTGCCACGCCCGCGCCTCGACGTTGGCGACCCGGCCGCCCAGCCGGATGACGGTGCCGGTCGCGAACGTGTCGTGGTCGACCCCGCCGCGAAGGAAGTCGACTTTGACGTTGACCGGCTTCACCGACACCCCAGCGCCCACCGCCTCATAGGCCGCCCCGAATGCGGCGAACTCGAGCAGGCCGGCGATTGCCCCGCCGTGCAGGAACCCCGGCCGCCCCAGCACCGCGTCGCCGAACGGCATCACCCACACCAGCTCCCCCTCCGGCGACCGCTCGTTCCGGAGCCCGAGCAACTCGGCATAAGGCGGCAGCGGACGCGGCATCACAAGCCGAGTAGCAAATCCCCTCTCCCAGGGGGAGAGGGGTAGGGGTGAGGGGGTACGGCGCTCGAGGATGACCGCAGACGCAGAACCCCAGGCTCCCCTCTCCCAGGGGGAGAGGGGTTGGGGGTGAGGGGGTACTGACTCCGCGGCTTAGCTCGCAGGCCGTAGCCCCTCACCCCTGCCCATGAAGCGCCGCTAAGGCTCCGTCCGGGGGACGGAGCCAGGCGCTTCATCCCCAGGGAGAGGGGAGGTCCTGCACCTCGTCCACATCGCGAAGCGTTTCTCCGACGAACAGCGACCAGCCCAGCGCCCTGATCCGCGCCACTGTCTCCTCCGCCACCGACCCCGTGCTCCAGCTTATCCCTTCGAACACGCGCGCATCGAAGCGCCGCAGCCCGAGCAGCACATAGCCGCCGTCCGCCGCCGGATGGATCACCGCGTCACACGCGGCCAGCCGCTCCGCCGCCGCCAGCAACAGGTCGCGCCCCAAGTCCGGGCAGTCGGCCCCGATCAGCAGCACCCCGTCCTCCTCCGCGAGCACCCGCGCCGCCGCCCGCGCCAGCCGCGCGCCGAGATCGCCGGCGCCCTGCGCCGTAGGCCGCAGCCCCGGCCGCGCCTCGAACCAGCGCGAAGCATCCGGCTCCCCGCACAATTCCACCGCCAGCCCCGTCGCCAGCGCCTCCGTCACCGCCTCCTCCAGCATCTGTGCCGCCAGCCGCGCCGCGCCTTCGGCGCCCAACGCCGGGATCAGCCGCGTCTTCACGCGCCCCGGCACCGGCGCCTTGGCGAAGATGACGATCCTCACCTCCGCCGCCATGCGTGCCAGCGCTCCACCCAGCGCAGCAGCCGCTCCGGCTTGTGCGCCTTCTTCCATTCGCCGGCCGCGAACTTGTTCGCCTCCGCCCAGGTCGGATAGGCGTGGATCGTCCCCAATATCTTGTTGAGCCCGATCCCCTGCTTCATCGCCAGGGTCAGCGGCGCGATCGTCTCGCCGGCATGCGCGCCCGCCACGGTGGCCCCGATTATCCGGTCCTTGCCCGGCGCCACCAGCAGCTTGACGAAGCCCCGCCGCGCCCCTTCCGCCACGGCGCGGTCGAGGTGCGACAGGTCGTAGTGCGCGACCTCGTACGCGACCCCCGCTTCCCGCGCGGAGGCTTCGGTGTGCCCCACCTGCGCCAGCTCCGGATCGGTGAAGGTGACGCGTGGGATGATCGAATAATCCGCCCGGAACCGCCGCACGCTTCCGAACAAGGCGTTCACCGCCGCGTACCACGCCTGGTGCGAGGCGAAGTGGGTGAACTGGTACGGCCCCGCCACGTCGCCCACGGCGTAGATATTCGGGAAACGCGTCTCAAGCCATTCATTGGCGACGATCGTCCGCTCCGTCTCGATGCCGAGCTCCTCCAGCCCGTATCCCGACAGCCGCGCCTTCCGTCCCACCGCCACGATCAGCGCGTCGAAGGGAATTGCCTCTTCCTCGCCGGCATGGACGGCGATCAAGCTCCCGCCTTCGACCCGCACCACATCCCGTCCGGTGCGGAACTCGACGCCCTCCTCGCGCAGCGCCTCGGCGACAACCGCCGCCGCCTCCTCGTCTTCTTTCGCGAGGACGCGCGGCCCATGCTCCAGCAGGGTCACCCCGCTCCCGAGCCGCACGAAGGCCTGCGCCATCTCCGCGCCGATCGGCCCGCCGCCGAGGATCGCGACCCGCTCCGGCGCCGCCGTACGCCCGCGCAGCGCCGCCCACATCGTGTCGCTGGTGAGGTACCCGCTCTCCGCCAGCCCCGGAATGTCCGGCACCGCCGGCTCGCCGCCCGCGGCGATGACGATGGCGCGCGTCGTGATCCGCTCGCCCCCGACCTCGACCGTCCAGGGATCGACGATCCGCCCATGGCCTTGCCGCACGTCGACGCCGAGGCCGGTATAGCGCTCGACGCTGTCGGCCGGCGCGATCTCGGCGATGGCGGCGAACACCCGCTCGATCACCGCGGCGAAATCGACCCGCGCCGGCCCCGCCTCGACGCCCATCGCCGCGGCGGTGCGCACCTCGTGCGCCGCCCGCGCGCTTCGGATCAGCGTCTTGGACGGCACGCAGCCGGTGTTGAGGCAGTCGCCGCCCATCTCCTTCGCTTCGATCAACGTCACCTTCGCCCGCACCGTCGCCCCGATCAGCGCGGTGACCAGCCCGCCCGACCCGGCGCCGATCACCACCAGATTGCGCTCGAACCGCCGCGGCCGCCGGTACCCGCGATAGACGCGCCGCCGCCGCAGCCATCCGACGAAGACCTTGCCGACGAGCGGGAACAGGCTGATCAGCAGCAGCGACAGCAGCAGCCCGGGCGACACCACGTCGCGCAGGCTGTCGATCCGGCCGAGCTGCGTGCCCGCGTTCACGTATACGAACGTGCCCGGCAGCATGCCGACTTGGCTGACCAGGTAGAAGGTCGCGAGCCGCTTCCTGGTCAACCCCATGCCGAGGTTGATCAGGAAGAAGGGCACCGCCGGATTGAGCCGCAGCGAGAGCAGGTAGAAGGCCCCGTCCCGGTCGATGCCGCGGTCGATCGCATCGACCCGCCGCCCGAACCGCGCCTTCACCCAGTCGCGGAACAGGTAGCGCGAGCCGAGAAAGGCGAGGCTCGCCCCGATCGACGAGGCGAAGGAGACGATGACGAGGCCGCGCCACAGCCCGAAGATCGCCCCCGCCGCGAGGGTGAGGATGCCTGCGCCCGGGAACGACAAGGCCGTGGCCACCACGTAGACGAGGAAGAAGGCGGCGACGGCGATGAGCGGCCGCTCCTCGACGATTCCCGCCAGCCACTCGCGGTTCGCCTTCAGGCTGTCGAGGTTCAGCCACTCCCGCGCCGGCGACAGCAGGAACGCCGCCACCGCCGCGAGGGCCAGCAGCGCGAGGACGATCCTTCCAGCCCCGCTCCGTGTCATCACCCTTCCTCCCCGCCCCCTAAGCCACTATCCCCAACAGTTACGGGAGAGAAGTCATCGCAGCCGCACCGCCTCTTGAACTTTCGCCCTTCGCCGACCCGGCGGCGCGGCTGCTCGACCCGGCGAAGTTCCGCGATCCTGCGCTGACGGCGAAGGGGGAGCGCCGCGCCCGCGTTGCGCTCGAGCGGCTGGAGACGCTCTGGATCAACACCGGCACGCTCTGCAACCTCGCCTGCCGGACCTGCTACATCGAAAGCTCGCCGACCAACGACGCGCTTGCCTATCTCAGCCTCGCCGAGGTCGAGGCCTATCTCGCCGAAGCGCAGGCGCTGGGCACGCGCGAGATCGGCTTCACCGGCGGCGAGCCGTTCATGAACCGCGACATCGTCGCAATGCTCGAGGCGGCGCTCGGCCGCGGTTTCGACGTGCTCGTCCTCACCAACGCGATGCGGCCGATGCGCCGGTTCGAGGCGGCACTGGCGCCGCTCGCCGGGGAGCGCCTCACCATGCGCGTCAGCCTCGATCATCATACAAAGGCGGTGCACGAGGCGGAGCGCGGGCCGGGCACCTGGGAGAAGGCGATCGACGGCCTGCGCTGGCTCCACGGGAACGGCTTTCGCACCGCAGTCGCCGGCCGCCAGCTCCCGGGCGAGAGCCGCGAGGAGGCCGCGCGCGGCTATTCGGCCCTGTTCGATCGGCTCGGCTTTCAGGTCGAGGGCGGGCTCGTCCTCTTCCCGGCGATGGACGCCCACGCCGACGTCCCGGAGATCAGCGAGTCCTGCTGGGGCATCCTCGGCGTCTCCCCCGCCAGCGTCATGTGCGCCTCCAGCCGGATGGTGGTGAAGGCGAAAGGCGCGGCGCGTGCCCACGTCGTCGCCTGCACCCTGGTCCCCTACGATCCGCAATTCGCGCTCGGCCCGACGCTGGCGGACGCGCGCCGCGACATCCCGCTCAACCACCCGCATTGCGCCCGCTTCTGCGTGCTGGGCGGCGCAAGCTGCTCGGGGTGAGATGCTCACGGCCATCGTCCCGACGCTGAACGCGGCCGCCACGCTTCCCGCCTGCCTCGGCGGGCTGATCCACGCCGATGAGATCATTGTCGCTGACGGCGGCTCGAGCGACGGCGGTCCAGAGCTGGCGCAAGCCCATGGCGCCCGCGTCGTCCGGTCGGAGAAGGGCAGGGGCATCCAGCTTCGCGCCGGCGCCGCAGCGGCGGCGGGCGACTGGCTGCTCTTCCTCCACGCCGACACCATCCTCGCCCCCGGCTGGCGGGCCGAGGCGGATCGCCACATGGCGGAGCGGCCGCGGGCGCCGGCCTGCTTCCGCTTCGCCCTGGACGCCCCGGACTGGCAGGCGCGGCTGATCGAAGCGGGGGTGGGGCTTCGAGTCCGCGCCTTCGGCCTCGCCTATGGCGACCAGGGCCTGCTCGTCTCCCGCCCAGCCTACGAGGCGGCAGGGGGCTACCGCCCGTTGCCGCTGATGGAGGACGTCGACCTCGTCCGCCGCCTGCCGCCCGTTGTGCCGCTGCCGAGCGCCGCCCTCACGTCGGCGGAGCGCTGGCGCCGCGACGGCTGGCTCCGCCGCTCGGGCCGCAACCTCGCCTGCCTCGCCCTCCACCGCATCGGCGTGAGCGCGGAGCGAGTCGCCCGCCTCTACGGCTGAGAGAAAATCCGGTTCACGCTGTCAAAGAGCGGCCGACAGGGGCGAATCGGCTCGGCTCCGGTGTTAGCAGGAAATATCCTACTCGTCAAGAACATAGTCGGAACAGGCCCACCGCAGCTTCAGCCGCCGACAGACCGCGTCGAGCTTCGCCATCATCTCGGGGTCCCGCGCCTCGGCGGTCGTGATGATCGCGCTGTCGAGGTTGGTATCGATCGGCGACGCGCTCCGCGCCTCCGGCAGCGCGCTCGCGAACCGCTCCACCATCCGCCGCGCCGTGCCCGCATTGGCGGTCAGCTGGGCGATGATCTCGGAAACCTCGACCGCCTCCTCGCCGCTGCGCCAGCAATCGTAGTCGGTGACCATGCCGACGAGCGCGTAGGGCAGCTCCGCCTCACGGGCGAGCTTCGCCTCCGGCATCGCCGTCATCCCGATCACGTCGCATCCCCACTGCCGGTAGAGCTCGCTCTCCGCCCGCGAGGAGAATTGCGGCCCCTCCATCGCCAGGTAGGTGCCGCCGCGCGTCACCTCGGCCCCCGCCGCCTCGGCCGCGTCGCCGAGCATCCGGGACAGTCGCGGGCACACCGGATCCGCCATCGACACATGCGCGACCATGCCCGGCCCGAAGAAGCTCTTCTCCCTCGCGAACGTCCTGTCGATGAACTGGTCCACCACCACGAACCGCCCCGGCGGCAGCTCCTCGCGCAGCGACCCGATTGCCGAGATCGCGATCACATCGGTGCAGCCCGCCCGCTTCAGCGCGTCGATATTGGCCCGGAAATTGAGCTGGCTCGGCGGGATGCGGTGCCCCCGCCCGTGCCGCGGCAGGAACACGACCTTGACCCCGTGAAGCCGCCCGACCAGCAATTCGTCGGAAGGCGGCCCCCAGGGCGTCTGGACCGCGATCCACTGCCGCTCCTCGATCGCGTCCATCTCGTAGAGGCCGGAGCCGCCGAGGATCCCGATTGTCCACTCGCTCATCCCCTCCTCCTAGGGACGGTGCGGGAGGCTGTGCAAGCGCATCGCTTGCGCTACACTCGTCGCCGTGAAGCGCCCCCTCCGGATAGCCCTGCGCGCCCTCGCGGTCCTCATCTCGATCCCGATCCTCTATTTCCTCGCCGCCCTCATCCTCGGCACCATCCCCACCAACTGGGGCTGGCACGAGCCGAAGCAGGGCGTCACGATCTTCGTGCGGACCAACGGCGTCCACACCTGGCTCCTCGTCCCCAAGGTCACGCCCGAGATGGACTGGCGCCCCTACGTCCCGGGCGAGCACCTCCGCGACAAGCGGTGGGGCGCCGCCAGCCACGTCGCCCTCGGCTACGGCAACCGCACCTTCTACCTCGAGACTCCGACCTGGGGCGATCTCACCATGAAGAACGCCTTCCTCGCGGCCTTCGGCCAGGGCCGCAGCCTCGTCCACGCCGATCACAGCCACAACCCGCAGCCCACCGACTACCAGCGCCCGCTCACCCTCACCCACGACGAATATCGCCGCCTCGCCGAGCACATAAGCAAGAGCTTCCAGCGCGACCCGCACGGCCGCACCATTCCCGTCCTCGGCCGCGGCTACACGAGCTCCGACATGTTCTACGAAGCCAACGGCCCCTACACCGCCCTCTACACCTGCAACGCCTGGACCGGGGAGGCGCTGCGCGCGGCAGGGGTCAAGACCGGCCTCTGGACCCCCCTCTCCCAAAGCATCATGTGGCGGCTGGACTAGGTCCATCGAGACGCCGGTTCGACAGGCTCACCGGCTCCTCAGGATGAGCGGGTAAGGCCATATTGGGGTGTGCTCCTACCCCCGCTCATCCTGAGGAGGCACTGAGCGAAGCCGAAGGCCCGTCTCGAAGGACCTGCACCACGAAGAACCGCTCGCGAAACGATCCTGCTACCCTCCGCCCCCGCCGTGCGTTAGAGAGGCGCCGCACTCGAACCAACAGGGGGTTTTGATGGCGAAGATACTCGGAAACTTCCACCTCGCGCTGATCATCGGTATCGTTCTGCTCCTCCTCGCCATGTTCGGCCTCCACGGGGGGCTGATCGGCGACGGCGGCTACGACTGGGCGCAGTTCCTCCGCTACCTCCACGTCTTCGCAGGGGTGCTCTGGATCGGCCTCCTCTATTACTTCAACTTCGTCCAGATCCCGACCATGCCCAAGGTCCCCGCCGAGCTGAAGCCGGGCGTCTCCAAATACATCGCGCCGGCCGCCCTCTTCTGGTTCCGCTGGGCGGCGCTGGCGACGGTGATCCTCGGCCTCCTCGTCGCCGAGATGCAGGCCGGCGGCTACAGCGCCCGCGCGCTGACGCTGCAGGAAGGCTACAGGACGATCGGCATCGGCATGTGGCTCGGCCTGATCATGGCCGCGAACGTCTGGTTCGTCATCTGGCCGAACCAGAAGCGCGCGCTTGGCATCGTCGCTTCCGAGGATGCGACCAAGGCCCGCTCCGCCACCACCGCGATGATGGCGAGCCGCATCAACCTCATCCTCTCGATCCCGATGCTCTACTGCATGGTCGCCCAGCCGCACATCGGCGGCTGAGCCCGGGCGCCGCCGCGGATGACGAAAGGCTGGTCCTTCTCGATCGACCGCGGCGGCACCTTCACCGACATCGTCGCCCGCGCGCCGGACGGGCGGCTGTTCGTCCGCAAGCTGCTCTCCGACAATCCCGAGCAATATGACGACGCCGCCGTCGCCGGCATCCGCGCGCTGCTCGCTGAGCATGGCGAGGCGCCGATCGCCTCGGTGAAGATGGGCACCACCGTCGCCACCAACGCCCTCCTCGAGCGCAAGGGCGAGCCGCTCGTCCTCGCCATCACCGCCGGCCTCGGCGATGCCCTGCGCATAGGCTACCAGGCCCGCCCCGACATCTTCGCCCGCAACATCGTCCTGCCGGAAGCCCTCTACCGCCGCGTCGTCGAGGTGGACGAGCGCGTCACCGCCACCGGCGAAGTGCTCCGCCCTCTCGACCTGGCCAAGGCGCGAGCCGACCTCCAGTTGGCCTACGCTGAAGGCTACCGCGCCGTTGCCATAGTCCTGATGCACGGCTGGCGCTTCACCGTCCACGAGGCCGCTTTGGCCGCCCTCGCCGAGGAGATCGGCTACACCCAGATCAGCGCCAGCCACCGCGTCGGCCCCCTCATCAAGCTCATCGGCCGCGGCGACACCACCGTGGTCGACGCGTACCTCTCCCCCGTGCTGCGCCGCTACGTCGACAGGGTCGTGGCCGCGCTCGGCAGCGAGACCCGCCTGTTCTTCATGCAATCCTCCGGCGGGCTCACCGACGCCGCCGCCTTCCAGGGCAAGGACGCGATCCTCTCCGGCCCCGCGGGCGGCATCGTCGGCATGGTGAGGACCGCGCAGGAAGCAGGCTTTCCCCGCATCATCGGCTTCGACATGGGCGGCACCTCCACCGACGTCTCCCATTATGCCGGCGCCTTTGAGCGTACCAACGAGACGGTGGTCGCGGGCGTGCGCGTCCGCGCGCCGATGCTCGAGATCCACACCGTCGCGGCGGGCGGCGGCTCGGTCTGCCACTATGACGGCACCCGCTTCCGAGTCGGCCCCGACAGCGCCGGCGCCGTCCCCGGCCCCGCCTGCTACCGCCGCGGCGGGCCGCTCACCGTCACGGACTGCAACGTCGTCCTCGGCAAGATTCGCCCGGATCGTTTCCCCGCCGTCTTCGGCCCAAACGGCAACCAGCCGATCGACGCCGAAGCCTCCCGCCGCCTCTGCCACGAAATCGGCGAGCGCGCCGGCATGTCCGCCGCCGAGGTCGCCGCGGGCTTCGTCCGCATCGCCGTCGACAACATGGCGAGCGCGATCAAGCAAATCTCGATCGCCCGCGGCCACGACGTCACCCGCTACACCCTGCAATGCTTCGGCGGCGCCGGCGGCCAGCACGCCTGCCTTGTCGCCGACGCGCTCGGCATCGAACGCGTGATGATCCACCCCTTCGCCGGCGTCCTCAGCGCCTACGGCATGGGCCTCGCCGACACCGTCGAGCTCCGCCAGCGCACCCTCGCCGGCGAGCCGCTGGAGGACGTGCTCGACGAACTCGTTGCGGAGGCGACGGAGGCCCTCCGCAACCAGGGAGTGGAGCAGGTCGAGATCCGCCGCCGCGCCGCCCTGCGCTACGAAGGGAGCGACACCGCCCTCGAAGTCCCCGTCTCGGACGAGATGGAGGAGGATTTCGAGGCGGCGCATCGCCACCGCTTCGGCTTCGCGTCGGACGCACCCGTCATCATCGAAACAGCCGTGGTCGAGGCGGTCGGAAAATCCTCCCCCGGATTTCCGGGGGAGGGGGACCAGGCGAAGCCTGGTGGAGGGGCGGCGCAGGCGAAGCCGGAGCCGTCTTCCTCGCTGCGCTCTGCCCCTCCACCGCGCTCCGCGCGGTCCCCCTCCCCTGCAAAGGCAGGGGAGGATTTCCCTGTCCTCGACCGCGCCGCCCTCGCCCCCGGCACCCTCATCCCCGGCCCAGCCCTCATCATCGACCCCTCCGCCACCACCGTCGTCGAGCCCGGCTGGCAGGCGGAGGTGGACCCCCTCGCCAACCTCATCCTCACCCGCGCCGTCGCCCGAGAGTCCCGCCACGCCATCGGCACCGAGGCGGATCCGGTGATGCTCGAAGTGTTCAACAACCTGTTCATGGCGGTCGCCGAGGAGATGGGCGTCGCACTCCAGAACACCGCCAGCTCGGTCAACATCAAGGAGCGGCTCGACTTCTCCTGCGCGCTGTTCGACGGCGACGGCTGCCTGATCGCCAACGCTCCGCACATCCCGGTTCATCTCGGCTCGATGGGCGACTCGATCCGCACCATCATCGACGCGCGCGGCGACGGGCGCGACGGCCGCGGCATCCGCCCCGGCGACGTCTACGTCCTGAACGCCCCCTATCGCGGCGGCACCCATCTGCCCGACATCACGGTGATCATGCCGGTCTTCGCCTCGCACGAGGATGCAGGCCCAGCCTGGTACGTCGCCGCCCGCGGCCACCATGCCGACATCGGCGGCATAGCCCCCGGCTCGATGCCGCCTGACAGCAGAGACGTCCACCAGGAGGGCGTCCTCATCGACAACCTCCTCCTCGTCGACGAAGGCCGCTTCCTCGAGCCGGAGATTCGCGCCCTCCTCGCCTCGGGCGAATGGCCGGCCCGCAACCCGGACCGCAACATCTCGGACCTGAAGGCCCAGGTAGCCGCCTGCGCGCGCGGCGCCGCCGAGATGCGTCGCGTCGCCGGTGAATATGGCCGCGAGGTCGTCGACGCCTACATGGCCCACGTTCAGGCCAATGCCGAGGAAGCCGTGCGCCGCCTGATCGGCTCCTTGCGCGACGGCAGCTTCCGCTACGAAATGGACAATGACGCCGAGGTCTGCGTCACCGTGACGGTCGACCGGGAGACGCGCTCCGCCACCGTCGATTTCACCGGCACCTCGCCGCAGCAGCCCAACAACTTCAACGCCCCTTATTCGATCTGCCGCGCCGCCACGCTCTACGTCTTCCGCGCTATGGTCGACGACGCGATGCCGATGAACGACGGTTGCCTCAGGCCCATCACCCTCATCGTGCCCGAAGGCTCGATGCTGAACCCGCTCTACCCGGCGGCGGTGGTGGCGGGGAATGTCGAGACCAGCCAAGTGATCACCGACTGCCTCTTCGCCGCCTGCCGCGCGCTGGCGCCGAGCCAGGGGACGATGAACAACTTCACCTTCGGCGATGAGCAGCGCCAATATTACGAGACGATCGCTGGCGGGGCGGGGGCGGGGCCCGGCTTCGACGGCGCCAGCGCGGTCCAGACCCACATGACCAACAGCCGCCTCACCGACCCCGAGATTCTCGAGACGCGGCTCCCCGTCCTCCTCGAGCGCTTCGCCATCCGCCGCGGTTCGGGCGGCGAGGGGCGGCACAAGGGCGGCGACGGCGTCGAGCGCCGCATCCGCTTCCTCGAGCCGATGCGCGCCAACATCCTCTCCAACCGCCGGCGAGTGCCGCCACGGGGCATCGAAGGCGGAGGGGATGCCGCCCCCGGCGTCAACCGCGTGATCCGCACCGACGGCCGCATCGAGGACCTCGGCGCCACCGCCTCGGCGGAAATGGCCCCCGGAGACGCTTTCGAGATCCACACTCCGGGAGGAGGCGGCTTCGGCCCCGAAAATCCCTCTCCCTGGAGGGAGAGGGTAGGGTGAGGGTGTTCGGCGCTCGAGAGTACACGATGAGGCCGCAAACCCTCACCCCTACCCATGCGGTGCCGCTCAGGCTCCGTCCGGGGGACGGAGCCAGGCACCCCATCCCCAGGGAGAGGGGACTATTGGCATGACCTACCTCCCGCTCCTCGGCATCCTGATCGTGGTCTTGGGCTTCGCGCTGCGGCTGAACCCGATGCTGGTGGTGACCGCGGCCGCCATCGCCACCGGGCTCCTCGCCGGCATGGGCCCGGTCGAGGTCGTCTCGACCTTTGGCAAGGCGTTCAACGACAATCGCATCATCGCCATCGTCTGGATCGTCCTGCCGGTGATTGGCCTGCTCGAGCGCTTCGGCCTCCAGCAGCGGGCGGGGGCGGTGGTAGGCGGTTTTCGCAGGGCCACCGCCGGGCGGCTCCTCCTCCTCTACCTCCTCTACCGACAGGCGATCTCCGCCGTCGGCCTCCACGCGACCGCCGGCCACCCGCAGACGGTCCGCCCCCTCGTCGCCCCGATGGCGCTCGCGGCAGCGGAGAAGCAGCGCGGCGAGCCGCTCGACGCGGCCACCTCGGAAAAGGTGAAGGCCTTTTCCGCCGCCACGGACAATGTCGGGGTCTTCTTCGGCGAGGACATCTTCTTCGCGATCGGCTCGATCGTCCTCATCCAGCAGGTCCTCTCGACCTACGGCATCCTCCTCGCGCCGCTGCAGCTCGCGGTGTGGGCCATCCCCACGGCCATCGCCGCCTTCCTGGTGCATGGCAGCCGCCTCCTGTGGCTGGACCGCTCCCTCTCCTCCCCGGGACGGGGAGGGGGACCGGCGAAGCCGGTGGAGGGGGCTCCGAGCCCCGCAGGGCCGGCGGAGAGCCCCCTCCACCCCTCGCCTCCGGCGAGCGGTCCCCCTCCCCGCCCCGGGGAGGACTCGAAATGATCACCCTCCACCACCTCTATGCCCTCGCCGGCGCGATGTTCGCGGCCTTCGCGCTGCTCAGCGCGCTCGACCGCTCCAACCCGAAGCGCTTCGGCAACGCCGCCTTCTGGGGCCTCATGGCGCTGAGCCTGCTCGCCGGGGACCTGATCGGCGATTTCGGCAACGGGCTGCTCGTCCTCGGCCTCGCCGGCCTCGCCGGCTTCGGCTTCATCGGCCGCAGCGCCCCGCCCACCACCTCGGACGAGGAGCGCGAAGCCTGCTCCCGCCGCCTCGGCAACCGTCTCTTCCTCCCCGCCCTCATCATCCCGGCGACGGCCCTGGTCGGCACCCTGCTCTACACCTACACGCCGCTCAGCCAGTCCGGACTGTTCGAGCCGAAGCGGGAGACCTACGTCCTCCTGGGCCTCGGCGTCCTCATCGCGCTCGCCGTCATCTTCGCCTGGCTGCGCCCGCCCGCGCTCGCCCCGCTCCAGGAAGGCCGCCGCCTCATCGACGCGATCGGCTGGGCCGCCGTCCTCCCGCAGATGCTGGCCGCTCTCGGCGTCCTCTTCGCCGCCGCCGGCGTCGGCACCGTCATCGGTGAGCTCACCCGCGCGGTCATCCCTGAAGGCAGCGTCTTCCTCACCGTGCTCGTCTTCGCGTTCGGCATGGCTCTGTTCACGATGATCATGGGCAACGCCTTCGCCGCCTTCCCGGTGATGGCCGCGGCGATCGGCGTGCCGCTTCTCATCCAGGCCTATGGCGGGAATCCGGCGGTGGTGGGGGCGATCGGCATGCTGGCCGGCTTCTGCGGGACTTTGATGACGCCGATGGCCGCCAACTTCAACCTCGTTCCCGCCGCCCTCCTGGAGCTCAGCGACCGCAACGGCGTGGTCAAGGCGCAGATCGGCACCGCACTCCCGCTCCTTGCGATCAACATCCTCTTCATCTGGCTCTTCGCGTTCTGAAATCCTCTCCTGAAAGGGGACGGGAACCGGCGAAGCCGGGGAAGGGTGTCAGCGCCCCCGGATCCTCCTCTGACGCTGACACCCCTCCGTGGCAGGCTGCGCCTGCGCCACCTCCCCTCGAAGGGGCGGATCGGTTACGGCCCGCCAATGCCCCACGCCCTCACCCCTGAAACCGCCGCGCGCTTCGCCGATATCGCGCTCGGCCACGTCACCCGCGAATATCCGCACAAGCTCGACCATGTCATGGAGGGGCCGGAGGACGTGCTCGGCCCGTTCGAGCTCCACCCGCTCTTCTTCGGCAGCTTCGACTGGCACAGCTGCGTCCACGGCTGGTGGCTGATGCTGACGCTCCGCCGCCTGGTCCCGGACACGCCGCCCGCCGCCGAGATCGACGCGCTCGCCTGGAAGATGCTGACGCCCGAGAACGTCGCCGGAGAGCTCGCCTACCTCGACCGCGCCTATACCGGGGGCTTTGAGCGACCCTATGGCTGGGCCTGGCTGCTCGCCCTCCACCGCGAGGCGCAGCGGCACGAGGACGACGACTGGGGGGAGACGCTCGAGCCGCTCGCCCGCGCCTTTGCCGAGCGCTTCCACCTCTTCCTGCCCAAGCTCACCTACCCGATCCGCACCGGCACCCACTTCAACACCGCCTTCGCGCTGATCCTGGCTCTCGACTGGGCGGAGGCGAACGACCCTCCACTCGCCGCTCTGATCGGCGAACGGGCGATCCACTGGTTCGGCGAGGATCGCAACTATCACGGCTGGGAGCCGGGAGGAGACGACTTCCTCTCCGGCGGGCTCACCGAGGCGCTGCTGATGCGCCGGGTCCTCGGCGACGAGGCGTTCGGCCCCTGGTTCGAGGCCTTCCTGCCCGAGGTCGCGGTCGGCGTGCCCGAAAGCCTGTTCACCCCCGCCACCGTCTCCGACCGCTCCGACGGCAAGATCGCCCACCTCGACGGCGTCAATCTCAGCCGCGCCTGGTGCTGGCGCGCCCTCGCCGACGCGCTCGACCCGCCTCTCGCCAACCTCCTCCGCCGCACCGCCGACGAGCATCTCGACGCCAGCCTACCTCACGTCGCGGGCGACTATATGGGCGAACACTGGCTCGCCACCTTCGCGCTTCTCGCGCTGCTGCAATGACTTGATCGGCGGCACCGGATCGCGGCATGCGGGGGCGGTGATACGCATCCTCCTCGCCGCCGGCCTCGCGCTCGCACTCGCCGCCCCGTCCGCCGCCGCCGATCCCCAGATCGCGCCCGCGCTCCTCCGCAAGGAATGGAAAGCGACCTGGATCGCCCACCCCGAGGCGCCGCCGCAGGCCGCCGGCGTCTACCATTTCCGCCGCGGCTTCGAGCTGCCGCGCAAGCCGGGGCGCTTCATCGTCCACGTCTCGGCGGACAACCGCTACCGGCTGTTCGTCAATGGCGTCGCGGTGGCGAGCGGCCCGGCCCGCGGTGACGTGATGCACTGGCGCTACGAGACGGTGGACCTCGCGCCGCACCTGCGCGCCGGGCGCAACGTGCTCGCCGCCGTGGTATGGAACTGGGGCGAGAACCGGCCCGTGGCGCAGATCAGCCACCGCACCGGTTTCCTCGTCCAGGGCGACGGGGAGGCGGAGGCGGCAGTCAACAGCGGCGCGGGCTGGAAGGCCTTCGCCAACCCCGCCTACGGCTTCACGCCGGTCCTGTGGCCCGACAATAACGGCTATTACGTCGCCTCGCCCGGCGAGACGCTGGATGCGAAGCTCTATCCCTGGGGCTGGGAGCGGCCCGACTATGACGACAGCGCCTGGCCCGCCGCCGCGCCGCTGATCGTCCGCGCCGACGCCGCCCAGGGCGCCCTCCCCCGCGGCGCCCACAGCTATGGCGAGGGCGGCGAATGGCAGCTCGTGCCCCGGAACATCCCACCGATGGAAGAGACGCCGGTCCGCTTCGCGAGCATCCGCCGCGTCCAAGGCGTCGCCGCCCGCGATGCGTTCCTGCGCGGCAAGGCCGACCTCGTCATTCCGGCGAACAGCCGCGCCACCATCCTGCTCGACCAGGGCCACCTCACCATGGCCTATCCCGTGATCGTGGCGAGCGGCGGCGCCAGCGCCACCGCCACCATCGCCTATGCCGAGGCTTTGTTCGACGCGAAGGGGCAGAAGGGCAATCGCAACGAGATCGAAGGCAAGACCATCCGCGGCGTGCGCGACCGAATCGCCTTCGACGGCGGCGCGCGGCGGCGTTTCCAGCCGCTCTGGTTCCGCACCTATCGCTACGTCCAGCTCGACATCGAAACCGGCGCCGAGCCGCTCCGCCTCCACGACATGCACGGCATCTTCACCGCTTACCCGTTCGAGCAGCGCGCCGCCTTTTCGAGCGACGCGAACTGGATCGGCGGCATCTGGGACATCGACTGGCGGATCTTCCGCCTCTCCGCCTTCGAGACCTTCTGGGACACGCCCTATTACGAGCAGCTCCAATATGTCGGCGACACGCGGATCGAATCGCTGATCTCGCTCTACAATGCCGGCGACGACCGGCTGATGCGCAATGCCATCGAGCTGTTCGACCAGTCGCGCATCCCGGAAGGGATCACCGCCAGCCGCTACCCCTCGGCGCTGCCGCAATATATCCCGCCCTTCTCGCTGTGGTGGGTGGGGATGGTCCACGATTACTGGATGCACCGCGAGGACCCCGCCTTCGTGCGGGCGCGGATGCCGGGCGTGCGCTCCGTCCTCGCCTGGTACGAGCGGCAGGTCGACGCGACCGGCATGCTCGGGCCGATGCCCTGGTGGAATTTCCTCGACTGGAACCCCGCCTACGACCGCGGCGTGCCGCCGGGCGCGGAGGACGGCAATTCGACGCCGCTCACCTTCCAGTACGCCTATGCCCTCCAGCGGGCCGCGGACCTCGAGGACGCCTACGGCCAGCCCGCCGAGGCCGCCGCCTACCGGGCGCGCGCACAGGCGCTGATCGCGGCCGCCCGCGCCCGCGCCTGGGACGCCGGCCGCGGCCTCTTCGCCGACACGCCCGACAAGAAGGTTTTCGGGCAGCAGACCAACGCCCTCGCAATCCTCGTCGGCGCCGTCCCGCCCGCCGAGGCTCGGCCGGTGATGGAGCGGGTGCTCGCCGACAAGTCGCTGCTCCAGGCGAGCTTCTACTTCCGCTTCTACGTCGACGAGGCTCTGCGCCAGGCCGGCCTCGCCGACCGCTATCTGGAGCGGCTGGAGCCATGGCGCGAGATGATCCGCATGGGCCTCACCACCACGCCCGAGAACCCCGAGCCGACCCGCTCCGATTCCCACGCGTGGAGCGCCCACCCCAATTACCACCTCCTCGCGACGGTGCTCGGCATCCGCCCCGCCGCGCCCGGCTTCCGTTCGGTCGAAGTCGCTCCCGCGCTCGGCCCGATGCGCCGCGCGAGCGGCCGCGTGCCGCATCCGGCGGGGACGATCGAGGTACGGCTCGAGCGGTCCGGCGCCGCCGGCGTCCGCGGCGAGGTGACGCTTCCGCCGGGCGTGCCGGGGAGCTTCGCCTGGGGCGGCCGCACCCTCCCGTTGCGGCCGGGGCGCAACGCCGTCGACCTTCGTTGATGCGCCGCCTCGCCCTGCTCCTGGCGCTGCCGGCGCTCCTTTCCGCCGCGCCGGACCCGGCCGCCGGCTGGTTCCCGTTCGAGCCGGGCGACGACCTCGCGCCGAGCGTGATCGATACGCGCGGCTGGCTCGACGCGCCGGCCGGCCGCCACGGCGGCGTCCGCATGAAGGGCGACGGCTTCGTGTTCGAGGACGGCACGCCGGTGCGCTTCTGGGGCGTCAACATCGGCGACGAGCAGGTCTTCGCCGAACCCGAAGTGGCGGACCGGTGGGCCTCCTATCTCGCCAAATACGGCGTCAACGCCGTCCGCTTCCACAAATTCACCTGGTCCGGCTACGCTGGCCAGCCCTCCTCGATCACGATCCGTCCGGACCTGTTCGACCGGCTCGACCATTTCTCCGCCGCGCTGGCGAAGCGCGGCATCTATTATGGCTGGTCCCACATCTACGGCCACCGCCCCGGCCCCGCTGACCGCGGCCGCCTCCTCGCCTATGACGAGATCGCGAACCTGGAGCTGCCTTGGGAGCATCTCAGCCGCAGCAGCTCCGGCCTCGTCAACTTCGCGCCCGACCTCCAGGACCTCAACATCGCGCTCACCGTCAACATGCTGGAGCACCGCAACCCGCATACCGGCAAGCGCTACGCCGACGATCCCGCGCTCGCCTTCGTCGAGCTGCAGAACGAGGACGACATCTTCTGGAGCGCGATCGAGGCCTCGCTGGAAAAGGCGCCCACCTACCGAGCCCTCCTCAACCGCCGCTTCTCGGACTGGCTGAGGAAGAAATACGGCTCCCAGCCCGCGCTCGAGGCGGCGTGGGGCGCCGGCGCCCTCGAACCTGGCGAGAGCCTTGACAAGGGCAACGTCTACCCGCGGCCGAACCACGGCTGGTTCCAGGCGGCGTTCGAGAAAGCGCAGCGCGAGGGGACGCCGGTCCCGCGCCACTATCTCGACCGCGCCCGCTTCCTCTACGAGGTGCAGGTCGAATTCTACCAGCGCTTCGTGAAGGCGATCCGCGCCGCCGGCTATAAGGGCCCCATCCTCGGCTCCTGCTGGCAGGCGGGCGTCGGCATCACCCACCTCTACAACCTCCACGCCGACTACACGGTCGGCTTCGTCGACCGGCACAATTATTTCGGCGGCGGCACCGGGCACGTTCTCACGCCGGGCAAGGTCGAGGGGGAGGCGATGGTGCGCAGCCCCGGCTCCGGCCTGCTCGGCACCGGCCTCCAGGCGGTGGCCGGCCGTCCGTTCGTCCTCTCCGAATGGATGAGCCTGCTGCCCAACGAGTGGACGGCTGAAGCCGCGCCGATCGTCGCCGCCTACGGCATGGGCCTTCAGGGCTGGGACGGCTCCTACGCCTTCGCCAGCAACGAGCCCCGGATCAGCACCCGCCTCCAGACCGTCCACGGCAACGTCTACAATGCCGATTCGCCGCTCCACATGACGCTCTATCCGGCGCTGTCGCGCATGATCTATCGCGGCGACGTCGCCGAAGCGCCCGTGATTTCCTCGCGCAACGTCTCCCTCTCGCAGCTCGAGCAGGGCCGGCTCGGCTTCGTGGAGGAGGTGCGGCAGGATTGGGACGTGAAGTCCTTCGGCGGCACCGTGCCGCCGGAAGCGCTCGCCGCCGGCCGCGTCCTCGTCGCCTTCACCGGCGACGACCGGCCTACCGCCAGGCCCGACCTCTCGCCGTGGAAGCGGGGAGGCCTGATCCGCTCGGCGACCGGCCAGCTCGCCTGGCAAAGCGGCAGGAAGGGCTGGTTCAGCATCGACACGCCGGGCACGCAGGGCGTGGTCGGCTTCGCCTCGGGCCGCACCCACAAGCTCGGCGACATCCGCCTGAAGCTCGACACCCCCTTCGGCGTCGCGCTGGTGACCAGCCTCGACCGCGCGCCGATCCGCACCGCGCGGCGCCTGCTCGTCACCACCGTCGCCCGCGCCCGCAACACCGGCATGCGCTACGCCGCCGACGGCAAGACGCTGCTGGAGGTGGGGCAGGGGCCGGTGCTGATGGAGCCGGTGCGGCTCACCCTCGCCCTGCGGCCCGAACGCCGGCCCGTGGTCCACGTGCTCGACCACGGCGGCCGCCGCACCGGCCGAACGCTCCCAGTCCGCGGCGGGATCGTCCGGCTGGACGGCGCCCGCACGCATGCCATCTATTACGAGCTGGAGCTTCCGCCCCGCTGAGCGCGGGGCGGCCCCCGCTCAGCCGATCGTATAGGCCTCGAAGTCGAGGTTGGTGAGCGCCGTCCCCACCGTCACCTGGGCGAACAGCAATGCCGCGCCTTCTCCGCTGCCGTCGGCGTCGTAGAAGATCTTGTTCGTCGCGCTGTCGTAGAGGATGCGATCGTCGGCATCCGCGGCTGCGGTCCCGGCGACGAACGCACCCTCGGCGAGCGTCCCCTCGCCGATTGCGCTGAACACCGACCGGTCGAGCTGGATCGTGTCGTCCGCCGCCGAGAAGTCGAGGATCGTGTCGACGTTGCCGGCGCCGAGGGTGGTGTCGAAGTGGAACCAGTCGGCTCCCGCTCCGCCCGTCAGCGAGTCCTTGCCGCCCCGGCCGAACAGGAGGTCGTCGCCCTCGCCCCCGCTCAGCACGTTCGCCGAGCCGTTGCCGGTGAGCGTGTTCGCAAGGCTGTTGCCGGTGGCGTCGATGACGTTGCCGCCGAGCAGCGTGACGTTCTCCGCATAGGTTCCGGCGAGGCTGAAGCTGACCGAGCTCTTCACCGTGTCGACGCCGCCGCCGGCAGCTTCGATGACGACGTCGCCGGCATCGTCGACGACATAGGTGTCGTCGCCGCCGCGGCCCTTCATCGTGTCGGCGCCGGCGCCGCCGTTCAGCACGTTGGCCGCCTCGTTGCCGATCAGGCTGTTGGCGAGGCTGTTGCCGGTCCCGTCGATCGCGTCGTCGCCGCCGAGGACGAGATATTCGATATGTTGCCCGGCGAGGCTGAAGCTGACCGAGCTTTGCACGGTGTCATCGCCCTCGCCTGCGGCCTCGATCGCTCTGTCGCCGGCCTCGTCGACGTAATAAGTGTCGTCACCCGTGGCACCCGCCATCGTGTCGGCCCCGCCCGCGCCGTTCAGCACGTTGTCGCCCGCGTTGCCGGTGAGGCTGTTCGCAAGGCCGTTGCCGGAGCCGTTGAGCGCGCTGCCAGTGAGGACGAGCTTCTCGACATGGAGGCCCCCGAGGCTGAAGCTGACCGAGCTGATGATCGTGTCCGTGCCGCCGCCGGGAAGCTCGATGACCTTGTCCCGAGCATCGTCGACGACATAGCTGTCGTTACCGGCACCGCCCTCCAGGACGTCCACACCCGCGCCGCCGTCGAGGATGTCGTTCCCGCCAAGGCCGCGAAGGGTGTTCGCGCCGCCGTTGCCGCTGAGGGCGTTGCCGAGTTCGTTTCCCGTCCCGGATACCGCCGCCTGACCGGTCAGCACGAGGTTCTCGACCTGCGCGCCAAGCGTGTAGGTGAACGCGGTTCGGACAGTGTCCAGGCCGGCGCCGCGTTGTTCGATAATTACGTCCGCAAGCGAATCGACGACGTAGGTATCGTCGCCAAGGCCGCCCGCCATGATGTCGGCGCCGGCGCCCCCATCGAGGCGGTTGGCGGCGTCGTTGCCGACGAGGCTGTTCGCCAGGCCGTTGCCCACTCCATTGATGGCGGCGCTGCCGATAAGGGTGAGCTGCTCCACATACTGCCCCACAATGCTGAAGCTGACGGTGCTGCGCACCGTATCCATGCCCCCGCCTGCGGCCTCCACGACCTGGTCTCCCGCGTCATCCACGTAGTAGATGTCGTCCCCGCCGCCGCCGATCATCCTGTCGGCGCCGCCTTTGCCGTCGAGAACGTTGGCCGCCGCATTGCCCGTCAACGTGTTGCGGAGATCGTTCCCGGTGCCTTGCAGCGCTGCTACTCCGACAAGCTCAAGAGCCTCAATCTGCTGTCCGAGCACGAAACTCACGGAGCTGCGTACCGTGTCGAAGCCGCCATCCGTCAGCTCGACGGCCTTGTCCGCCGCATTGTCCACCAGGTAGAGGTCGTCTCCGGCTCCGCCCTCCATCACGTCGGCCCCGGCTCCGCCATCGATGACGTCATTTCCGCCGAGCCCCTTCAGCTGGTTGGCGGCGGCATTGCCGGTGAGCTCGTTTTCAAGTTCGTTCCCCGTCCCGCTGACGGCGCTTCCGAGCAGGACGAGATTTTCGACATTCGCGCCGAGCACCTGATTGATCATGCTGTGAACAGTGTCTTGGCCGGCGTCGACTTCTTCCGTCACCACGTCGCCCGCTGCGTCCACCACATAGACGTCGTCCCCAGCCCAACCCGCCATCTGGTCGGCTCCCGCGCCGCCGTCGAGAGTGTCGTTGCCGTCAAAACCGGTAAGCGTATCGGCGCCTGCAAGGCCGCTGAGAACATTGTCGTTGAAATCTCCCTCGAGCGTGTCGCCCAAGGCGCTTCCAACGAGATTCTCAATCTCCGACAGCCAGTCCCTTCCGGCACCGCCGGTATCGCCGATGGGCTGCTGCAGGCTGACGTTCACCGCGGCCCCGCTATTTGAATAGTCGGCGGTATCGATGCCCTTGCCGCCGAAGACGTGGTCATCGCCCGCGCCGCCGCGGATGATGTCGTCGCCGTCGCCGCCTTCGAGGTGGTCGTCGTCCGCTCCACCGTCCAGGAGGTCGTTGCCGACGCCGCCGTCCAGCTGGTCCCAGCCTGACGCGCCTCTCAGGACATCGTCCCCTTCGCCGCCAAAGAGATAATCCACCCCGGCTTCGCCTTCGAGGAGGTCGTTACCGGCTCCGCCGTCAAGACTGTCGTCCGAGGTGCCGCCGAAGAGGGAGTCGTTGCCGGCGCCGCCGATCAGTCGATCGTAGTCGTCGCCGCCCTTGAGGATGTCGTTGCCGCCGCCGCCGTAGAGCCTGTCCTCGCCGGCCAGGCCGCTCAGCACGTCGTCGCCGCCCGCGCCATAAAGGACATTCGGGCCGGAGGAGCCGGTTTTCGTCTCCGGTGCGGCCGTGCCGAAGGTTTTCGTGAACGTTCCAGGAGTAAAGCTGCCCGCAGCGACCGTGATCGTTCCATTGAGCTCCAGAACGAGGTCTGAAGCTCCCAAGGTCACGTCGCCATTCGTGTCTACGACGATGAACGTGCTGCCGTTTTTGTGGGTGTACCACACCTGCACGATGCCTGGTCCATAGTCGTCGCCGGGTAGGCGCGCCCCGATCGTCAGCAGCGCCGGATCCATCGCGCCGCGAAAGGCGAGGTCGGCGAAGATTGGCCAGTAGGTCGAGGTCGCACCGCCGTCGACGCTTCGGAGCCATATCCTGTCTCCCTCCTGCGCCGAAAAATCGGTGATCCGGTCCCACTGCGAGGCCCATGAGGTCAGACCGATAGCGAAGAAATCGGCGCCCGCGCCGCCGGTTATGGTCTGAACGCCGTCGGGTCCGCCTATCTCCTCTCCGATCCAGAACCAATCGTCTCCGGCCCCTCCGTCGAGGCTGATGGTGCCGCTCGTTGCGTACAGCCGGTCATTGCCGATACCGCCCGACATGCTGCCGTTCGACCAATTCAAATGAAGCTCGTCATTCCCCTCTCCGCCGAGAAGAACATTGGTGACGAGGGCGTGGTCCTGCGATCCCGCCCAGAGAGTGTCGTCTCCCGCGCCTCCATCCAGGGAGTTGCTCCCGGCGTTGTCGAGAAGCGTGTCGTTGTCTCCGCCGCCCCGGAGGGTGTCGTTACCGCCGTTGCCGATGAGGAGGTCGTACCCCGCGCCCCCCATGAGGACGTCGTCGTCATCGGCGTCGCTGCTCCCGTAACTGTCGTTGCCGTAGAGTATGTCGCCGCCGTCGCCGCCGTCGATCGTGTCGTTGCCGAGGCCGCCGCCCAACTGGTCGTTACCGCCGTTGCCGTAGATCTGGTCGGATCCGCTGCCGCCGGTGAAGTAATTGTCGTCGTCGTCGCCGTTGTACGTTGGCACTGTTCCGTTCCTTCCCGTCATCCGCGGCCGTTCTCGCGCAACGAGGAGCGCGGCCGACTAGCGCTCTTGGCTAGAATCGCTCGGCGTCCCGGTCGCTAGCGGCACAGAACAGGCACAGCGCCTCACACGCTGCGGTGGCTAATGCGTCGAACGAAAGGAAGTCCCCAAGCCCCGCCAATAGGTTAGACGGATTTCCGTCACGCACAAGGACGATCTTTCGACGGCTTGCGACAATCGCGCAGGTGGAAACCGCCGGCTTTTCGTGCAAATGGCCGCGCATGACTTCGCCGAGGCCGTTCGCCGCCGTCATCCTTGCCGCCGGCAAGGGGACGCGGATGAAATCCGATCTGCATAAGGTGCTTCACCCGCTGGCGGGGCGGCCGATGCTCGAGCATCTCCTCGCCTCGGTGGAGGCGCTGTCGCCCGCGGCGATGGTGGTGGTGGTCGGCAGCGGCCGCGAGCAGGTCGAGCCGGTGGTGGCGGCCCGCGGCGGGGAGGTGGTCGTCCAGGATCCGCAGCTCGGTACCGCCCATGCGGTTGCCCGGGCGGAGCAGGCGCTCGCCGGTTTCTCGGGCGACATCCTCATCCTCTACGGCGACACGCCGCTGGTGGAGAGCGCCACGATGCAGCGCATGCTCGACCGCCTCCATGCGGACGACGCCCCCGCGGCGGTGGTCGTCGGCTTCACTCCGCTCGACCCGCTGCATTATGGGCGGGTGATCGTGGAGGGCGAGGACACGATTGCCAAGATGGTCGAGCACAAGGACGCAACCGAGGAGGAACGGGCGGTCAACCTGTGCAATTCCGGCCTGATGGCCTTGCGTGCGGTGGACCTGTGGCCGCTCCTCGCCCGGGTCGGGAACGACAATGCCGCCGGGGAATATTACCTTCCCGACATCGTCATGCTCGCTGCCTCGGACGGCCGCCGCTCCGCCGTTATCGAGACGGAGCCGGAAGAGGTCGCCGGCATCAACAGCCGGGGCGAGCTCGCCGAGGTCGAGGCGCAGTGGCAGCGGGCGCGGCGGCAGCGCGCAATGGCCGAGGGGGTTAGCCTCGTCGCGCCCGAGACGGTTTGGTTCGCCCACGACACCGAAATCGGCCGCGACACGCGGATCGAGCCGAACGTCGTCTTCGGGCCCGGCGTCCGTATCGGCGAGCGCGTCACCATCCGCGCCTTCAGCCATATCGAGGGCGCGACCGTCGCCGCGGGCGCCGAGATCGGCCCCTATGCGCGCCTGCGCCCCGGCACCGAGGTGGGGGAGAAAGCCAAGGTCGGCAATTTCGTCGAAACCAAGAAGGTCCGCCTCGGCGCGGGCGCGAAGGCCAACCACCTGACCTACCTCGGCGACGCCGATGTCGGCGCGGGCGCGAATATCGGCGCCGGTACCATCACCTGCAATTACGACGGCTTCCTCAAATACCGCACGCAGATCGGCGAGAAAGCCTTCATCGGATCGAACAGCGCCCTGGTGGCGCCGGTCAGCATCGGCGCCGGGGCGATCGTCGGCGCGGGGTCGGTGGTAACCCGCGACGTCGAGCCGGACGCTCTCGCCGTTGCCCGCGGCAGCCAGCAGGCCAAGCCGGGCTGGGCCGGTCGCTTCCGCGCCGCGATGGCGGAGAAGAAGCGGGGCGGCTGAGCCGCCCCGCCTGCCAGGTCAGTCCTTGTCGCCCTTGTAGGGCGGCATCAGGTCGAGACCCTTGCCCCTCTTGTCGAAGTCCTCGCGGCTCTGCAGCGACAGGTTGGGCCGGCCCACGCCGATGCCCATACCGATCGCGCAGCGGGCATATTGCGTCTCGCCCTCCTCGACCTCCAGGCGCAGCACGTCCTTCGCCTCGCTCTTCACCGTATATTCGTGGACGCCCGGAGTCGTCTGCTGGATGAAATACTTGCCCGGCGGCAGCCGGTTCACGACCGCGCCGGCCTCATGGACCTTGCAGCTGATCAGCGCGCCCATCATCGAGCTGCGGTAGAACACCACCTGCCCCATTCCCGGCGGCGGCGGCGGGATTTCCGCGGCGGCCTTCACCTTCGCCTCCGCTTTGTCCTCCTTCGGCGCCTTCGCGGCGGCGGGCACGGCCAGCACCGACAGCGCGCAGGCAATGGCAGTCATCGTCAATTTCATTCTCTTACCCCTTCCCTCATGTGAAACGTCATTCAGCCGGAGCGATGGCCGTGTCGGCGGCGATCTTGGCGTTGGCGCGGGTCCCGGCGGGAATGTCGACCTCACCACCCTGCACGAGGAACCCGACCAGCGCCCCGACCGGCACGAGCGCGCCCGCGACGGTGCTGCCCGCAGTAGCGGCGGTGCTGTTGTCCTTCCCCTGGCTTCGTCCATAGCGAAGCGTGCGCAGCGGAATGTGCCGGTCGCCGACTTCGATGTAGCGGGCGGCGAGGATGAGCTCGCCGGCCTTGCCCATGCCTCCGCCCTTGGCGGCGTGCACCACTTCGCCGATCCCGGACGCTCCGGCGGGCGCCAGTATATGACCGTCTACGACGAGCGGCTCGGCGAGGCGAATGGCGAATTTATCCCCGGGCTTGGCCGATCGGCTGCTGACCTTGTCGGTGATCTCGAGCTCCACCGGCGTGAGCTTGGCGATCGTGCAGCAAATCGGTGCCGGCATCTCTGCCGGCGCTGCGGCGGGCGCAGGCGACGGCTCCTGAGCGGCGCTCGCTCCCGCGAGTGCGCAGGCGAGTGCCAGCGCGGCAGTGCGCTTCGATAGCGGATTCATGCGGTGAGCCCCCTTACCTGCGCGCCAGACTAGCAGCGGCTGCGGCGATGAAAAGAGGAGAAATTCAACATTTCCATGTACCTGTGCCGGTTCCTGGCGGGAGGCTTGCGGCGGCTCGGTCGCACGGCTAGCCGGACGGGATCGAAAAGGGCGTTTTACCTATGTGTGGAATAATCGGCATTCTCGGGCACGACGCGGTGGCGGACCGGCTTCTGCAGGGCCTCAGGCGGCTCGAATATCGCGGCTACGACTCGGCGGGCATCTGCACCATCGTCGACGGGCGGCTCGACCGCCGCCGCGCCGAGGGCAAGCTTGACAACCTCGCCCGCGTGCTCGCCGCCGAGCCTCTCTCCGGGACGATCGGCATCGCCCACACCCGCTGGGCGACGCACGGCGCGCCGACCGTCGGCAACGCCCACCCGCACATCGTCGGCGGAGTCGCGCTGGTCCACAACGGCATCATCGAGAATTTCCGGCCGCTCCGCGAGGAGATGCAGGCGCTGGGACGCAAGTTCGAGAGCGAGACGGACAGCGAGGTGGTCGCCCACCTGGTCGACCACCAGCTGGGGCAGGGGCTTTCCCCGCGCGACGCCGTCGCCGTGGTCCTGCCGCGGCTCCAGGGCGCATTTGCAATCACCATCATGTTCCGCGACCATCCCGACATGCTGATCGGCGCGCGGATGGGCGCCCCCCTTACCGTCGGCTACGGGGAGGGGGAATCCTACCTCGGCTCCGACGCGCTCGCGCTCGCCGGCCTCACCCAACGCATCGCCTACCTCGAGGAGGGGGACTGGGCCGTCGTCACCCGCGACGGCACCGCCATCTTCAACCGCGCGAACGAGGAAGTTACCCGTCCGGTCGTCACCTCCGGGGCAAGCGACGCCGCGGTCGACAAGGGCAACCATGCCCACTTCATGCAGAAGGAGATTTTCGAGCAGCCGATCGTGGTCGCCCAGACCCTGTCCTCCTATTTGCGGCCGTTCGAGCAGGAGGTGGCGCTGCCGGCGATGGACTTCAGCTTCGCCGACGTGCCCCGGGTCACCATCGTCGCCTGCGGCACCAGCTTCTACGCCGGGATGGTCGCCAAATACTGGCTCGAGCAATTCGCCCGGGTGGCGGTCGACCTCGATGTCGCCTCCGAGTTCCGCTACCGCGAGCCGGTGCTGGAGAAGGGCGGCCTCGCCCTCTTCATCTCCCAGTCCGGCGAGACCGCCGACACTCTCGCCGCGCTCCGCCACGCGCGGGCGGAGGGGCAGCGGGTCGCGGTGGTGGTCAACGTGCCCACCAGCTCGATGGCGCGGGAGGCCGACCTTCTCCTCCCCACCCACGCCGGGCCGGAGATCGGCGTCGCCTCGACCAAGGCCTTCACCTGCCAGCTCGCCGTCCTCGCCGCGCTCGCGACCAAGATCGCCCGCGACAAGGGGCGCATGAGCGAGGCGGAGGAGCGCGAGATCGTCGGCCACCTCTCGGAGGCGCCGGCGGCGATGAACGCCGCCCTCTCGCACGACGAGGACATCGAGGCGATGGCGCCGCTGATCGCGGAGGCGCGGGACGTCCTCTATCTCGGTCGCGGCCCCGATTACCCGCTGGCGATGGAAGGCGCGCTGAAGCTCAAGGAGATCAGCTACATTCATGCCGAAGGCTATGCCGCCGGCGA
Source organism: Allosphingosinicella sp. (assembly GCA_036386335.1). Classification (GTDB taxonomy): domain Bacteria; phylum Pseudomonadota; class Alphaproteobacteria; order Sphingomonadales; family Sphingomonadaceae; genus Allosphingosinicella. The sequence goes on along the minus strand of DASVVY010000121.1, from coordinate 25,898 downwards.
GATGAAGCACGGCCCGATCGCCCTGATCGACGACAACGTGCCCGTCATCGTCCTGGCGCCCTCCGGCCCGCTGTTCGAGAAGACGGTCTCGAACATGCAGGAGGTGCAGGCGCGCGGCGGCAAGGTGGTCCTCATCTCGGACGCGGCCGGCATCGTCGAGGCCGGGGAGGGGACGATCGCGACGATCGAGATGCCGAAGGTCCACCCGCTGATCGCGCCGCTCGTCTACGCGGTCCCGGTCCAGCTCCTCGCCTATCACGTGGCGGTGGCGAAGGGCACCGACGTCGACCAGCCGCGCAACCTCGCCAAGAGCGTCACCGTCGAATAGCCGCGGCCGCCGGCGCGACGTCGAAGGCCACGGAGATCCGCTCGGTCCGGCTTCCGGTCGGGAGCGTCTCGTGCGGGACGTGCGAGGGGAAGAGGAGGAGCGTCCCCGGCTCCGGCTCCACCTCGCGAATCGGCCACGGCGGTTCCACCCGTGCCCACGCCGGCAATCCCCCGATGCGGATCGCGCCGAGGCGGCTGGGCCCCTCCGGTGCGCTGACGTAATAGACGCCGGTGAGCCACCGTGCCGGGTGGACGTGGAGCTCTTGGTGTCCCGGGCCCGCGAGTATGACCGCCCAGGTGGTGAGGGTCGCCTGCTCCGGCATCGCGGCCACGAACGGATGGTGGCCGGAGAGGGTGCCGCAATAGCTTTCGATCGCCTGTCGGATCGCGCCGACGAGCGTCGTTCCGCTGGCATCTCCCGGCATCGGGAAGCTGCCGCTGCGAAGGCCATGGCGGGTGGCGTGGCCCGCCGGGTCGGGGCGGAGGGTGGGGTTGGCGAGAATTTCGGCGCGGAGCTCCGCGTGGAACGAATCCGGGTCCCCGCCCGGTGGCGCCAGGCCCGCAATCGAGAGGAAGCGCTCCGTGCCCATCAGTTCCGCAGCCTCCGCCGCCCGGCCGAGCTGCGCGAGAGCGATGGCCTTGTGGTACACGGCGTGCGCGGCACCGGCCTCGTGGGCGAGGACCGCGTCGCACAGACGCAGCATCGCCTCCGGTCGCTGCCGCAGCCGCGTCGCGCGCAGCTCGAACAGGTGCGGGTTGCCGGGATCGGCTACGGCGACCTTCTCTTTGAATGCCTCCGCTTCGGCGAGGCGGCCCTCGCGCAGCAGGAGCTTCAGCGCGAGTGCCGCCGCCCAGTCGCTGCCCGGCCAGCGCCGCGCCTCGGCCAGCGCGGCATCGCGCTCGCCACTACGCGCGAGTGCGTCGGCCAGTGCCGCGGAGAGAGATTCTTCGTCGGGGAAGCGCCGGCACGCAAGCCGCAGGGCGTCCAGGGCTTCGACCGGCTCCCCCGCCATCCGGAGGGCATCGGCCAAGGCAAGCCGGAGCGACGGCTTGTCCGGGGATCTCTCGGCTGCGGCTAGTGCCAGCTCCACAAGCGCGAGGCGGTGCCTCGGCGAGGGAATGCCGGCCCAGCGGATCAGGAGTTGATGCCGGCGTCCGGGTTGGCCACGTCCCCCGCTTCGGCCTCGCGCGTGTCGAACCTGGTGAGCTCGGGTGCACGCCATTGCGCCTTCTGCCCGGAGACATCGTGGAGGTCGTTCTTGTCTGGTTTCTCGTTGTTCACGCGTTGCTCCTCTTGTAGCGACCCTGCCTCGGTATCAGCCACATGCCCGACGGGCAATCCGGCGCTTCCTGCCTGTTATTTCCAAGGTGCGGCTCAGGCGTTGGAGCCGGATGCCTTGCGCAGGAAATGGCCCGCCGAGGTGCCGCGCAGCAGCGCGAGCCGGTATTCGCTGTGGACGCCCAGGCTCTCCCACCCCTCCTCGGGCATCTCCTCGGCAAGCCGGCGCATCCGCGGCAGGTCGAGCATTCCGCCGGCGTGCGGGACGTCCGCCAGCCGCGCGATTTCGTCGGTCAGCTGGGCCTGTCCCGCCCTCAAGCCCATGTACCAGTCGGCAGCCTGATAGCCCTTGCGCCGTTCCTGCAGCACGGCCTCGGGTATCCGGTCGGCGAAGGCGCGGCGGGCGAGCGAGCGCGGCACGCCCCCCGCGACGAATTCCTCCGCCGGCACGGAGAGGCAGAATTCCACCAGCCGCCGGTCCGCGGTCGGATCGCGCACGTCGATTCCCCATCCGCCCAGCACACCCTTGCTGTAATTGCCCGGATCGGAGCGGAGGATCGCCCAGACCCGCAGCTCGTGCGGATCGGATCGGGGGCGGTAGCTGAAGTCGAGCGCCCGCGCCGCCGCCAGCCCCTCCATCTCCCCGATGCGATCCTCCCGAAGCGCGGTATATTCCGTCACCCGGTTCCGCTTCCCGCGCAGCCGCCCGATCCGCGTCCACAGGCTGGTGGGCAGGAACGGCCCGAAGATTTGCGCGCCGATCGTCCCCAGCCGCGTTCCCGTGCGGGCCAGCGACAGGCTGAGCGCGGCGAGCTTTATCAAGCGCCCCTGCCGCAGCAATTGCGGCAGCAGGGCCATGCCGTCGTAGCTGATGCTGAGGTTCCCGAGTTGCCCCGTCAGCAGCACGGCGGTGCGACGGGCCTTCACCCGGTCGCAGATCGCCTGCATCCAGACGCCGTTGCACAGGTTCAGGAACGGCCGTTCGAACAGGAAGAACATGCGGTCGAGATTGTCGAACGGCGACTGAGGACCGGTGCGGACCTTGATGTGCTCGATATTGGGATAGAGCCGCGCCACCTGCTCCGCGAGGGGGCCTTCGTCGGCGATCGAGTCCGCAAGCCCTTTTCCGGTGAATCCCTCAACGGGGACGGATGTGTAGGCCGCCACCCTGGTCCCCGCGCCGGCGAGAAGGCGGGCGGCGGTCGCGGCAACGGCGGCGCTGTCGAGGCCGCCGCTCAGATGCGCCGCCACCTCCTTGCCGCAGCCACGCAGCCGCGCTTGGACGGCGCGGTCCAGATGGTGGCGCAGCGCGGCCTCATACTCCTCGCGGGGCATGGCGAGCGTCGTCCGTGCCGGGTTCCAGTATCTTCGCACCGATATCGCGTCGGCGGACACCCGCACGACATGACCGGGGGGCACCTTCTCGATGCCCTCGTAATAGGTTTCGGTGCCGCTCTCCGGGATGAGGGCGAGGAAGCCGAGCACCGCCGATTCATTGGGCCGCACAGGGACGTCGCCGGGGCCGTGGATCCCTTTCGGCATCGACGCGAAGGCGAAGAAACCCGCGCCGCGATGGTAATGGAGCGGCCGCTGTCCGGCGAAATCCCGCGCCATCAACAATTCGCGCTTCTCGTCGTCCCACCAGGCGAAGGCGAAATCCCCGAGCAGCTTGTCGAGGGCCGCCTCGTCCCAGCGCAGGAGCGCCGCCATCAGGATGGCGCTGTCGGCCATGGTCGCCGCCTCGGTGGGTGCGATATCGAGCTGCTCGCAAAGCTCCTCCCGGTTATCCAGCCGTACATCCGCGACCAGGACGTGCCGCCCGCCGCCGGCGACCACGGGGCCGCGGTCGAACGGGTCCTCCGGAAGCAGCTTGTACAGGCGCCTCCCCGCTGCGAAGCCGTCGCCGCGCCAGCTGACCGGCGCGTCCGGCGCGTAGACCTGCTGCGCGCGGAGCATGCGCTCGCAGCGCTCTGCGACATCCTCGTTCTTGAGGAAGCTCCAGTAGCCGGCGAGCGCGGTCACGGGATCTGGAACATCGGCAGCGGGGCGGGGAGCATCGGGTCTCGGCAGGTGGTATGGAAGGTGCGCACCTGTTCGCATCTCCGCGCAGCCGGGGCAATCCATGACTCACCGCTGCGCCGGCGCAGGCGGCTCCAGCCGCGCGGCAACTCCGTTCGCGTTTCCGACGAGGGCATCGGCCCTGAGCGCAAGGGCGGCCGCCTGCTCCGCGAGGTCTCCGCGTTTGAGACGCCGCGCCGCCAGGGTGAGACCAAGGTAGGTGGGAGCGAGTGGAGCCAGCTGTTGCGGCTGGACCGCGAGGGCCGCTTGCACGTGCGAAACTGCGCAGGCGGGGCAGCCGCGATCCTCTGCGAGCCTCACCAGGCTGGCATGGGTCAGCAGGATGCGATCGAACCGGTTGTCCGCGGGCCGATCCGCGAGGATCGCCAGCAAAACCCTCTCGGCTTCGTCCTTGCGGCCCAGCCGAGCGAGAACCAGCCCGCGCATGTGCTGCGCCATCGCCTCGGCCTCGGTTCGCAGCTCCGGCGTCCACCGCAGGATCTTGTAGTCCGGATCGAGGATCAGCGCGGTCGCGGGGCCGCCGGCGCGCATTCGGAAAGCCGCCGCGCCTCCGGCGAGGTGGACGCTGAGGCGCGCCCGGCGCCCGTTCCCGAATCGCGCTTCCACATCCAGCGCAGCGGGCTTGGCTGCGGCCGATGCGACGACCTGCCCCTCGATCCAGCGCCCCTCATGTCGCCAGCGGAGAGAATAAGCGGGCGCGCCCGGCCGGCCGAACCACGCCTCGATCAGCGGTCCCAGCGGACGTCGGCTGTGCCGCTGCAACTCGGCAAGGAAGGCCTCCCAGGTAACGGTGCCGGCTCCGTGCGTGCGTGCCACGGCCCGCAGCGCGGCGCGGAAATTCGGCCGCCCCATGTCCTCGGCGACCGCATACCAGGCGAGGCCCGCCTTGCTGTAGGCGATCCAGTAGGACAGGCCGTCGTCATCGAGCGCCAGAAGCGGCCGGTCGAGGCCGGAAGCCTCGATCTTCAGATAGCCGAGCGCGCTATAGAGGCTCTCGTTGAATCCCGGAATGCCGCGGCGGCGATAGCGTGCGCCCGCGGCGGCTCCCAGGACCTTGTCGGTCGCAACCATCGATCCGTACTGGGCCAGTCCCTCGTCGAGCAGGAAGTCGCCCTTCTTGCCCTCCAGGCCGATGTGGTTGCCCCACCAGAGGTGGGCGAATTCGTGCGCGAAGGCGGCGGGGTTGAACGGCTGATCGATGAACATGCTGCGCGCCAGCACCGCGCCCGGGGCCGCGAACGCGCCGAATCCGGCCTTGTCAGCGATCGCATCGGGGACTTCGACGACGGTCACCTGGGGGTAGGGGAGGGGGCCGAACTCCGCCTCCAGCGCGTCGGCCACCCCCTGCAGCCCCCGCCGCCATCCGGCATCGCTCGGCCGGGGTTTGAGGGTCGCGAGCCTCAGCTTCGGCGACAGGGCCACCGCGTTCGATCCCGGCGGGCTGACGGCGAAGAACAGCTCTCCGGGCACGCTCGCGGCGAAGCTGCGGGTCGTGAGGCCATCGGCCACGGCTTCAGGGCCCATCGGCAGGCCGGCCGAAGAGATGACGGTTCCACGCCCAGCGCGGATTCGAAGGACGGACGTAGCCTTGGAGCCGCCGATTTGCGGGTACCAGCCGCCAGCCCCGAAGGCGATCTCCGGGCCGACATAGAGGAAGCCGTCTGGCTCCGGGGTCACCACGCTGTACGAGAAGGCGACGGTCACCGCCTCGTGGGGGTTCCAGTTTCCGGTGAGGGTCCAGAGGGTCCGCGCTCCCTTCGCCGACGGGTTCGAGGTGGCGGCATTTCCCTCGACCGGGAGCGGCTTCGCCCGGATCGCGACCCCCGGGGTGCGGCTGCTCCACGCAATCGGCCCCGCCGCGTGGCTGATCCTGAGCTTCACCTCCGCGCCATCGGTGCTTTCGGGGGGCAGCGTAAGGGTCCCCTGCACGGCCATCGCGTGCGCGGCGGCGTCGAGGTCGAGCTCCATCTCGTAATGAGGGAACGATTGCGATGGCGCGCCCGCCGCCGATGCGCCGATTAAGAGGCATGAAAGGCAGGCAAGAAGCAACCGGACCATCGAGGACCTCCGACGGCCGGTTAGACGCTCACCCCGCCGAAGCCTTGAACGCAGGCAACCTCATATCCGCGCCGTCGGCCCCAGCAGCGCACGCAGGCCGAAGAGGGGGAGGCCGGTCGCCTCGCGGATGGCGCGGGCCATGTGGCTCTGGTCGGCAAACCCGGCGCCATGGGCGGAGCGGGCCGGCGGCTCGCCCCGGAACAGCGTATCGCCGAGGGCCGTGCTGGTCTTCGCCCGTCGCCGGAAGGTGCGCGGCGAGACACCGTACCAGCGCCGGAACGAGCGGGCGAGATAGACGCGGTGCACGCCCTCGGCGGCCGCTATGCTGGCGACGGGCACCTCAGGCTCCTCCCGCAGCCGTTCCGCCACCCGCCGCAGCCACGCGGGCGGCGCTCCCGTAGCGGCGGGGGCCTCCACGGCCGTGGCGAGCAGTTCCGACACCAGGTCGTCTCCCGATGCGCCGCGGCCGACGGCGGCGAGATGCGAGACGATCTCCCGGTGCCGCAGCGCCGCCAGCGGCCGCCATCGCCATTCGGACGGCCCGCTCGACAGGGCCCAAAGCGCGGGGTCCCGAATCACCGCGGACAGGATGATCGCGCCTTCGGGGCCGTAGGCGTCGCTGTGGCGTACGTCCGGCGGCTTGACCGACATCCAGGCCAGTTCCCCGCCGCCTTCGCGCCGGCCGACCGTCTCCCCGACGCGGCCTGAAAGGATGAGCGAGACCACGGGCAGGGAATGCGCGTGCGGAGCCTGGTATGAGCCCGGCGAATAGGTGCCGAGACGCAGTTCGAAGGCGGACGCGCTCTCGAGCACGGCGGTGCGGGTGGTCAGCGGTTCGAGGGCCATTCCCGCAACAAGAGCAGAGATCGCACCGGCGCGCCAGCGACGCTTGCGAGGGCCTTCACGCGCCGGCCACGGCCCACCAGGCGAGCCCGGCGGCCGCGCAGGCGGCGAGGGTCGGAAGCGCACCCACCTTGAACCGGAACATGGCAAGGACGGCGGCAATCGTCAGGACGACCGCCGGCCAGTGGACGCTGGCGAGGTCCGGCACATCGAGGCTGAGGCCCCAGCCGTGGACCGGCCGCACCTCCCGGAAGAGCGTGTGGAGCGCGAACCAGATGGCCAGGTTGAGGACGACGCCGACCACGGCGGCGGTGATGGCCGACAGTGCCGCCGACAACGCCCGGTTGCCGCGCAACGTCTCGATGAACGGGGCGCCGAGGAAGATCCAGAGGAAGCACGGGATGAAGGTGACCCAGGTGGTCAGCAGGCCGCCCAACGTCCCCGCCAGCATCGGCGGCAGCCCGGTCGCGGCGCGGAAGGCGCCCATGAAGCCGACGAACTGCGTCACCATGATCAGCGGCCCCGGCGTCGTCTCGGCCATGCCGAGGCCGTCGAGCATCTCTCCCGGCTTCAGCCAGCCGAAATGCTCCACCGCCTGCTGGGCGACGTAAGCGAGCACCGCATAGGCGCCGCCGAACGTCACCACCGCCATCTTCGAGAAGAAGAGCGCGATCTGGCTGAACACGTTGCCGGGGCCGAGCAGGAGGAGCAGGGCGGCGAGGGGCGCCAGCCACAGGGCCAGGAAGACCGCACCGACCTTCAGCGACCAGCCGAGGCTCGGGCGGGCGTGCTCGGGAATCTCCTCTCCGAGCGCCGTCTCCGCGTCGGGCACAACCTTCGGCCCCGTCGCCGGTCCGTGGCCGCCTCCTGCGGTGAACGCCTTGGCGCCGCTGCGTCCGCCGATCCAGCCGATCAGCCCCGCCGCCAGCACGATCACCGGGAAGGGCACGGCAAAGGCGAAGATCGCGACGAACGCGGCGGCGGCTATTCCCCGCATGAGGTTGTTCCGCAGCGCCCGGCTGCCGATCCGCTTCACCGCCTCGAGCACGATGGCAAGCACCGCGGCCTTGAGGCCGAAGAACAAGGCCGCGACGGCCCCGAGACTGCCGAAGGCGGCGTAGAGCCAGGACAGTGCCATGATCGCGAGCATTCCGGGCAGCACGAACAGGCCGCCGGCTATGAGCCCGCCCTTCGTCCTGTGAAGCAGCCAGCCGATATAGGTCGCCAGCTGCTGCGCCTCCGGGCCCGGCAGGAGCATGCAATAATTGAGCGCGTGCAGGAAACGGCCCTCGCCGATCCACTTCTTCTCCTCGACCAGGATGCGGTGCATGACGGCGATCTGCCCGGCCGGACCGCCGAAGCTCAAGGCGGCGACGCGCGCCCACACCCGCGCCGCCTCGCCGAGCGTTATACTATGGGTCGTCTCCGCGGTCATCGGGGCGCGGGGGTAGTAAGGGGCATGGGGCGCTCCTGGCGCCGGGCGGCGCGCGCCGATCAGCTAGCGCGGCGGCGGAGCCGAGGACAAGCGCATATCAGCGGCCGGCGAACCAGGTGCGCGCGGGCTGTTGATCTCCAGGCTGTTCCTCGTGCCCCGTCAGCCGAGCGATGACCTGGCGGAAATTGCCTTCGACGGTGACATGGTGGTCGCCGAACCAGATGTCGGTGAACGCGCCCGGCGAGGAGCCGACATGGGTCACCTGCTCCGGGTTGATTGCCACCTCGCCGGCTTGGCCGCCGCGCTTCATCACCACCAGCCTGATCATCCGTCCTCCGCCGTCGCGCACCGTTGCGTAGCCGAAAAACGCTACGATCGCCCGCAGGATGATGGTTAACGGGCCGCTTACCACGATTTGGAGCGCCGGCTCCGATGCTCGATCACTGCTCCGCCCGGGCCGAATCAACTCGCCACTGTATTTGCTCCCGAACCACGTATAGCTTTCGCCAACTGAGGGAGGCGCGCCTGCACGAGACGATCGACCTTGACGCTATTCGCGGGGCGCTCGCCTGTTCGGCCGAGACCTCGGAGCAGATCTTGCGGCAGGGGCGGATACGTGCATACCCGGCGCGCGCCTGCATCCTGCGCCAGGGCGACCGCTCGACCGCGACCCACCTACTCGTGCTCGGGCGCGCCCACGCGCTCCTCTACAGCGCCGAGGGGCAGGTGATCCTGCTCCATGAATTCGGCCCCGGCGACCTGTTCGGCGCGCTCGCCGGCCTCGGCGCTGCCCCGGAAGAAGCGGACGTGGTGGCGGTGGAGGACGTCCGCGCCTTCCTCATCGAGGCCTCCGCCCTCGTCGCCCTCGCCGAGCGGCAGGGCTGCATCGGCCTGGCTTTGTCCCGGCTGCTGCTGAAGCGGCTGCGGATCACTTCGGCGCGGATGTACGAGCGCGCGGCCCTCTCCGCGCCCGGCCGCGTCTGTGCCGAGCTGCTGCGGCTCGCGCGCGACCGGGAGGGCCGCGCGATCCGGCCCGTCCCGATTATCGCCGAGCTGGCGCTCAAGGTGGGCACCACCCGGGAGACCGCCTCGCGCACGGTGCACGCGCTGGAGCGGCGCGGCATCCTCCGGCGCGAACCGGGCGCGCTGGTGGTGGTGGCGCCGCAGCGGCTCGAGGCGGAGATGCTATAGCCGGGCGCTGATCCCGTAGAGGTCGACGGGAGCTCCGCCGTCCCGCGCCTCGAGCTCTCCGACCAGCTCCAGGTGGAAGCCCGCCGCGCCCGAGGCGGCGAGGGCGGCGGCGAAGTCGGCGCTGACCAACACCGTCCCCGGCGGCGCGGAGGCGGCGGCGGCGGAGGCGAGCGGCACGGCGTCCCCACCCGGCCTGCGCTGTCCGCTGAACGGATCCTCGACCGGATCAACGACGCCGTAATAGCCGCCGACCGCGACCTCGCTCTCTTCGCCGAAAGCGCGGGCGACCCCCGTCGCCGCCTGCGCAGCGTCGGCAGCCTCCGCATAAGCGGTGACCGCCTCGCGGCCGTTGAAGAAGGGCGGCAGGCGCGGCGGCGGACCTTTGCCGAGCTCCGTCGCGATCTGCCGAAGGCGTGCGTCGGCACCTTCCGCGGCGCCGGGCGCGATCACCAGGACTGCAAGGCGCTCGTGCGCCGCCGCCGGCAGCCCCGGGGCATCTTCCAGCGGCGCCTCGCGGGGCGCGGTAAGGATCCGCTGCCTCCAGCCCGCCTCGGCCCAGCGCGCGTGCGCATGCGCAGGCTCGTCCTTCGCCGCGCTCTCCTCGGCCGGCAACACGAGCAGTTGGAGCGCCCGGCTTTCGAGCCGCCGCGCATTCATCACCGCCATCCCCATCGCGACCTCGTCCGCAACCGCGACTATCGTCGCGTCCGGTGTCAGACCTTCCGGACCGACGATCCGAACCGATGCGGCCTGCTTCAGCACCGCATCGTACCTGCGCCGCCACCCCTTGCCGAACGGGTCCACCGATGCGGCCGCGAAGGCGTCCGGGCCGCCGGGAAGCACCGCGTGCACCTCCGCGCCGCGGTCGAGGAGCGCCTCGGCAATGATGATGTCGGCTCCCGCCGCCAACGCCCCGAAGCCGAAATGCACCCGCTCCTCCGCCAGCACCTCGGCTATGCGGTTGTCGAGATGCTGCCGCCGCGCCACCCGGGCATCGAACGACATATGCCCGCCGAAATGGAGGGACTTCGGCGGCCGGTGCGGTTCGAGCCAGGCCGCATCCTTCCCCTGCGCCTCCAGGATCAGCGCGAACTGGCGAAGCGTGGAGGCATGGTCCTCCCAAGCCTCCGGTGCGAGCGCCACCGCCTCCGCAAACGCCTCCTGCGCTTCCCCGTCCCGGTCGAGGAGGAGCAGCGCCTCGGCCCGGGTGGCCGCGCGGTAATAGGGGGTCTCCGGTTCTTCGCGATTCGAATCCAGGTAGTTCAATATGTTCTGTGCCAGCTTGGCTGCCAAAGCGTTTCGCCCACCAAGCAAAGACAACGACGCCGCATTGATAGCTGGGTAGCTGGCCGGATGAAGCTGGGCGGAGGCTTGATACGCTTGAGAGGCTTGCAGATAGTATTGGCGCCGCTCATCGTCACCGGTCCGTCCGCCAAGATCCTTCAACAGGCGACCCTTCAGCGCCAGCAGCGCAGGATCGGAAGCAAGAGTATCTGACCCCTGTTCCGTCAGAAGCCGCCAGGCACGAGTCAGCGCCCCGGTGCGCGCCAGCGCAGCAACAGCCAGGGAGATCGGAGTAGGCATGGCAGGCCCGCTAACCACGGCCTCGCGTGCGGCGGACGACAGTCATGGGGTTATCGGCGGGCTTATGTTTGTTCCCCCAGGGTCTAAGATCACGTCCATGGGGGGACCATCAGGACGATGCTCATCATCATCCAACGCCGCCCTCAGGAGGATATTGAACTGGAACGCCGCTCTCTCGGGGTCCCCCGGTCCTGTCTTAATGTGGTTTATGAACGCAATTGCCGAATAGGTGTCGGTCCCATGCGGAAGCGGCTCCAGATCTTGCCCATCAAAGAAACTATAGTTCTTTGTGTAGTCTACCCCTCCCTTCGTAGTAATGAACACTATAGATGACCCCGTATTACTTTTGCGCCATAGCTTCCAGTGCTTCTCATCCATCGCAATAACTATATAACACCGCCGCCGCCACTCAATTCCCGCAAAGTTCCTCCCTATTTCCTCGTATTTGGTTCCGCCACTGCGAGCGTTGTCTAGCATGTCTGCAGCCAGCCTGCTGAGGGAAGCGTTGTCCCTGGGAATCTCCTTCCACTTCTTGACGCAATCATCCGGGTATCTAGGATCCTCTTCATAGTGACAGTAGTGTCTGATACGAACCTTTCCATTCCGCTTCACGCGAACGTAGTAAAAGTATAGTACACGTGGAGGGTAGTCAAATCCGGGTGTGCCGAGCATTGGCCGAAAAATGTCATCATCCTCAGGATTCCCATGCAGAGCGGCTCTTTGTGACTCGAAGTGTTTGATGAAATGTTCTACAATCGCGGTCATGAGTGACTCCGTTGACTAAGTTGAACCCTAAATCCAGCCGAGGCAGGGCTTAAGTTCTGCCGCACTAGGATGATGCTGCGCCACCAATCGGCCGATCCCATGGCGGGCGGCTTCGGTTAAGCGCCTTCGGGAGAGGCCGAGGTCCACCATTCCCTTGGGCTTCAAGAGGTCACACTCGATCATTGTCTTCAAAAGCTGCCACTCCACGTTATGCGCGTCGTGGGCAGCAAGACGCGATGACGTGGCGTAGGCGCGGCCGAGAAGGTGCCGGGCGGCGGCGTGGTCTCCGACCTTTTGTGACAGGAGACCCACCGCGCGTTCGGCGATGGCTAGGCGGTACTCGATGTCAGCGCTTCGGGGCTGGATTGATGCTATCACTTGCATAACCCCATATTGGCGACGATAGGCATCGATAGCGTGGACCCAGTCGTCCCGAAGGTAGCGCGATTCCGCCAAGTAGCTGTAGGCGTTCGCAAGTTCCCGGAGCACCGCCACGTCGCCTGGGCGAGCTTTGGCCGCTGCTGAAAACCAGCGGACGGCGATTTCAAACGACCGCTGCGCATCAGGGAGCTGGCGCGATCCTCGCAATTGAACCACTCCCACATTCTGCGCACCCCAACCCATTTCCATCATGTATTCGGGGTTGTGAGGGTCGATCGCGATGAGCCTGCGCGCACCGGCGGCGTAGTTCGCGTAGCGCCGAGCGGCTTCCGGCCATTCCCGTCGAAGCTCGTGGACGCGACCCACCCAGTATTCGCTCTGGGCGTGCGCGAAGATTCGCTTGCTGTCGTCCGGCGCGTCCGCGAGCAGTGCTTGGGTCGTTCGCGAGGCTTCCCGGAACTGGAGTAGCGCACGGTCGAGTTCGCCGCGGGTGACATCGTCCTCGCCCATCGCGTGCAGGACCCGGGCACGGCGCTCGAGAGCCTCGGCCGGAAGATCGCTCAGCTCCTGGCGCCGGTAATGGTCGAGCGCGCGTTGGTTGACGGCGGTAAGGACATCCAGCCGACCCACTCCTTTCAGCCTCTCTCGCAAATCGGTCAGCATGAATTCCACCAGGCTCTCCGCCTCGGCCCGCTGGCGCTGCGCTTCGCGGCGGGCGTTGAGGGCAAGGATCGTCATCACGGCCATGATTAGCATCGCCGCCACTGCGGCGCCCGTGACGGCGGTCACGCGGCGGACGCGGCGCTGGGCCTCGCGCTGGACGAGGGCGTCGAGGCCGACGCCGGTGAGGCCCGCGACCAGCTTCAGGAAGCCGAGGCGGCGGCCGTCCCGCTCCGGGCGGAGGTCGGCGGCGAGCGGCTCCGCCTCCCCGTCGGGAAGGTTTGCGGGAAAGCATTGCGCCGGCTCGCCGTCGACAATCGCCGCGAGGACGGACCGGCCCGGGTGCAGCTCGCGAAACGCCGCGATCTCCTTCGCCACCCACGGCGAGGCGGCGCTGTTGGGGGAGCACACTACGATCAAGTTGTCGGAGGCGGCGAGGGCGGTGCGGACCCGCTCGCTGAGGTCGCGCGCGGCCGGGAGCTCCTCCCGGTCGCGGAAGATGGGCGTCAGCCGCGCCGGCACCGGCCCCGGTTCCGCGGGCCTGCCGACGAGCCGCCGCGGCATCCGGTACGTCTCCAGCCGCCGGTGAAGCCAGCGGGCGATCGCCGCGTCCTTGTGACTATAGCTCAAAAAGGCGACGTAGCGCCCGCTCCGCTCGTCCACGAGGCCGCCCCCCTCAACCGAGTCGCAGCTTAGACGAACCTGTGAAAAGCGAAAGTACCTCGGAGGCCTTTGTCACGCGCGAAGCGTGCGCCGTCTTAGCGAGCCCTGAGTCTCGACGCTCCAGCGGTATCAGGAACTCTCCGGATCTTGCGCGGCGGCCGGCCGCTTCCGCGGCGCCGGAAGTCCGTCACAATGAGGATGGCAAGCTGGACCAGGCCCAGGTCATCCTCGCCGACGAGGGCGCTCCGGTCAGCTTCCGGGACCGGGGACCGATTCCCACGCGCCCCAATCGCCTCCCGGGCTCTGCTGGCCGATATACCAGAGGCTCCCGTCCTTGGCCGCCGCGAGCAGGAGGACGTTGCCGTTCCCCTGGCCCGCCGCCGCGACGCGCAGGAACGGTTGCGGCTGGTTCTTGAAGCCGGGCCCCTCCCAGCTGCTCCATTCGCCCCCGGCTGTGGTCTGATAGAGGGTTGTGATGTTGCCGCCCTGGTCGACGACCCAGAGCTCGACGCCTCGATTGCCGCTCTGCTCGGCAGCGGCGACGCTCTGGAACGGGCCGGGCTGACCGGCGAGGTTCGGCCCCGACCATCCGCCCCAGTCGCCGCCCGCCCATTGCTGGCCGATCGCCCAGACGCTGTCGTCGAGATCCAGCGCGAAGAGCATGACGTTGCCGTTATTCTGCCCCGCGGCGGCGGTCGCGTCGAACGTGCCCGTCTGCCCCTTGAAGCCCGGCCCCTCCCAGCTGCTCCATTCGCCGCCGGGCGTCGTCTGGTAGAGCGTCGAGATCTGGCCGTCGAAATCGGTGACCCAGATCTCGATGCCGCGGTTGCCGCTCTGCTGAGCTGCCGAGAGCGACTGCCAGGAGAAGACCTGCCCGCCGACGCCGGGCCCCTCCCAATCGCCCCAACCGCCTCCCTGTTGCGAGAGCGTCCACGTCATTCCCTGCTGGTCGAGCATGACCAGCATCAGGCTGCCGTTGTTCTGGCCCGCGGCGGCGATCGCGGCGGCCTGGGTCGGCTGGTTCTGAAACTTGGGTCCGTTCCAGCCGCCGAACGCGCCGCCCGCGCCCTGCTGCCCATTCGCCCAGATCGTGCCGGCCGCATCGAGTGCGAAGACGATCAACCCGGCCCCCCCGCCTTGCTCGGCGGCGGCGAGCGCCTGCAAATTCCCACCTGGCTGCGGCATCTCCTGCTCCCACGTCTATCTAGCCCGGGATCGAGCATGCTCTCGTTGCGGAGCCGAATCGAGCAGAAAATGTGCGCGAGCGGGAACCGACGCCCTCCAGCACCTTTCCGACGCCATGGGACACGTCATCCTCCTCGGCGATTCGATCTTCGACAATGCCGCCTACGTCCGCGGCGGTCCGGATGTCGTGAAGCAGCTCCAGCGGAGGCTGCCGACCGACTGGAAGGCGAGCCTGCGGGCGGTCGACGGGGCGGTCACGCGCGGCGTCGCCTCCCAGCTGTCGCGGCTGCCGTCAGACGCGACCCACCTCGTCGTCAGCGCCGGCGGCAACGACGCGCTCGGCGCCTCGCACGTGCTCGGCCAGTCGGTCGCCAGCGTCGCCGAGGCGGTGTCGCTGCTGGAGACGGCGCAGCGGCGGTTCGCAGCCGATTACGAGGCGATGGTCGACGGCGTCGCCGCGCTGCGCCTGCCGACGGCGCTCTGCACGATCTACGACACGCCGCCGTCCGAGCCGGACCAGCGCATCATCCGCACCGCGCTCGCCGTGTTCAACGACGTCATCACCCGCGCCGCCTTCGCGCGCGGGCTGCCGCTGATCGACCTCAGGCTGATCTGCGACGAAGACGAAGACTACGCTAATCCGATCGAGCCGTCGGTCCATGGCGGCGAGAAGATTTCGGCGGCCATCGCTCGTTTCGTTTCGGGAACTTCCGGCCCCCAAGCTCGCTCTATCGTCATAGCCGGCGAGGCGTGACCCGCCGGCGCGGAGCCGTCATCGGTGCGGCCCCTCGTGAGCGTTATTGAATACGAATGGGAGGTGTCTGATGAATACTCGTACCATGGCGCTGATCTTCGGCATCGTCTTCTTGATCGTCGGCGCCGGCGGCTTCATCCCCGGGCTGAACGACATGAACCATGCCGGCGGCCACCCGGCCGATGCCGACATCGCGATGCGGTCCTTCTTCGGCTATGAGCTGGGCCTCTTCCCGGTCAACCTGCTGCACAACATCGTCCACTTGCTGTTCGGCGTCTGGGGCCTGCTCGCCTCGCGCAGCTTCGGCGGCGCACGCGGCTATTTCCGCGCCGTGGCGATCATCTACGCGGTGCTGACGGTGATGGGGCTGGTGCCCGGCCTGAACACCACCTTCGGGCTCATCCCGCTCTATAGCCACGACGTGTGGCTGCACGCGCTCCTGGCCATCGTCGCGGCCTATTTCGGCTTCATGCACCGCGACACTGCGGGCGACCGCGCCTGAGGCTTTCCGGCAACGGCCCGGCGCAAATGCGCCGGGCCGAATTGTCTGCGCTTATCAAACGTTTGCCCGCCGCTTGCTGCGACGGGCGTTGACCTATATTAGGCGTCCGGAGGGCAGGGGAGGCCGGCGATGGCGAAGCATCCCCCCTCGTGTAGGACATGCCGATGCTAAGCCGCTTCATTGCACCTCTTCTGCTGCTTGGCGCAGCCGTTCCGACCCTCGGCCAGACTCCGGTTCCGGCAAATCCGGACGTCGGTCCCGCCCCCGCGGTCCAGACGGCCCCGGCCGCGCCGGCTCCCGCCCCGGTGGTCATCTCCGCCGACTGGAAGCGAAAGCAGGCCGAGGAGCTGCTCGCGTACGTCGAGAGCATCGGCGACGAAGGCCTCGACCCCTTGGATTACGCGCCCGAGCGGCTTCGCGCCGCCATCGCGGCGAAGGGCGACGAGCTCGACGCGGTCGCCACCGACACCTTCCTCAAGGTCGCCTCGGACCTGATGTTCGGCCACGTCCGCGGCGACGCCCGCATCGACTGGCACGTCAAGGACGACGACTGGAGCGTCTACGACCAGCAGGCGCTGCTCGACCGCGCGCTCGCCGGCAACACGATCGCCGACGCGCTCCGCTCGCTGCTGCCGACGCACCCGCAATATGCGGGGCTGAAGGCGCTGCTCGCGACGACCACCGACGCAGCGGCGCGCGACCGCATCCGCATCAATCTCGACCGCTGGCGCTGGCTGCCGCGCGACCTCGGCCAGAAATACGTGATCGTGAACGTCCCCGCCTACACCGTCTCGCTGGTCGAGAGCGGCAACGTCCTCTCCCGCCGCCGCGCCGTTGCCGGCGCGCTCAAGACGCCGACGCCGCAGCTCAGCGCCGTCATCACCGGCGCCAACATCAATCCCTGGTGGGAGGTGCCGCAGAGCATCACCAAGGAAGTGCAGGGCAAGCGCGGTTATGTCCGCGTTGCCGCCGGCGAGGGCAAGTTCCGCTACCGCCAGCCGCCGGGGCCGACCAACGCGCTCGGGCGGGTGAAGATCACCATGCCCAACCCCTATGCCATCTACCTGCACGACACGAACGCCAAGAAGCTGTTCGACAAGCAGGCTCGCGCCTACAGCCACGGCTGCATCCGCACCGAGGACGCGGTCGGCTTCGCCGCCGCGCTGCTCGAGGGAACCGAGTGGACGCCGGAGAAGGTCGCGCAGGCGGTTGCCGCTGGCAAGACCGTCCAGGCGAATACGGCTGCGCCGATCCCCGTCTACATCGTTTATTTCACCGTCGCCTCGACCAGCGACGGCCCGGCCGCGCGGTATGCCGACATGTACGCGCGCGACGGCAAGGTCCTCGCCGCTCTCAACGACGCGGGCGGCTCGGCACTGGCTTCCGCCCGCGACTGAGGCGCATTACCGTCCGGGGGCGCTGCGGTCTGCAACCTGCAGGCGCAGCACCGCGCGAAGGGCGGGGGGTGAACAGATGCACGGATTGCGGACGCTCTATCGCTTGATGAGCGGCGCGCGCCGGCGGCACCTCCTCGTCACCTTCCTCCTGATGCTGGCGGGCGTGGCGGCCGAGATGGTGACGATCGGGGCGGTGCTGCCCTTCCTCGCGCTTGCCTCCGACCCCGGCAGTCCGCTCGTAGGGCCGCGGCTTCGCGATTTCCTCTCTGCCGCCGGGCCGAGCCCGCTGGTGGGCGCGGCGGTGCTGCTCGCCGCCGCGGCGCTTGCGGCAGCGACCGTGCGCCTGCTGCTCTTCTGGACGAGCCAGAGCTTCGTCATGAAGCTCGGCCACGAAATCGCGTCGGCCATCTTCAGCCGGATGCTCCGCCAGCCCTACGCGGCCTATCTCCGCGGCAATAGCAGCGAGACGCTGTCGGGGATCGAGAAGGTGCAGGGCGTCGTCTTCTCGCTGATTCAGCCGGCGATGCAGGGGGTGATCGCGGCCGTCATGGCTTTCTTCGTCACCCTCCTCCTCTTCGCGATCAGCCCGATGGCGGCGAGCCTCGGCGTCGCCTCCGTCGGGCTCGCCTATGTCGCGATGAGCCGCTTCACCCGCGGCCGCGTGCGCCGTAACGCGCGCGTCATGGGCGAGGCGATGACGCTCCGCACCCGCGCCATCCAGGAAGGGCTCGGCGGCATCCGCGACATCCTCCTCGAGCGGTCGCACGACATGTTCGAGCAAAGGTTCCGGAAGATCGACCTCCAGCTGCGCCGCGCGCAGGCGGTGAACGCCTTCGTCGCGGCCAGCCCCCGCTTCGTGGTCGAGGGCGCGGGAATCGTCGCCATCGCTATGATCACGCTGATCATGAGCCTGCAGCCGGGCGGCGTCGTCAAGGCGATCCCGGTGCTCGGCGCGCTGGCTCTGGGCGCGCAGCGGCTGCTGCCCCTCGTCCAGCAGGCATGGTTCGGATGGAGCCAGGCAGCGGGCAACGCACAGCTGCTTGCCGACGTCGCGGCCCTCCTGGAAACGCCCGTCCCACCGCCGCCGCGTCCGGAGCCGCCGCTCGCCTTCGAAGAGGCGGTGGTGCTCGACCGGGTTTCCTTCCGCTACGAAGGCGGCGTGTTCGCGCTGCGCGACGCGTCGCTCGAGATCCGGCGCGGCGAGCGGCTCGGCATCGCCGGCGAGACCGGCGGCGGCAAGAGTACCTTGCTCGACCTGCTGATGGGCCTGCTCGAGGCGGACGAGGGTGAGATCCGCGTCGACGGAGCGGCGCTCGACGTCTCCCGCCGTGCAGCCTGGCAGGCGACGCTCGCCCATGTCCCGCAGTCGATCTTCCTTGCCGACGATACGATTGCCGCCAACATTGCCTTCGCCGCACCCGGGGCGGTCGACCGGCCGCGGATCGCAGCGGCGGCGCGGGCAGCCTGTCTGGGAGAATTCGTCGCCGGCCTCCCGGAAGGCTTCGACACCCGCGTCGGCGAGCGCGGCATCCGCCTCTCGGGTGGGCAGCGGCAGCGGATCGGCATCGCCCGCGCCCTCTACAAGGGCGCGCCGCTGCTCATCCTCGACGAGGCGACCAGCGCGCTCGACGAGGCCACCGAAGCCGCCGTGATGGCATCGCTCGCCTCGGTGCCAGGCCTGACGCTCGTCATCGTCTCCCACCGCCGATTCACCCTGGAACGCTGCGATCGGGTGGTGCGCGTCGAGGCGGGACGCTTGATAAGCGATTGATCCTTGGCGGATCGGGTGCGGCGATCCCGCGTTGTCCCCGCTCCCGATGCCGCTCCCCCGACCCCAGCCCTTTCGATGACGACCCCGCAGACGCTCGCCTTCGCGGTGCTCGGCGGCATGATGCTGCTCTTCATCTGGGGCCGGATCCGCTTCGACATGGTGGCGATCCTCGCCCTCCTCACCTCGGTCGCCGTCGGCATCGTCAAGCCCGACGACGCGTTTTCAGGCTTCTCCGACGACATCGTCATCATCGTCGGCTCGGCGCTTGTGATCTCGGCCGCGGTCGAGCGGTCGGGCGTGGTCGAGGCGGTGATCGGCCGCCTGACCAGCGGGATGACCCGGCTGGGGTCGCAGCTGACCGTGCTGGTCGGCGCCGTCACGTTCCTGTCGGCGATGGTGAAGAATATCGGCGCGCTCGCGATGCTGATCCCGGCCGCGTTCCAGCTGGCCAAGAAATCGAACAGCTCGCCTTCCTGCTTGCTGATGCCGATGTCGTTCGGCTCCCTCCTCGGCGGCCTCATCACCCTGGTCGGCACCTCCCCCAACATCATCGTCAGCCGGGTGCGCGAGGAAATGACGGGCAAGCCGTTCGAGATGTTCGACTACACGCCGGTCGGCCTCGGCCTCGCGGTCGCCGGCCTCATTTTCCTGCGCTTCGGCTACCGGCTGCTCCCGACCAACCGCCGCGCCGCGCCGACGCTCGGGGAAGCCGTCGACATCGAGGATTATGCGACCGAGGCCGAAGTCCCGGCCCACTCTCCGGCGGAAGGGAAGACGGTCGGCGAGTTCCGCGCCATGGTCGAAGGCGAGGTACAGGTGACCGGCATCCACCGCGTCGCCCGCCGCGGCATCGTGCCGCCGCTGCCGGACGCCCACATCCAGGCGGGCGACGTCCTTATCCTCAAGGGCGAGCCGGACGCGCTCGAACGGGCCATCGCGGTCGCCGGGCTCGATCTCGAGGGGCAGCATCGCGAGGCGGCGGCGGCCACCGCATCGTCGCACGTCGGCGTGATCGAGGCGGTCGTGGGCCGCGACAGCGTGCTCGCCGGCCAGGCCGCGGGACGGATGGCGCTCCACGATCGCCACGGGGTCAACCTGATCGCCGTCTCCCGGCGCGGGGAGCGGATCAGCCACCGGCTTCGCGACATCGTCCTCTGTCCCGGCGACGTCATCGTCCTCCAGGGGACGCTCGACACCCTGCCGGAGCGCCTGCGTGAGCTCGGCTGCCTGCCGCTCGCGGAGCGAAGCCTGCGCCTGGGCAGCGCCCGCCGCGGGGTAGTGCCGATCGCGATCCTGGCCGGCGCGATGGTGCTCACCGCGCTGGGCCTGGTCCCGGTCGCAATCGCCTTTTTCGGTGCGGCGGCCTTGATCATGCTCGCCGGCGCCCTGCCCGCGCGGGAGGCTTACGAGCGGATCGAATGGCCGATCCTGATCATGATCGGGGCCCTCATCCCCGTCTCCGACTCGCTGCGCACCACCGGCGCCACCGAGCTGATCGCCGCCTGGCTCTCCTCGACGGCGGCCACGCTGCCGCCCTGGGGCGCCGTCGGCCTCATCCTGGTGGCGGCGATGGCGGTGACGCCGTTTCTCAACAACGCCGCGACGGTGCTGGTGATGGCGCCGATCGCCGCCACTTTCGCGACCGGCCTCGGCTACCGGCCCGAGGCCTTCTTAATGGCGACGGCCGTCGGCGCGGGCTGCGACTTCCTCACGCCCATCGGCCACCAGTGCAACACCCTCGTCATGGGCCCCGGTGGCTACCGCTTCGGCGACTATGCCCGGCTGGGGGCGCCGCTCAGCCTGCTGGTGGTGATCGTCGGGGTGCCGCTGATCCTGGCGGTGTGGCCGCTGCACTAGCTTGCCGACCGGCGTGGCGGGGCATAGCTTCCGGTCCATGCGGATGCTCCTGGCCCTGTTCGCCCTCGCCGCCTGCGCGTCTGCCGATGGACGGCCGCCCGTTCAGCACTACCCGGTGGAAGGGAGCGCTGCGGCGGCGGCGCGTGCAGGGGGGGTCAAGCTGCCCTTCTCGGCGGCGGTGCGGGTCGGGGACGTGCTCTACCTCTCCGGCCAGATCGGCACCGGGCCGGACGGTAGGCTTCCCCAGGGCATCGAAGCGCAGGCGCGGCAGGCGATGGACAATGTCGGGGCGGTGCTGCGCCAGGCGGGGCTCGACTATGGCGACGTGTTCCGCTGCCTCGTCATGCTCGACGACATGGCGGACTGGCCGGCGTTCAATCGCGTCTATGCCGGCTATTTCGACGAGAAGCGCCTCCCCGCACGCAGTGCGCTGGGCGCGGACGGGCTGGCGCTCGGCGCACTCGTCGAGGTCGAGTGCCAGGCGCACGCGCCGGCGCGCTGATCCGGGCCTCAGTCGCAGAGGGCGTGGTAGGCGACCTCGATCACGGTGCCCTTTTCGATCGGCATCGGCCCTTCCGGCTTGTCGTACTGCCGCTCCTCGGTGAGGGCGCCGCCGGGCGCATATTTACGGCCGGCATGGGCGGTGATCGTCTTGGCGGCGCAGTCGATGCGGAGCTGGTAGCCGACGTCGCCGACGCCCGACTGGTCGTAGTTGAGCAGCCGGAACCATGCCTGTCGCCAGCTCGGTCCCCGGGTGACGCTGGTGGCGTCGACGGCGATACCTTGCCCGGTCGAGGCGGCGCCGAGGTTCACCCAGAGAGGCTCCTGCCCGCCTTGCGCGGGAGTGGGAGGGGCGGCGGCCGCCGTGTCGGGCGTGGAAGGCTGCGGCTCCGCCGGCGGCGTGGCCGGGGCAGGCGCCGCTTCGGCTGCGACATTGCATTCCTGCAGGACGCGGGTCGTTTCCGATCCTACCTTCGGGTCCTCGGCGAGGCCGGCGACGTAGATGAAATCGCGTGGCGTCAGGGCTGCCGGGTTGTTACCGCCGGACGTGAGCCCTTTGGCAAGGTCGGCGAGCTGGCGCAGCTGCCACACGCTCAAGGCAGCGGTCAGCCCCTTCTCGACGCACTGGCCCTGCTCGCCCGAAATCCCGTAGCGCGGCAGCTGCGGGCCGATCAGGGTCTCCTTCGGCTTCCAGTAATCGGCCGCATAACCGGCGCACCCGCCGAGGGCGAACAGGGACAAGAGCAGGGCGGCGCGACGCGGCATTCCATTCCTCCAGCGGGACCCCGGGACACCTGCCCGCCCGCGGCGCGACCTTTTCACATCGCTCCGGGATCGTCAAAGTCCCCGCATGCGCAATTCGTGGCTGATTCTTCCGTTCCTGCTCACCGCCTGCGGCTCCGGCGATTCAGACCAGGAGCGCAGCGGCGCCGGCACGGTCCCAGTCGCCGACCCCCTCGGCAACCTCGCCGCCGGCGTGCCGGTCCCGGACGCCGCCGCGCTGCAGCAGCTCGTCCAGCAGGCGATGCCGGCGGAGGTGGCAGGGGGTGCGCAGTTCAGGAACGTGCGCGCCGGCTCGGGCGGATCGGCCTGCGGCGAGGTCGCGACCAAGGCGGGCAGTGCGCCCGCGGGCACGTTCCGGCCGTTCGTCGTCACGCCGGAAGGGGTGGCGGTGATCGCCGCGACTCCGAAGATCGCTTTCGATGATCCCGCCGACCCGGTGGTCGACGCCTACATCCGCTGGTGCGCGAGCCCGGAGGAGCTGCAGAGATTGCCGAGCGTGCTCGCGAAGTCCACCGGCGACCCGCCGCCTGCGCCGCCCGAAGACGTGCCGCTCCCGACTCCGTTCCCGCCCGATCCGTCGCCGCCGCCCGCCGCAGCGCCTCTCGCGGCGACACCGCCGCCCGCGCAGCCGGCGAAACCGGCTCCGCCGCCGCGGATCGACAGCTTCTTCAATTCGGTGCAGCGCAAGGAGCCCTAGCGGGGCCTCTCAGGCGAGCTTGTCGGCGTAGAGGAAGCGCCCGGGACCGAGGCGGGCAAGTACTTCGCGCAGGCTCTCGTGGCTGAGCGCGAAGCAACCCTCGGAGCGGCCCAGCTTGCCGTGCTCGTGCACCACCTCGGGCTCCGCATACCATGCGGTGTGGACGACGATTGCCCGCGCCTCGGCGTTGTTGTTGGTGAAATCGAGCCCGCGCACCTTCATCGAGCGGCCGTATTTGCCCTGGTAATAGTCGCCGGTGATGTAGCTGCCCTGCGAGCTCGCCTCGGAGCCGATGGCGTTGGAGAAACGCTGGACGTAGCCGGTATGGGCCGGGTCAGAGCCGCGGCCGTGGCTGACGAGGTGCTTCGTCACCTTGCCGGTGCGGGTGTCGAGCAGGAAGAAGCGCGGCTCGCTCGAGGCGCGGCTGAAATCGGCGATGCCGACGACGTCGGTGTGCCGGAGGCGCCCCCGGTTGCGGTCGAAGGCCGCGCGGGCGCGGGTGAGGAGCCGCGGGTCGATCGCCGCATCGACGATCACCCGCGGCGTGGCGGGGACCGGCGCCGGGACGGCGCGCGGGAGCACCGGAACGGCCGGTTTGTCATGAAGACCTGCGACGATCTGGGCCAGCGTCTGGCCCTTGGCCGCCGCCGCGGTGGCGAGGAGGCCGGCCGCAGCGCCGCCCCCAAGCAATTGCCTGCGCGAGTAGTTCAAGGATGTCCCCTCCGCCTCTCAGGTCATCCTATATAGACAAAAAGCGCTTACTTTTGAATGAATTGCAGGAGGCGAATCGGGCTTTGTTCCCTCACGTCGCCGCGTTCGGGCAACGGCTCGTCGGGGAATGTGCCGGGGAGGGACGCCCCCGCCTGAGAGTCAGATCTTCTCCGCGTAGAGGAAGCGGCCGGAGCCGAGGCGGGTCATCGCTTCGGCGTGGCTGATGCCGGGGAGGGCGAAGCAGCCTTCGGAGCGGCCGAGCTTGCCGTACTGCTCGGCGACGGCGGGCTCCGCGTACCAGGCGCTGTGGATGACGATGGCCCGCGCCTCGGCATTGCTGTTGGTGTGATCGAGGCCGGTGAGGCGCATCGACCAGCCATATTTACCGGTATAATTGTCGCCGGTGAGGTAGGCGCCTTCCGACGTCGCTTCCGATCCGAAATCGTTCGAGAAATATTCGAGCCAGCCGCGATGCTCGGGATCGGAGCCGCGGCCGTGGGCGACGAGATGCTCGGTGACGAAGCCGGAGCGCAGGTCGAGGATGTAGAAGCGCGGGTCCCTGGAGACGCGGTTGAAGTCGGCGATGCCGATCACGTCCGCTTTCGGGATCCGGTGGCGCTTGGCCTGCAGCGCGGTGAGCGCGCGGGCCTTGAGCACCGGGTTGATCCACGGCTGGCGCGGCGCCGCCGTGGCGAAGGCGCGCGCCGGCAGAGCGGCCGAAAGACCGGCGACGAGGCCAGCGCCCGCGGCATTCCTGATCAATGTCCTGCGACTAATCGACAATGTCACCCCTCCCGACCAGCGTAAGTCTGACGCAAAGCGGCGTCAGGCTCAACGAGGGGAGGGGCCGTCGCGCTCCATCTTGCCGTGCTGCGGAATCGCTTCGTCGCATCCTGGGACGGTTTTCGAGTGATTGCGGCTCCGGAACCATCGCGGCGCGCCCGCGTCTTTTGCCTGCAATGGCCGAGTTCGACCGCCTCGCCGTGAAGCCCGGGCTGCCGCCGATGGAGGCGAAGCTGGTCGACGCGCTGCCCGATGGGGAAGGCTGGCAGTACGAGCCCAAGTGGGACGGCTTTCGCTGCCTCGTCTTCCGCGACGGTCCCGAGGTCCACCTCCAGTCCAAGTCCGGAAAGCCCCTCGGCCGCTACTTTCCCGAAGTGGTCGACACGGTGCTGTCGATGGAGGCGGACCGCTTCGTCGTCGACGGCGAGCTGATCATCCCGGTCGACGGCGCCCTCTCCTTCGACGCGCTGCAGCTGCGGCTCCACCCCGCCGAGAGCCGGGTCAAGAAGCTGGCGGCGGAGACTCCGGCGCAGCTGATGCTGTTCGACATGCTCTTCTTCCGCGAGACCAACTATCTCGACGCGCCGCTCCATCTGCGCCGCCATTCGCTCGAAATCCTCCATTCGGGTGAGGACCGCGACGATTTGCTCCTCTCGCCCTGCACCACCGACCGCGGCGCCGCGCAGGGCTGGCTCGATATGGCCGGCGGCGCGTTGGACGGCGTTGTCGCCAAGCGCCGGGACGGGCGCTACGAGGCGGGCGAGCGGGCGATGCTGAAGGTGAAGCAGCTGCGCACCGCCGACTGCGTGGTGGGGGGCTTCCGCTACGGGACCAACAGCCGCGAGGTCGGCTCGCTGCTGCTCGGCCTCTTCAACGACGAAGGCAAGCTCGACCATGTCGGCTTCACCTCCTCGATCCCCGCCGACGGGCGGGCGGCGCTGACGAAGCGCCTCGAGGCGCTGATCGGTCCGCCGGGCTTCACCGGCGACGCGCCGGGCGGCCCGAGTCGCTGGTCGACCGAGCGCACCGGCGAGTGGGAGCCGCTGCGCCACGAGCTGGTCGCCGAAGTGCGCTACGACCATGTCACCGGCAACCGATTCCGGCACGGCACCAAGTTCCTGCGGTGGCGGCCGGACAAGGCGCCGGAGCAGTGCCGGATGGACCAGCTCCAGCCCGAGGCGCCGCCGGCGGAGCTCGGCCTCGGCGGCGGCGGCGGGAGCGGCGGCGGACGATGACTCCGGAGCGCATCGTCGAGGGCGTCCGCCTCAGCAATCCCGACAAGATCCTCTACCCCGAGCAGGGCATCACCAAGGGGGAACTCGCCGATTACTATGTGGCGGTGGCGGAACGGATGCTGCCGCACGCCGCCTTCCGCCCGATCACCATGGTCCGCTGCCCGACCGGGCAGGGTACCAAATGCTTCTACCAGCGCCACGCCGGCTCGGGCGTTCCCGAGCAGCTCGGCGCGGTGACGGTGCCGGGGTTCGAGGAGCCGTATCTCTACATCCGCGATCTGCCGGGCCTCGTCGCGATGGTGCAGATGGGGGTGCTGGAGATGCATCCTTGGGGCGTGACGGTCGACCGGCCCGACAAGGCCGACCGGATCATCTTCGACCTCGACCCCGACGAGGGGCTCGGCTTCGAGGACGTGATCCGCGCCGCGAAGGAGGTGCGAGACAGGCTGAACGCGCT
>DASVVY010000120.1:0-9276 GCA_036386335.1 Allosphingosinicella sp. | reverse complement strand
GCGCAGCGTGTCCTCCACGGCGTGCTCGAGCGGACCAAGGGCTTGGTCAGCGGCGTCACCTGCGGTGCCGGCATGCCCTACAAGCTGTCCGAGATCGCCGCCTCCTACGGCGTCAACTACCTCCCCATCATCAGCTCCGGCCGCGCCTTTCGTGCGCTGTGGAAACGCGCTTACTCGAAGGCGGCGGAGTGGCTCGCCGCGGTCGTCTACGAAGACCCATGGCTCGCCGGCGGCCATAACGGCCTCTCGAACGCGGAGGACCCGCTGAAGCCGCAGGACCCCTATCCCCGGGTCAAGGAGCTGCGCGACGTGATGCGCGAGGGCGGCATTCCCGACGAGGTGCCGATCATCATGGCCGGCGGCGTCTGGAACCTGAAGGAATGGGAGCACTGGATCGACAATCCCGAGCTCGGCCAGATCGCGTTCCAGTTCGGTACGCGGCCGCTCCTCACCAAGGAGAGCCCGATTCCCGAGGAATGGAAGCAGCGCCTGATGACGCTCGAGGAAGGGGACATCCTCCTCCACCGCTTCTCGCCGACCGGCTTCTACAGCTCGGCGGTGCGCAATCCGTTCCTGCGCTCCCTCGAAGCGCGCTCGCACCGCCAGATCGCCTTCACCAAGGAGGAATTGGGGGACCATTGCTTCCAGCTCGACGTGGGCGTCGGCGGCAAGAAGAACTTCTGGGTCACTCGCGGCGACCTACTCCACGCGCGGGAGTGGTATGCGCAGGGCTATACCGAGGCGCTCAAGACCCCCGACGAGACCCTCGTCTTCGTCACACCCGAGGAGAAGGCGCAGATCCGAAAGGATCAGGCGGACTGCATGGGCTGCCTCAGCCAGTGCGCCTTTTCGTCCTGGGCGGACAATGAGAAGAATTCGACCGGCCGGCTCGCGGACCCTCGCAGCTTCTGCATCCAGAAGACGCTGCAGGACATCGCCCACGGCGGCCCCGTCGACCAGAACCTTATGTTCGCGGGCCACGCGGCGTTCCGCTTCAAGAAGGACCCCTTCTACTCGAACGGCTTCGTGCCCACCGTGAAGCAGCTCGTCGACCGCATCCTGACCGGCGACTGATCTTTATTCGTCATCGCCAGGAGCGGCGCGACGCATGGCGCTCAAAAGAATGGACAACGTAGGAATCGTCGTCGACGACCTCGAAACGGCGATCGACTTCTTTGTCGACCTGGGCCTCGAACTCGAAGGGCGGGCCACGATCGAAGGGGAATGGGCCGGACGTGTCACCGGCCTCGGCGATCAGCGCGTCGAGATCGCGATGATGCGCACGCCCGACGGCCACGGCCGGCTCGAGCTGTCCCGCTTCCTCGCGCCGCCTGTAGTCGCGGATCACCGCAAGGCCCCGGTCAACGCTCTCGGCTACCTGCGCGTCATGTTCGCGGTGGACGACGTCGACGAGACGCTCGAAAGGCTCTGCAATCGAGGCGCGCAACTTGTCGGCGAAGTCGTCCAGTACAAGAACGCTTACCGGCTCTGCTACATCCGCGGGCCTGAAGGGCTTCTCATCGGACTCGCCCAGGAACTCAGCTGAGCGCAACGTATCCCTCGTCAGGCTAGACGACCCGGTCCGGCAACTCCCGGCCCTCTGCGAGGGCTAGAAGGTTGGCTAGAACTTTCTCGCCCATCGCGGTGCGGGTTTCGAGCGTCGCGGAACCGAGGTGCGGGAGCAGCACGCAATTGTCGAGCGCCATCAGCCGCGGGTCGACGTGCGGCTCGTTCGGGTAGACGTCGAGCCCGACGCCGCCGATCGCCCGCGCCTCGAGCGCGGCGATCAGCGCTTCCTGGTCGACCACGGCGCCGCGGGCCGCGTTGATCAGCCAGGCGTCTTCCTTCATCATCGCGAGGCGCCGGCCGTCGATCAGGTGGTGGGTGTCGGAGCCATAGGGACAGTTGAGGCTGACCACATCCGCCTCCGCCAGCATCGCGTCGAGCGACGGCCAGTAGCGGGCGCCGAGCGCCTCCTCCTCGCCGGCCGCGAGGCGGCTGCGGTTGTGGTAGTGGATCGCCATGCCGAACGCCCGCGCACGCGCCGCCACCGCCTTACCGATCCGGCCCATGCCGACGATGGCGAGCGCCTTGCCCCCAAGGCCGCGGCCCAGCCGGTCGGTGGGCGCCCAGCCGGGCCAGGCACCGGCGCGCACCACCCGCTCGCCCTCGCCGAGCCGGCGCAGGCCCATCAGGATCAGGCCGAGAACGATGTCCGCCGTGTCGTCGGTGAGGACGCCCGGCGTGTTGGTGACGGCGATGCCGCGCTCCCGCGCGGCGGCGAGGTCGATATGGTCGACGCCGACTCCGAAATTCGCGATCAGCTTCAGCCGTTCCCCCGCGGCGGCGATCGTCTCGGCGTCGATGCGGTCGCCGACCGTGGGCGCCAGCGCGTCGCAGCGCTGCATCGCCTCGCTCAGCCGCTCCCGGTCGAAGGCTCCGTCGCCGGGGTTGAGCTCCGCGTCGAACAGTTCCGCGAGCCGCGCCTCGACTCCGGCGGGGAAGCGCCGCGTCACGATCACCTTCAGCCGCTTCGTCATCGCGCCGCCTAGACCGCCCCGAAATGGGCCCGTCAAGGCGCTTGCGGGGGTTGAAGTCACGCCGTGCCGCTGCCTAAGGAGGGGGCGAGGAGACGATACGAGGACATGGCCAAGCCGCTCGCACTCGCCGCTTTCCTGTTGCTGACCCTGACGGTCGGCGCCGCCCAGGCGCAGGACGAGCGCAAGACCCCCTATTGGGCCTCCATCTCCTCCACCAAGGCCGCGATGCGGCGCGGGCCAGGACGCAATTACCAGCAAACCTGGCTCTACATCCGTCCCGGCCTGCCGATCCGGATCGTCGCGACCTACCCGGACTGGCGCAAGGTCCAGGATCCCGACGGGGAAACCGGCTGGATGCTGCAGCGGCTGCTGAGCGACACCCGCACCGGCTACGTCACCGGAAGCGAGCCGCGCCCGCTCCACGAAAGCCCGGACGCCGGCTCGCGCGTCCGCTACCATGCTGAGCCGGGGGTGGTGGGACGGATTTCCCATTGCTCCGGCGGCTGGTGCATGATCGAGGTGGGCGACCGCGGCGGCTATATCCGCACCGAGCATTTCTGGGGCGCCGACCCCGACGAGACCCTGGACTAGGAGCCGGCCATGGACCTTCGCCTCGACAATTTTTCCGGCGCAGTGGGCGAGCGGTTCGATCTCGAGGTCGAAGGGACGGCGCTGCCGCTCGTCCTCGAGACGGCCCAGGAGCTCCCGCGTTCGATGCGCGATGCCGGCGCCTTCCGGCTCGAATGGCGCGGACCGGCCGATCCGGTGCTGCCGCAGGCAATCTACCCCTTCCGCCGCGGCGAGGATTCGTTCGAGATGTTCATCGTCCCCGTCGGGCGAGATGCGCGCGGCACCCTCTACGAAGCGATCTTCAACTAGGCGGCCGCCACTCCATCAGCTCGTAGACGCCGTGCTCGTCGATCCGGCGAAAGCCCAGGCGCAGGTAGAGCCGCATCGCCGGATTCTGGCGCTCGACGTGGATCGTGAGCGGCTTGCCGGCCGCCGCCGCCGCGTCCTGAAGATCTCGCAGGATCGCCTCGCCGGCCCCTAGCCCTCGCGCCTCCGGCAGCAACGCGATGTCGATCAGCCGCAGCTGGTCGCTCCATTCGTCGAGGTAGAGCCGCCCGACCGCGGCTCCGTCGCGCTCCATCACCAGCCACTCGGCGCCCGGATAATGCTGCCGGTAATGCCGGTGCTGCGCGTCGAACTGGTGGGCGAGGAAGGCGCGCTGCATCTCCTCCGGCCAGCCGGTCGCGGCGACTTCCTCGACCCTCGTCGAGGAATAGACGGCGGTGAGGAGAGGGAGGTCCGTTTCGCCCGCCGGCCGGACGGACAGTCCCAGCCGGCGGGCGCGGGGAAGTGGCGGCGGCACGTGCTCCGTCAGGGGCGCGGCGGGAAGACGCCCTGAAGCGCGATGCAGAAGCTCAAGGTCAGATACGGCATCATATTGTTGTGCGGGAAGCTTGCGCCGGCGACGCTGAGCGCCTGGGGCGCCATTGTCGCCGCAGCCGCCGGGGCAGCATAGAGCAGCCCTCCGGTCGAGCGGGCCAGCGACTCGGTCGGCCCGGGGATGCGGTCCTCGCCGACGTCGTTGAAGGCCTTGAGCAGGTGGGTGTGGACCGGGATCTCCGATTCGATCAGAGTCACCGTTTCGGATCCGCCGATCTGGCCAAGATCGTAGAGGCTGAGGCCCTTCCCCTGGCCCGGATGCACCGGCACTGACCCCTGAAGGTCCGGCAGGGCGAAGGTCGATTTGCCATCGCCTCCGTAGGTGGTGCCGAGGAGCGAGAATAGCGCAGTATTCTGCGAGATGGGCAGGATCTGCCCATTGCAGAACGCCCATCCTTTCGGAGCGAAATTAAATCCGAAGATCCGGATTTCGGCGACGAAGGGGTCCGCCATCGCAAGTCTCTCCTTAGGTCGGGCTCGGGAAGATGCCGAACAGCGAGATGATGAAATTCACGCAGAGGTACGGCTGCATATTCTCGTGCGGCTGGCTTCCTCCGACCGGTGTAATGGTCTGAGCGGCCAGGGCCGTGTCCGGCGGGGTCGCGAACAGCGGCGTCGCCGTCAGCGGAGCGCCGATGACGTTCCCGCCAGGATTGGGCGTCGTCGTCTGGTCGGCCGAAGCCGTGAATGCATGGGTGTGTACCGGAATCTGGTTGACGGTGAGAGTGACCGTCTCCTCGCCGGCCGTTTGGGCCATGACGAACCCGTTCCCCTGGTGGACCGGCGTGCGCCCTTGGAGGTCGGGAAGGGCGAACGTCTCCTCGCCATCACCGCCGTAGGTCGTCCCGATCAGCTGAAAGAGGGTCTCGTTCTCCGAAATCGGCAGCAACTGCCCCTCGCAGAACAGCCATCCGCTCGGCGGGAAGTTGCCCGCGAATATCCGGATCTCGCCGACATATGGCTGTGCCATGATCTACCCCCTCAGTTCGGCGACGGGAAAATGCCCTGCAGGGCAATGACGAAGTTCAGGACGAGATACGGCTGCATGTTGTCGTGCGCCTGGGATCCGCCCACGTTGGTTACCGAACCCGGCTGCATCGTCGTCAAGTTGGTCGCGGCGCGATACTGCTCGTAGTTCTTGGATCCGGCCAGCGTGACCCCGTTGCCGGGTATCGCCGTAGTGCCCTCGACGCTGGTCGCGTTGAGCATGTGGAGGTGCATCGGCATCTCGCTGATCGACAGCGTATGCGCCTGCTCGCCGGCTTTCTCTCCAAGCGTGTGCTTGTTTCCGAAATGCATCGGGACACGGGCGCGAAGGTCCGGCAATGCGAACGTGGTCTGTCCATTGCCGCCGTAGGTGGTGCCGAGCAGCGAAAACAGCGCCTGGTTTTGATTGATCGGCAGGAACTGTCCGTTGCACGTCGCCCAGCCCTTGGGGGCAAAGTTGAACGAGACGATCCGGATTTCCGCGAGGAATGGTTCAGCCATGTTCGATTGCCCCCTCGTCTTTAGGAATACATGAAATCTGATCTGCATCAATGCTACGCCGAAACAAATTTTTCATTCGTTTTCGATCAGCTGTGCAGTTCATTTCCACCAAATTGGCGGACGGGTTGAGAATCGCGTCCGCACTTGGCACGGGGCGCGCGATGACCGATTCGCTCGCTGCGCCGCCGCCCCTCCACCCCGACGACGCGCTGTTCCTCGACTTCGATGGGACGCTGGTCGAGCTTACCGACAGGCCCGACGCGATCGACGTCCCCGAACGATTGCCGCATCTGATCGCCCGGGTCGCGGACCGCCTCCAGGGCCGCGTCGGGATCGTCAGCGGCCGCTCGATCGCCGATCTCGAGCGCCACGCCGGCCCCGTCGCGGTCGCGCTTTCCGGCTCGCACGGCATCGAGCTCCGCCTGCCCGGCCGCAAGGACGAACCGCTCGACCTTCCCGAGGGACTGGACACGGCGCGGGCCGAGGTCGCCCGCTTCGCCGCGGCGGCGGAGAGCCTGCTGGTCGAGGACAAGACTGCGGGCATCGCGGTCCACTACCGCCAGGCGCCGGGCGAGGAGAGCCGCGTCGCCGAGTTCATGGCGGCGCTCGCCGAGCGTACCGGGCTCCGGCTCCAGCGCGGCAAGATGGTCGCCGAGCTGCTGCCGCCGGGCGGCGACAAGGGCGCGGCGGTTCGCCGCATCATGGCGGAACCCGCCTTTGCCGCCGCGCGTCCTTTGTTCGTGGGAGACGATCTGACCGACGAGCACGCCTTCGAGGCCGCGGCCGCCTTGGGCGGCGGCGGCATCCTCGTCGGCCCGCCGAGGGAGACCGCCGCCCGCTGGCGGCTCGACGGGGTGCCCGCCGTGATCGCCTGGCTCGAAGCGGCCGCCGCCTGAACATGGCCGACCTGTCGCTCTGGCCCATCGGCAATTGCCAGGTGAGCGCGCTCGTCGACCGCGCCGCCGGCTTCGTCTGGGCCTGCGCGCCGCGCGTCGACGGGGACCCGCTCTTCTGCTCTTTGCTTCAGCCCAACGGGGGAAGCGACATCCCGCGCGGCGAGTGGCGCATCTCGGTCGAGAACCAGGTCTCGGTCGAGCAAAGCTACCTCCGCAACACGCCGATCCTCGTCACCCGCCTGACCGATGGCGACGGCGGCATTGCGGAAATCTTCGACTTCTGCCCCCGCTTCCAGCGCTCAGGGCGCATGTACCGCCCAGTGGCATTCGCCCGCATCGTGCGCCCCAGGGCCGGCGCGCCGCGCATCCGGGTCGCGCTCAATCCGGCCGCTAACTGGGGCGAGAAGGATGCCGAGCGGACCAGCGGCACCAACCACATACGCTACCTCCTGAAGCCGCAGCCGCTGCGCCTCACCACCGACGCCCCCGTCGGCCAGATCCTCGAAGGCCGCGCCTTCCGGCTCGAGCGCGCCCAGCATTTCTTCCTCGGCCCCGATGAGCCCTTCGTCGGCAATGTCGGCCACACCCTCGCCCAGTGGCTCCACCAGACCGCCGACGACTGGCGGACGTGGGTGCGCGGCCTTGCCATCCCGCTTGAGTGGCAGACGGTGGTGATCCGCGCCGCCATCAGCCTCAAGCTTTGCCAGCACGAGGAGACCGGCGCCATCGTCGCCGCCCTCACGACCTCCATCCCCGAGGCGGCGAACAGCGGCCGCAACTGGGACTACCGTTACTGCTGGATTCGCGACGCCTATTACACCGTCCAGGCCCTCAACCGCCTTGGCGCGCTCGACGTCCTCGAAACCTATCTCGGCTATCTCAGGAACATCGTCGACGAGGCCAAAGGCGGCCAGATCCAGCCGCTCTACGCGGTCTCCGGCGAGGCGAAGATCGAGGAGTGGGAGGCGCCGGGCCTCGCCGGCTACCGCGGCATGGGCCCGGTCCGCGTCGGCAACGCCGCTTATTACCAGGTCCAGCACGACGCTTACGGCCAGATAGTCCTCTCCAACGTCCAGGCCTTTTTCGACGAGCGGCTGTTCCGCAAGGCGGGGGAGGCCGATTTCCGGGCGCTGGAAAAGGTTGGCGAGCGGGCCTGGGAGATGCACGACCAGCCGGACGCGGGCCTGTGGGAGTATCGGACCCGGAGCGCCGTCCATACCTACAGCTCGGTGATGAGCTGGGCCGCCTGCGACCGCCTCGCCAACGCGGCGGCCGTGCTCGGCCTCGACGATCGGGCGGGCCTCTGGCGCGAGCGGGCGGATGCGATCCGGAAGCGGATCGAAACCGACGCCTTGTGCGAGGAGGACCAGCGCTTCGGCGCCAGCTTCGGCGGCGGCGAGACCGACGCGAGCCTGCTCCAGCTCGTCGACATGCGCTTCATCGCGCCCGACGACCCCCGCTTCGTGCGCACCTTCGAGGCCGTCGAGCGCGAGCTGCGCCGCGGGGAGCACATGCTGCGCTACGCCGCCGAGGACGATTTCGGCCTGCCCGAGACGGCGTTCAACTTCTGCACCTTCTGGCTGATCGAGGCGCTTTACCTCGCCGGCCGCCGCGACGAGGCCCGCGCCCTCTACGAGCGGATGCTGGAGCGGCTCACCCCCGCCGGCCTTCTCTCCGAGGACACCGACTTCGAGACCGGCGAGCTCTGGGGCAACTATCCGCAGACTTATTCGCTCGTCGGCCTCATCAACTGTGCGATGATGCTGTCGAAACCCTGGAGTGCCATAAGATGAGCCGCCTGATCGTCATATCCAACCGGGTGGCGGCGCCCAAGCCCGAAGGGGAGGGCGGTGCGCAAGGCGGCCTCGCCGTCGCCCTTTCCGCCGCGCTGCGCGAATATCGCGGCCTGTGGTTCGGCTGGTCGGGCAACAAGACCGAGGAGTTCACCGGCCACATCGACTTCCAGCGCCACGAGGGCGTCACCTCGGCCACGATCGACCTCGAGGAACAGGACGTCGATGAATATTATAACGGCTACGCCAACCGGACGCTGTGGCCGCTCTTCCATTACCGGATCGATCTCGCCGAATACGACCGCAGCTTCGCCGGCGGCTATGAGCGGGTCAACGAGCGCTTCGCCGACACCGTCCATCCGCTCATCGAGCCGGACGACCTCGTCTGGGTGCACGATTACCACCTGATCCCGCTCGGTGCCCAGCTGCGCCAGCGCGGCCTGCGCAACCGGATGGGCTTCTTCCTCCACATCCCGTGGCCGCCCGCGCGCCTGCTCACCTCGCTTCCGGCCCACGAGACCTTGGTCCTGTCGCTCCTCGCCTACGACGTGATCGGCTTCCACACGAAGGAGTGGCTCGAAAGCTTCCAGAATTACGTCCAGCGCGAGCTCGGCGGCCATTGCGAGCCGGACGGGACGATCCACGTCGGCGACCGCTGCGTTCACGCCGCCGCTTACCCGATCGGTATCGACTACAAGGAGTTCAGCGACGCGGTCGGCAGCCACTCGGCGCGCGAGGCCTATGATCGCCTCAAGAAGAGTGCCGACGGCCGCCGGACGATCATCGGCGTCGACCGCCTCGATTATTCCAAGGGGCTGGAGGAGCGCTTCCTCGGCTATCGCCGCTTCCTGGAGGAGAATGAGGATTGGCGCCGCCAGGTGTTTCTCCTCCAGATCGCGCCGCCGTCGCGCGGCGAGGTGCAGACCTACGAAACTATCCGTGAGGGCCTCGATGAGCTCTCCGGCCGCATCAACGGCGAGTTCGCCGAGGTCGACTGGGTGCCGATCCGCTACGTCAACCAGGGCTACGACCGCGAGGACCTGGCCGGCTTCTACCGCGCCTCCGAGATCGCGCTCATCACCCCGCTCCGGGACGGGATGAACCTCGTCG
>DASVVY010000119.1:0-14487 GCA_036386335.1 Allosphingosinicella sp. | reverse complement strand
GCCGCCTATGAAGTGTCCGACCTCTACGTCGCGATCATGCAGCTCACCACCACCAACCTTCGAACCGTCATGGGCTCGATGGACCTCGACGAGACCCTCTCCAAGCGCGACGAGATCAACGCGCGGCTCCTCAGCGTCGTCGACCAGGCGACCGAGAGCTGGGGGGTCAAGATCACCCGGGTCGAGATCAAGGACATTCGCCCGCCCGCCGACATCGTCAACGCGAGGGGCCGGCAGATGAAGGCCGAGCGCGAGAAGCGCGCCGTCATCCTCGAGGCCGAGGGCAGCCGGGCGTCGGCGATCCTCAGGGCCGAGGGCGAGAAGCAGGGCCAGATCCTGGAGGCCGAAGGCCGCCGCGAGGCCGCCTTCCGCGACGCCGAGGCCCGCGAGCGCGCCGCCGAGGCTGAGGCCAAGGCGACCACCGCCGTCTCCGAGGCGATCGCCGGCGGCAACACCCAGGCGATCAACTATTTCGTCGCCCAGAAATATGTCGATGCCATCTCCCAATTCGCGACCTCGCCCAACGCCAAGACGATCCTCTTCCCGGTCGAGGCGACCGCTTTGATCGGCACCCTTGGCGGGATCGGCGAGCTCGCCCGCGAGGCGCTCACCGGGCGCGGCGGCGGCGACGCCCCGCGCGCCGCCACGCCCGCGCGCCGCACCGGCCCCTTCGACGGCGCGCCCGGCCAGTGAGCGGCCTCGATCTCGACCCGCAATGGGTCTGGCTGCTCGCCGCGATCGTGCTCGGCATCGCCGAGATCCTCGTCCCCGGCGTGTTCCTGATCTGGCTCGCGACGGCGGCGGCGCTGACGGGGCTCGCCACCCTCCTCTTCGCCCCGCCCGCCGCCTTCCAGTTCGTGCTCTTCGCGCTGTTCTCGGTGGCCGCCGTCTATGCGGGCCGGCGCTGGTACCTGCACAACCCGATGCCGAGCAGCGATCCGCTCCTCAACGATCGCGCCGCGCGGCTCCGGGGCGAGACGCTGGTCGTCGTCGCGGAGATCGAGAACGGCCGCGGCCGCGTCCGCGTCGGCGACAGCGTCTGGGCCTGCCGCGGCCCCGATTGCCCCGCCGGCAGCCGCGTCAAAGTAGTCGGCGCCGACGGCGCCTGCCTGCGGGTCGAGCCCGCCGAGACGCCGCTTCTTCCCGGAGGACCCGAATGATCAAGGCCGCGCTGACCCTCGCCTGCCTGCCGCTCGCCGCCTGCGCCGCTGGCGGCACGCAGACGGCCACCGCCGCGCCCGCGGCCGGGCCGGGCTCGCAACAGATCGTCGCCGCGCGCCAGGCCGCGTTCGGCCTCACCGCTTCGACCTTCGGCGCCCTCAGGGGTGCCGTCGAGGGCGGCGGCGACCTGAAGCCGGTGGCCGGCGGGGCGCGCAACATCGCCCGCTGGGCCGACGCCATTCCGGGCATGTTCCCCGAAGGCACGCAGCTCCCGACCAGCAAGGCCAAGGCCGAAATCTGGCAGAACCGCGCCGGCTTCGAAGCCAGGGCCGCCGCCCTCGCGACCGCCGCCCGCGCCCTCGCCGACGCGGCCGAATCCGGCGACCGCGCCGCGCTCGGCACACGGCTCGGCGCCGTCGGCCAGGCCTGCGGCGCCTGCCACCAGGCCTACCGCGTGGAGACGGCGAGCTAGCGCGCTAGCGCCATCGGTTTCGGCGCGCGAAACCAGAGATCAGGCGTCCGTGTCGGCGTCCGTGCGGGTGCGGCGTTTGTAGAAGAGGGCGCCGGCGGCGGCGGCGACTCCCGCCGCGGCGGCGCCGAGGCCGATGGTGCGCCAGGTGAACAGGCCGCCCTCGCCGAGCCCCTGGCCGCCTTTCTCCTCCTCGAGCAAAGCCGCGTTGGCGCCGTTGGCCGACAGCCGCACCTTGTCCCCTTCGATACCCGCGATGAGGCCGGCGGAGATGTAATGGTGGTGGCCGGAATGGGAGCCGCTGTCCGCCTTGATCAGCTTGATGCGATTCCCCTCGACCGAGTCGACGGTGCCGACATGGACACCGTCCGCCCCGATCACTTCCATATGCTGCCTGACCTGGCTCAGATCCGCCATTGCGCGTCCTTCCGTTGCTGATGGGTTCGCCGCCGATAACGGACGGCGGCAGGGATGGATGCAGCGGCGCGGTCGGCGTCCGGCCGGGCGTTCCTGCACGAACCCGCCCGCCGCGCCGCACCCGCCGATTGCAAAAGCCGCCGCGCTGCGCATGATGGCGCGCTTTCGGGGGTGAGGGCCATGCGCGGACAGGTGCTCGGGGTCGATACGCGGACGGGGGACGGGATGGTCGCCGGGGAGGACGGCCGCCGCTACGCCTTCCGGCCCGCCGACTGGGCCCATCGCGGCGAGCCGGCGATCGGCATGCAGGTCGATTTCGAAGCGCACGAGAACCGGGCGCTGAGCATCTTCCCGGTGCCGGGGACGGTCCCCGCCCCTGCCCCTTCCGCCGCGGCGCCGCGGCCGGCGGGCGCCGGCAGCGACCGCAACAAATATGCCGCGGCCCTGATCGCCTTCTTCTTCGGGCCGCTCGGCATCCACCGCTTCTACCTCGGCCGGGTCGGTTCCGGCATCGCGATGCTGGTGCTGACCTGCACCGTCATCGGCCTGATCGTGTCGGTACCCTGGGCCTTGGTCGACATGGTCCGCTACCTCGTCATGTCCGACGAGGAATTCGCCGCCCGCTACGCCCGCTGAGGGTTCGGCCGGCGGGGAGCCGAATGGACCCGAAACGACCAACGCACGTTAAGCCGCCGTCGAAGGAGACCCTCTCATGCGCCTCACGCTCGCGCTCCCGCTTTTGCTCGCCGCCTGCAGCGTCGAGAACGACGCCGGCAACGACCATATCAGCCTCGACTACGACCAGAACCGGATCGAGAACGCCGCCCGCACCGCCGCCGGCACCGCGAAGGAGATCGGCTCCGGCCTCGGCAACGTCGCCGCCTCGACCGGCCGCGCGATCGAGAACGAGGTCGGCGACATCGACGTCGACGTGAACGTCAGCCGCCGCCGGGGCGAGGACGCCGGCAACGCCGCGGCCAACCAGGCGCAGGCCCACTAACGCGCTCCTCCGCGACGGATAGGCTCTTTCCTATTCGTTCTATCTGTGTTCTAGTCCCGCGATGGACTCGAACCCCGATTCGCCGCCCCGCCGCCTGATCGACACCGCCGCCAAGGCGCGCTTCCTCGCCGCCCTGCGCTCCGGCGCCCCGCGCGAGCAGGCCGCCGCCGCCGCCGGTTTCCCGCTCGGCAGCCTCTACACCGTCCGCGCCCGCGACCCCGTCTTCCGCATGGCCTGGGAGTGGGCGATGGACCTCCACAGTCTCTACGCGCGCCAGGCCGAGGCGGCGCCCCCCGGCGACGAGGACGGCGCCGCGATCCGCATCGCCCCGCAGGGCAAGCGCCCCCTCCAGCGCCGGACGATGAACTGGGTCAAGTTCAACGACGCCCGCCAGCAGCTCTTCCTCAACCACTTCGCCGGCACCGCCGACGCGGAGGCTGCCGCCGCGCATGCCGGCGTCGCCATCTCCACGGTCAACGCCCACCGCCGCAGGAATCCCGAATTCGCCGCCGCCTGGCAGGAGGCGCTCGACCACGCCGTCACCCTGCTCGAAGCCGAATCGGTCCGCCAGCGCCTCGTCGCGCAGCGCCGCCTGAGCGAGGTTCTCGAGCCGACCGGCGAGATCGCGCAGGAGTTCGAGCGGGTGATGAAGCTCCTCCAGCGCTGGGACCGCAGAAACGGCCGCCCCGGCCCCCGCCCCCGCGCCCCGGTCGAAAGCCAGGCCTGGACCTTCGACCAGGCCATCGCCGCCCTCGACAAACGCCTCCGCGCGCTCGGCCTTCGTTCCTCGCCGGAAGGAGAACGGATGGAATGAACGCCCCCTACCACATCAAGGCCTTCACCCACCTCTCCTGGCTGACCAAGTCGCTGATCGCCCGCGCCGGCGCCGGCGCCCTCACCCGCGCCGAGTGCCGCGCCATCCTCGCCGACCTCTGCCGCCTTGGCGACGAGCAGCGCCGCGCCGTGCTGCGCGTCTTCCCCGCCCCCATGGTCCGGGCGCTCGCCGAGGAATGGTGGTGGCAGGCCCATGGCGGCCAAATCGAGCCCGAGGCGGGGCCCGACGGCCTCCCCTGGCGCGTCTGGGCGATCGTCGCCGGCCGCGGCTTCGGCAAGACCCGCGCCGGGGCCGAATGGATCTGGTCCCGCGCCCGCGAGACTCCCGAGGCGCGAATCGCCCTCGTTGCCGCCACCCTCGACGAGGTCGAGCGGGTCATGATCCACGGCGAGAGCGGCCTCGTCGCCACGGCCCGCGCCCACGAGCGTCCCCGCTGGGTCCCCAGCCGCAACATCCTCCTCTTCCCCTCGGGCGCCGAGGCCCATGCCTTCTCCGCCGAGCGCCCCGAAAAACTGCGCGGCCCCCAGCACCATTACGCCTGGTGCGACGAGCTGGCGAAGTGGCCCGTCTCCGCCGGCTCCGGCCAGCCCAAGGCCGACGCCGCCTGGAACAACCTGATGCTCGGCCTCCGCCTCGGAGACCGCCCCCGCACCCTCGTCACCACGACGCCGAAGCCGGTCCCGCTCCTCAAGCGCGTCCTCGCCCTCCCCCGCTGCGCGCAGACCCACGGCCGCACCGGCGAGAACCCCCACCTCCCCGCCGACTTCCGCCATGCCGTCGAAGCCATGTTCGCCGGCACCCGCCTCGGCCGCCAGGAGCTGGACGGCCTCCTCCTCGAGGAATTCGAAGGGGCGCTGTGGACCCGCGACCTGCTCGAGAAGGCGAGGATGATCCTCCCCCGCTCTTGCGGGGGAGGGGGACCGCACGAAGTGCGGTGGAGGGGCGCGAGCGAAGCTCGCGATCTCGATGGCCCGTACGGCGCTGGCGCGCCGCCCCTCCACCAGCCTGCGGCTGGTCCCCCTCCCCTCGAACCCGAGGGGAGGATCAACTTCACCCGCACCGTCATCGGCCTCGATCCCCCCGCCTCCACCGGCGGCGACAGCTGCGGCATCGTCGTCTGCGGCAAGGATGCGGAAGGCATCGCCTGGGTCCTCGCCGACCTCACCGCCCGCGGCCTCAGCCCCGAAGCCTGGGCCCGCCGCGTTGCCGAAGCCGCCGCCCAGTTCGGCGCATCGAAGGTGGTGGCCGAGAAGAACCAGGGCGGCGACATGATCGCCAGCATCCTGCGCGGCGTCGACGCCGCCCTCCCCCTCCGCCTCGTCCACGCCGTCAAGAGCAAGGCCGCGAGGGCCGAGCCGATAGCCCTCCGCTTCGAGACCGGCCACGCCCGCCTCGCCGGCCACTTCCCCGACCTCGAGGACCAGCTCTGCGCCCTCACCTGGCAAGGCTATCAAGGCCAAGGCTCCCCCGACCGCGCCGACGCCATGGTCTGGGCGATGACCGAATTGTTCGAAAAGGAGCGGGCGGAGCCGCGGATCAGGTTCCTCTAGAACGAAAGAAATCCCGCGAGGCCCCGACTAACCCCCTCTCCCCAGAGGGGCGAGGGGCTTGCGCACCTCACTCCCTCTTCCCTCCGGGGAGAGGGCCGGGGAGAGGGGGAGTCGATGCCGCGTCGGGGGCAGATGCCGCATCGGGACACCATAGATCTCCCCGCCCCCCCCGGCCCCATCCCCCCGCCTGCGCCAAATCTATGCTGTCCCCGCTTTCGCCTCAGTCATAGGCTGACGCAATGAAGCTCTACCTCGTCGCGCCGAAGCTCGCGGACAATTCGGACGAGGCGGCGGACGCCGTCCGCCTGGCTGTCTGCGTCGAGGGCATCGCCGACCTCATCCTGCGCCACCTCGCGGCCGATCCCGCCCTGTTCGCCATGCAGCATGTCGGCGAGGTCTCGCACTCGCCGGTCGCGCTGACCACCCGCTACGGCCATGCCAGGGTCGCCCGGATCGCGGACGAGCGGATGTTGCGGGACATCCTGCGCGCCTGCGGTGATCCCGACAGCGGCGAGTGGGTTCTGATCCGCTCCCTCGTCACCTGCCGCGCGGTCCTTTACGGCTCCGACGGACAGGCCTTCGTCTGCCTGCCCCACGAAGCCGCTCCCCTCGTCTCGCCCGACGCCACGCTGATCGTGGTCGAGGAGTGCTCGCATTGGCTGGCCGAAACCGACTGGATGGACGGCCTCGACGCGATGGATTGGGAGCCAACCGCCTTCTCCACATGACATCCGACACCGCCGCGACCGCAATCTGCCGCGCCCCCGCTTCAGTCTCGCCCGCCCCGCGGTTCGACAAGGATGCCTGAAAGGAGCGCCACGACCGATCCCGCGACCAGGACGATCGGCGGGACGAACCAGGTCATCATCAGCACCTCGATTCCTTGCAAATCGCCACCCACGTCGCGATTGCGGTAGGCCGAGATGGCGAGGAGCAGCTCCAGCGGAACGAGCGGGCAGAAAACCGCGACGAGCCACGTCGTCACCGGGCCTCCTCCCCGCGAACGCCACCACGCAGCGGGGAGCGCGAGCAGGAAGACGAGCGCCAGCCATCCGATCAACGCAATCCCAATCCCGGAGTCCGGGAGCAGCATGGCGACACCCGCCGTCGCCGCCAGCGCAGCGGCAATCAACGCAAGAGCGGGCATGCGCATCCGAACCCTCCATAGCGTCTTGAGCGGGGACCTTAGCATTTTGCCCCGGCGCAGGTCCCCCGCAGCCCCTCCGCGCCTTCGCCGTCCTCCGCGCCTCCTTCGGAAACAGCAACTCCGCCTCCCCAAAACACGAAGCACAGTCGCTCCTACCTCCCCAGCACCACATCGATCCCCCGAAGCACCAGCTCGAGCTTCCGCGGCGGCACGCGGCCCACCCGCTCGGTCAGCTGCTCCCGGTCGAGGGCGACGATCAGCGAGACTTTGGCGACCGAATCGCGGTCGAGGCCGGTCTGCCGCGCGGTCAGGGCGACGTTGCCGGGCGCGTCGGCCCATTTGACGTTGCTGGTGAGCGGCACGCAGACGGCGGTCGCGATGCGGCTGCGGTTGAAGGCGTCGCCCTGGACGACGAGCACCGGCCGGCGGAAGCCCGGTGCCGAGCCGCGCGGGTCGGCGAGGTCCGCCCACCAGATCTCGCCCTGCGCGATCGCCGGGCCGGTCACCACTCGGCGCGGCCGAGCGCCCGCCGCGCCGCTTCCTGCGAGAAGCCGTCGCCCGCCCCGCCGCCCGCGGCCTCGACGGCGGCGTCCAGCGCGGCGGTCACCCGGTCGGGGGCATGGAGTGCGGCGAAGGCGTCCAGCGCCCGCGCATAGACCTCGCTCCGGCTCGTCCCAAGCCGCCTGGCGATCTCCTCGGCCTCCTCGAAGATCCGGTCGGGAATGGAGACGGCAACCTTCATACCAGCGGTATAACCGCCCAAGCCCGCGCGATCAAGCCGCCGGGCTTCTCCGCTGACCAGCTCACCCGCCCCTCCCACAAGCAGCGCCAGGCCCGTTCGACCCACGGCGCCGCACACCCACAGCCCTCTCCGCCATCGCGGTCCTCCGCGCCTCCGCGTGAACGAGACTGCCTCAGGGCCCCGGAAGCGGGTGTCCCTCGGGGACAGTATAGATTTTCCTTGCCGCGGCGTGCGCAGCGGTCGGCTCCGCCGGAATGCTACCACCTCATCAGCAGCGGCCGCGGTCCGCAGGAAGTGCTGCAGCGGCCGAACCGAATGCTGCGAACGTGGGGTAGTGGGCGGATACGGCTCGCAGCGGCCTTCGCTTCGGGGACAGCTAAGTGTCCGCAAAGAGGAGGCTGC
This sequence comes from Allosphingosinicella sp., assembly GCA_036386335.1. GTDB lineage: Bacteria > Pseudomonadota > Alphaproteobacteria > Sphingomonadales > Sphingomonadaceae > Allosphingosinicella. The sequence continues at coordinate 6,764 of DASVVY010000119.1, read as the reverse complement.
GGTCGCCAAGTATGTGCTATGACGCCCGCGTGGGGGTGAGTCGTGTTCTCGGCGCTGAGCGTGTCGTCGCTCGTCCTGAGGCTCGGCCGAACAGCTCGGCTCCGTGGCCACTCGGCCTGGAATGTGAGCTCGCCCCGTTGAGGGGGAGCGACGACCATGCCCGTCTATTATTCGCGGCCGCAGGAAACCATGGTTCCTTTTTCTGGGGCGGGCTCCCAGGAACGTCCCGCGATAGCTCCCCTTGCGGACGGGGGCTACGTCATTGTCTGGCAGGGGCCGGAAGATAACGGGACGACAGGCGTTTTCGGCCGGCGTTTCGACGCGTCGGGTCAGCCGACAAGCGACGGTTTCCACGTTAACACCTACACGCCGAACATGCAGGCCTTCGCGGACGTGGCAGGCCTCTCCGATGGCGGCTTCGTAGTGACATGGTCGTCCGAGGGGCAGAACGGCACGGACGGCAGCGTCTTCGGTCAACGCTACAACGCCGCGGGGGCGCCGGTCGGCTCTGAGTTCCAGGTCGGCAGCGGCCCCAGCTTCTATCAAACCACCGCGCGGGTAGCCGGTCTCGAAGATGGCCGTTTCGTGGTCGTATGGTATCGACCCGGTGACAGCGCGCCAGACGCTTTCGGTCAGATATACGCCGCCGACGGGGCCCCCATCGGCGACCGGTTCGACATCTCCGGTGGCATGAGCGGCGGGCAATTCTTGCCGGACGTCGCGGCTCTGGACGACGGGGGCTTCGTGATCTCGTGGACGTCCGCGGCCGCGCCGGGGGACAACGGGTTCGACATTCGGGCGAGGCGGTTCGACTCCACCGGAGCGGGGTCCGACGTCTTCCGCGTCAACACGATCACACAGGGTGAGCAAAACAGTTCTTCAATCACTGCTCTGGAGGGCGGTGGGTTCGTGGTCCTCTGGAAGAACGAAGTTTACGGTTCGCGCATTCAGGCGTACGACTCCAATGCCGTCCCCATCGGGGGTGAGATTTCGTTCGCCTACGCGAGCGGCCTTCAAAGCGTAACCGGTCTCCCTGACGGCGGCTTCCTCGTGGCTTATGCCAACATTGCCGGCGACACCGCCGACGTAGCCGTCCGGCGCTACGACTCGGGAGCCGCTCTTGTCGGCGAGGAGTCGATCGTCAACGTCCAGAGGCCCGACGGCCAGTTTCAACCGTCGCTCGCTACTTTGGCGGATGGATCGGTCGTCGTGACGTGGGTGTCTGACGGCCAGGATGGGGACGGCTACGGCATCTTCAGCAGGCGCTATCGGCTGAGCGAGGAAGGGCTTCTGTCCGAACAGACCGACGTCGCGATGGGTACGAACGGCAGCGACTATATGTGGGGGTTCGCCGGAGACGATGAGCTGCATGGCTATTCGGGCGACGATATCTTCGAAGGCGGAATTGGCGCCGACAAGATTTTCGGCGACGGCGGATGGGACGAGGTCACATATGACGGCGCCACGGCTTCGGTGTCGCTCAATCTCCAGACGGGAAGCCACACCGGCGAGGCGGCTGGAGATACTTTCCAGTCGATCGAGCAGTTCAGTCTCACGCGTTTTGCCGACCGTTTCATCGGAACGTCCGCGGCCGAAGCCGTCTACGGGTCGGCGGGCGACGATCAACTGATCGGGAGCGGCGGCAACGACCTGCTCGATGGCGGCAACGGTGACGATGTTCTCGAAGGCGGATCCGGTGCCGACACTATGGACGGTGACACCGGTGAGGACGAGGTGAGCTACTTCCGGGCAAGCGCAGCCGTCGGCGTCGACCTTGTCTCGGCGGGGGGCAGCGGCGACGCAGCCGGCGACACGTTCCACTCGATCGAGAAGTTCACGCTCTCCCGCTTCAATGACGTCTTCATTGGCTCGGCTGCGACGGACATCGTCTTCGGCGGTAATGGCAATGACATGCTGAATGGCGGCGGCGGCGCCGATCGGATGAACGGGGGCAATGGCAACGACACTTACATCGTCGATGATGCCGGTGACAGCGTAAGGGAGACCAGCTGGACCGGAGGCACGGACGTGGTGCAGTCGTCGGTAACCTTCTCGTTGGCCAACCAGTACGTCGAGACGCTGGTGCTCACGGGCACCGCGAACATAAACGGCCATGGCAACAGTCTGGCCAACACCCTGACCGGAAATGCGGCGGCGAACGTATTGAACGGCCAGGAAGGCGCCGATTCGATGGCCGGGGGTCTGGGCAACGACACCTTCATCGTCGACAATGCGGGTGACCTCGCCATCGAGGCGAATGGCGGCGGGACCGATACGGTGCAGGCTTCGGTGACCTTCACGCTGGCCGGCCAGTATATCGAAAATCTGACGCTGACCGGGTCCGGTGCGATCAACGGCACGGGCAACAGCCTTGCGAACACGATCACTGGAAACGGCGCGGCCAACTCTCTCAGCGGGGGCGAGGGGGACGACACGCTGAACGGGGCGGGCGGCGCCGATACGATGAGCGGCGGCCTCGGCAGCGATACCTTTCTGGTCGACAATGTCGGCGACACAGTCAGTGAGTCGAACGTTGCCGGCACCGACACGGTTCAAAGCACGGTGACGTTCAACCTGGCCGGCCAATATATCGAGAATTTGGTGCTGACCGGAACGGCTGCGATCAACGGCACCGGCAACTCCCTTGCGAACAGCATCACCGGCAATTCAGCCGCCAATGCTCTGAGCGGCGGCGAGGGTGCCGACAAGCTCTACGGGAAGGCTGGCAGCGATACGCTGAACGGCGGAATTGGGATCGACGATTTCCACTTCGACACGGCACTCGGCGTCACTAATGTCGACACCATCCAGAGCTATTCGGTAGCCGACGACACCATCAAGCTGGACCGGGCCATCTTCACCGGCATCACGGCGAACGGGGCGCTTGCCGCCTCGGCGTTCGTCACCGGCACCGCGGCGGGCGACGGCGACGACCGCATCCTCTACGACTCGGCGACCGGCAAGATTTTCTACGATGCCGACGGCAACGGCGCAGGTGCGGCGGTGCTGTTCGCACAAGTCGCGGCAGGGACGGCGCTGACGAATCTCGACTTCGTCGCCTACCTCCCCGCCTGAGGGTAAGAGGAGCCGTTTCTCCAATCGGTCAGGAGAGAGTCGAACACCGTCTAGTCGCCGCTCGTTCCGGCGCTGAACTTCACGAGGTTCGAAAACTAGCGCTGAAGGTGCCCGCCCGTACGTCCGCTTTTCGCGCTCTGGCTCTCCGGAGCAGACGGTCCCCTAGCGGCCAACAGCTGACGCAACTGTCGTTCGAAATCCCGACCCACCCTCTTTGCGTCTCCGCGTCCGGCCGCAGGCGGTTTGCCCTGAGCGCCAGCAAGCCAGTCGAAGGCAGCCTCCGAGCCCCACCGCCGCCCATCGCTACATCCCCGGCATCGGCGCCACATCCGGCTCCCCACCCCCGCCGCGCACCCGCGGGGAAAAGCCAGTAGAAGCCCAAAGGCCACCCCCGCCGCCCTCCGGCGCGCGTAACCGAGCGTTCTCCCGTCGACCGCTGGAGATTAATCGCCCAAGGCACCAAAGAGACCGCTCCTGGCGACGGCTCATGCGATTTCTTCGATCGCTTTTGCGGAGGCATGACGCGAAGCTTTCCCGCGACCGAGCCGACCGGGAAACGCCACGGCTCCGGCGGCCCGTGCGGCGTCTTTGGGAGCTTCGGTGCTTCGGGTGAAACAAAGCGGCCCCGCCACCTTGGCGGTGTAGCCGCCAAGGAAATGCTACATCGCCTGGTCGGGCGTCAGCCGCGCGATCGGCGGCAGCACCCCGAAGGCGTCCGCGGTCAGCATGACGATGTTGCGCGGCACCGGCCCCATATTCTCGGCCGACGCATGGGGGATGAAGTCGATCGGATAGGCGCCGCGGGTGTTCTCGGCGAGGCTGTTGTCGTCGAAGTCGAGCTCGCGCGTGTCGGGCTCGATGAGCAGGACGATCCGAACGTCCACATTGCGCCAGTTGTAGTCGCTCCGCCGTCCCCGCGCGCTTCCCAAAAGCTGACGCTCCTTGTTGCGGGGCATGTATGTCGCTGGATGCGACAGCATGTTGTCTACAGGAGCCTCGGAGTGCCAAGCTTCTACGGGTATGAACATCAATTTCACCGTGCGCTGCGACTCCTGTGGGGAAGAGACGAATATCCGGTTCGGAATGTCGGGGCGGGACGTGCAGCCAGTTCGGTTCGCATGCCAAACGTGCGGCTCTCCGATCGACATCGTTATCGGCGCAAAGCACGGAGGCATCACGGGGGCGACCCGGGTCAGGGACAAGGTGACCTTCGACCGTGAGACCAACTTCGTCGACCTCCACCTCGATTTCCCGGTGTCCTTCGAGCCGTATGAGATTGGGATGACCCCTTTCTTGCGTGCCTCTCAGCGCATCGGACATGAGGAGATGATGCTGCACGGGAGTCGGCTGAGGCATCTCAACGATGAGATGGCAAAGGCCCGTTTTTTTCAGACCCTCCTCAAGCTGTATGCCAAGGAGAAGCTCACTCCCTTCAAACTCAACGTGGAGCGGACCTTCGACATCAAGGTCGCCTCGGACAGGCCCGAAGACATCAACGCGGCGCTTTACAATCTTATCGCCCATATGATGGCGGCCTATGAGTTTCCCGGGCAAAGCCGGGATGCGGTCGACGAATTCACCTCTGTAATTTTTCACCTAGCGGACGCCCATCGCGCTGAGCTTGATGCGTTCGTCGAAGGCGTGGCGGAAAGCGGGTTCCTTAAGAACCTCCAGCTCGACGCTTTGGAGATCTATCCGAAAATGCTCGAAGCCGAGCTGGTCATGCGGCCGGCGCTCTTCCTCGATTTCGACGCCGAGTATGCGGCCAACCCGATCCCGATGCGTGTGTCCGCGGAAGAGTTTGAAACCTACAAGGACCTCTACAAAGACATCTCCGAGATCCTCTCGCGGCAGCTCGTTTTGGTGGCTGGGCTGAACAATCTTCTGAAGCGCGGCGATGCGAACGCCTTCGCTCCGAAACTGACAAAGGCGGGGAGGGACATCGCCCCAGCCGACCTCGACGCATATGCCGACATCGCCTTCGGCCAGAAGGAAGAGTTTATCGATGATCCCTGGTACGAACCGCTCGAAGGGTCGCTAAGCAACCAGCTCCGTAACGCCATCGCCCACTACAAGACTGAATATGACGATGTCACACAATTGGTGACATACTACCCAAAAAAGGAAGGGATGGCTCAGGAGAAGGGTGAGCAAATCTACTTCTTAGAGTTCGTTCGCCGCCTCCTCATCACCTATCGCGAGATGCATCGTCTCCACCACCTTATAAAGTCTCTCTTCTACTATTATTTTTTGATCATGAAAAAGACGGCGTAGCCGCGAACGCCGAGCCTCACGGAAAAATTCATACGGTCGGCGGGTCGCCTGCACGTGATGCAGGCGACCCTCTCCCTCAGTAGAGAACGTTGTAGCCCTTCTGGGAGCGCTGCCGCTCGCGCTCCCGCCGCGAGTGAGCACGCGCGCCGTTGGGCCGGATCTCGCAATCCAGATCGTACAGGGACGTTTTGCTCATGTTGAATCCGGCGTTCAGAGACTCGTAGCCGTAGTCGTCCATGAAGGTCTTGAGCTGGAAGCCTGCCTGCATCGCTGCAGCGATCAGCACACCGTTGGGCACATACTGGGGGCCGAGCTCCTCTCCTTCGGGGTATGTGCAGGCGTAGTTCTCAGCGATATGCTTGAGCCAGTAGCTGTTCGTCGCCGGCCGAACCGTCTTGGTGCGCTCAACGCGCTGCACGAAAGCCAAGCTGAGCAGGAACGGCTCAACGGAGCCCTCGCTCACCAAGTCGGACCGCCCTTCTGCGAACCTGGCCCGGTGATCGGCTGCGGTTTGCCAATTCCCGCCAAATCTCTCGGGGGGACCGACGCCGATGCCATGGTCCGTAATCCGCGGGTATGCGTCGGCTACAAATTTCAGGGCGGCCCAGCCTACGGCGCGGTAGAATGGCGGGCTTCCCACATTGAAATCATGTGAGGTGAGATACTTACGGAAGGCCGCACCGTCAGCGATAGCCACCGTCCCACGGCCGGAGCGGAGCTCCTCGAGAAGCGATGCGTAGGTGCGGAAGCCAAGTCCTCGGGCGATCGCCTCACAGCGGTGCGAGGATTTGACGCGGGGGAGCGCTCTCGTGAGCGCGAGCTTGATGGTTTCGATGTTCGCCGGGTTCACGGCAATGGACAGAGTAAACACGTGCGTCCTCCATGAAGGGCATTGCTGTTCGCCGATTACGCAGCAGCCCAGTCGGGAGGGTTGCGTGTCTGATGGATGCGAAAGCGAGTTGCTTCAGAGACGTTTGACCCGGCGACAGGTCAGAGGTGTCCAGCCCCGCCGCGAATAATAGGCTCGCGGCGCATTCGCCGCAAGGACGTCGCGTCGCACCGCAGTCCACCACCGAAGTCCGTTTACCGCAGTCGCGGTCCCGATCGCCCTCGTCTTTCTGTGTATGCTCCTGCTAACGACGGGCGGCTCTTGGGAACGCAACGGGAGGGGGTTCTGTCTGCCGGCGCCCCTTGGCGAGAGCCTTAGAAAAGCGAACCGGGATCAGCGTCCGCTTTCCAGCCCCCGGGGCGCGAAAGCTGAATGGCAGCAGTCGGCCAACAGTTGACGCAACTGTCGCTTGAACTCCCGTGCTCCCTTTTTGCGCCTTCGGGTGAACCGAATGCAGCCTGCCAGCCCCACCGCGCCCGCCGCTACACCCCCGGCACCTCCCCCAAATCAGGCTCCACCCACCCCC
>DASVVY010000118.1:0-13866 GCA_036386335.1 Allosphingosinicella sp. | reverse complement strand
CGCCGCGTTCAACGCCGACTTCGACGGCGACCAGATGGCCGTGCACGTTCCGCTGAGCCTCGAGGCCCAGCTGGAAGCGCGCGTCCTGATGATGTCGACCAACAACATCCTCTCGCCCGCCAACGGCAAGCCGATCATCGTTCCTTCCCAGGACATGGTGCTGGGCCTCTATTATCTCTCGATGGAGCGCGAGGGTGAGCCCGGCGAGGGCATGCTCATTTCCGACATGTCCGAAGTGCACCAGGCGCTCAACGCCGGGGCCGTCACCTTGCACTCCAAGATCGTCAGCCGCGTCCCGCAGACGGACGAGCAGGGCAAGCAGTACATGAAGCGCTTCGAGACGACGCCGGGCCGCATGCTGCTCGGCGAGACGCTCCCGAAGAGCCACAAGGTGCCGTTCGAGACGGTCAACCGCCTGCTGACCAAGAAGGAGATCGCGGACGTCATCGACACCGTCTATCGCCACACCGGCCAGAAGGAGACGGTGCTGTTCGCCGACGCGATCATGGGCCTCGGCTTCCGCCATGCGTTCAAGGCCGGCATCTCGTTCGGCAAGGACGACATGATAATCCCGCACGAGAAGGTGACCCTTGTCGAGGAGACCCGCGCGCTCGTGAAGGATTACGAGCAGCAGTATCAGGACGGCCTGATCACGCAGCAGGAGAAGTACAACAAGGTGATCGACGCCTGGAGCCGCTGCGGCGACCAGGTCGCGAACGCCATGATGGACAAGATCAAGGCGACGCCGATGCTCGAGAACGGGCGGATGGCGCCGGTCAACTCGATCTACATGATGGCCCATTCCGGCGCCCGCGGCTCGCAGGCCCAGATGAAGCAGCTCGCCGGCATGCGCGGCCTGATGGCCAAGCCGTCTGGCGAGATCATCGAGACGCCGATCATCTCCAACTTCAAGGAAGGCCTCACCGTCCTTGAGTACTTCAACTCCACCCACGGCGCCCGCAAAGGCCTCGCGGACACGGCGCTGAAGACGGCGAACTCCGGCTACCTCACCCGCCGCCTCGTCGACGTCTCGCAGGATTGCGTCATCGTCGAGGAGGATTGCGGCACCGAGAACGCGCTCGAGATGCGGGCGATCGTCCAGGGCGGCGCGGTCATTGCCTCGCTCGGCGACCGCATCCTGGGCCGCACCCCGGCCGAAGACATCGTCGACGACAAGACCGGCGACACGCTGGCCCGCGAGGGCGAGCTGATCGAGGAGGCGCAGGCCGCGCGGATCGACGAGATCGGCGTCCAGTCGGTCAAGATCCGTTCGCCGCTGATCTGCGAGAGCGAGCACGGCGTCTGCGGCAAGTGCTATGGGCGCGATCTCGCCCGCGGCACGCCGGTGAACATCGGCGAGGCGGTCGGCGTCATCGCCGCCCAGTCGATCGGCGAGCCGGGCACCCAGCTGACGATGCGGACCTTCCACATCGGCGGCGCCGCCCAGCTCAACGAGACCTCGAACCTCGAGGCCTCGGTCGACGGCACCGTCGAGCTTCGCGACCTGCCGACGATCATGGATCCCCGCGGACGCCGCATCGCCATGTCCCGTTCGGGCGAGCTGGCGATCGTCGACATGGACGGCCGCGAGCGCGCGTCGCACCGTATTCCCTACGGTGCGCACCTGATGGCGGACCACGGCCACATCGTCTCGAAGGGCGACCGGATCGCGGAGTGGGATCCGTTCATGATGCCGGTCATCACCGAGAAGGGCGGCATCGTGAAGTTCCAGGACCTGGTCGAGGGCAAGACGCTCACCGAGCAGACGGACGAAGCGACCGGCATCGCCCAGCGCGTGGTCACCGAGTTCCGCGGCTCCGCCCGCTCGAAGGAGGACCTGCGTCCGCGCGTCACCCTTCTCGACGAGGAGAGCGGCGAGGCGGCCCGCTACATGCTGGCGCCGGGCGCGATGCTGTCGGTCGAGGACGGCCAGCGGGTCGAGGCCGGCGAGGTTCTCGCCCGCGTCTCCCGCGAGGCGGCCAAGACCCGCGACATCACCGGCGGTCTGCCGCGGGTGGCGGAGCTGTTCGAGGCGCGCAAGCCCAAGGAGAATGCGATCATCGCAAAGGTCTCCGGACGCGTCGCGTTCGGCAAGGACTACAAGGCCAAGCGCAAGATCGCGATCATCCCGGACGACGGGTCGGATCCGGTCGAGTATCTGGTGCCCAAGTCGAAGGTCATCGACGTGCAGGAAGGCGATTACGTCAAGCGCGGTGACAATTTGATCGGCGGCAGCCCGGATCCGCACGACATCCTCGAAGTGCTCGGGGTCGTCGCGCTGGCCGAGTATCTCGTGTCGGAGATCCAGGAGGTCTATCGACTCCAGGGCGTGAAGATCAACGACAAGCACATCGAGGTGATCGTCCGCCAGATGCTGCAGAAGGTCGAGATCACCGAAAGCGGGGATTCGACCCTGCTCGTCGGCGAGCAGATCGACCTGCAGGAGATGAACGAGATCAACGCCCGCCTGAAGACGGGCAAGAAGCGGCTCGCGGAAGGCAAGCCGGTCCTTCTCGGAATCACCAAGGCGTCGCTCCAGACCCGCAGCTTCATCTCGGCCGCCTCCTTCCAGGAGACGACCCGGGTGCTCACCGAAGCTTCGGTGCAGGGCAAGATCGATACGCTGGACGGCCTCAAGGAGAACGTCATCGTCGGCCGCCTCATCCCGGCGGGCACCGGCGCGGGCATGAACCGGATGCGGATCGCGGCCTCCAGCCGCGACGCCGCCCTCCGGGCCCAACACCGCAAGCTGCAGGAGGCCCTCTACGCGCCCAACAGCGCCGAAGAGGAGCATGCCGCCGAGCTCGCCCAGGGTCCGGAAGCGGCGATCGGCGACGATCCGCTGGCCGCCGTCACCCCGGTCGGCCACGGCACCGACGCTGACGCCGGCGAATATCTGCAGGGTTAAGCCCCCTGCGCCACGCGTGACCACGATCGCCCCGCCGGCACCCGCCGGCGGGGCGTTTCGCTTTTCGGGAGAGCCGCGATGAAGACAGCTCTGACCTTGATCCTGATCGCGGCGCTCATCCTGCCGGCGGTCGCGGTGGTTCGGCTTCGAGTCACTCGCGCCCGGCGGCGGGACCGAGGGCCTGGGGCGTAGAGAGGCCGCGCGGCCTCATCCGCTGGACGCCGTCCCCCGCGATCAGAAAGCCGAGGCGGCGAGCGTCACATCGGCTTTGGTCCAGGCCCCCTCGAACTGCCGTCGCGCCTCCGCCGCTTCGCTCGCGCGTTTCTGCCCGTCCAAGGCGAGCGCGAGGCCGTAGAGCGCCCATCCGTTGTTCGGGTTGCGCCGCAAATCCTCGCGGTAGACCGCTTCCGCCTCGGTTGCGCGCCCGGCGTCGAGCAGGGCGGCGCCGAGCAGGTGGCGGACCGGGAAGAATTCGTCCGAGGGCTCATTGTAGGCCAGCGCGTCCTCCTTCGCGACCGCCTCCCCCAGCAGCCGTATCGCCTCGTCCCGCCGGCGTTCCGCCTGCGCCAGCCGCGCGCGCGCCTTGAGGGCACCGATCTCGTAGAGGGGCTTCGCGGCGTTCATCCCCTGCGCCGCGTCGGCGGGAACGCCGGCGATCAGCCGGTCGAGATCGGCCAAGGCCGCCCTGGCCTCTGCGGTGCGCCCCTTCGCCGCGAGCGCCGTCGCCCGCGCCTGCAGCGACGCGGCTGTCAGGCCGGGGAGCTTGGGGTTCGGCGTCGGCTCGGCCAGTATTTCGTCCCACATGCCGAACCGCGCCATGGCATCGTAAAGGTAGCCGACCGACCAATCGAGACCGGGCATCGACAGCAGCATCGCCTCCGGGACGGCGGTCTTCGCCTGCCGGGTCGCCGCGACGGTTTCCGCCCGCCGCCCCTCCATCGCCGCGGAATAGGCGAGGAACTGGAAGTTGTGGATGAGGTACATCGGATAATAATCCGGCGCGGCGGTGAGCTTCAGATAAGCGAGATCCGCGGCCGCCCCTTTGCGGTTCGCCTCCGCCGCTTCCTCGTAGCGGCCGACCCGCTGCATGATGTGGGCGGGCATATGCTCCATATGGCCGGCCGCAGGCATCATCCCGGTGAGCGTCACGGCCGAGGCGACCGCCTGCTCCGGATTCCTCGACGCCTCTACCGCGTGTATCCAATAATGGTTTGCGCCGGGATGCTTCGGATCCTTGGCCATCACCCGCTGCAGCGCGGCGAGAATAGCGGGCGTGCCGGCGCCGGGGGTGCCGTCCGCATTCCACAGCTTCCAAGGATTGGTGTTCATCAGCGCCTCGGCGTACATCGTCTGCACGTCGAGATCGTCCGGGAAGCGCGCGGCGACATCGGCCATCGCCGTGACATAGGCCTTGAGCAGCGGTGCGCTGTTCGAGGGCTCGAGCGGCTGCGGCCCCGAGAAGCGCTTCGCCAGCGCCGCGACCAGCGCCTGCTCGACCGGCGTCGCGGCCGCCGCATTCGCCTGCGCCTTTCGCAGCGCCTCCCATCCCGCGCGTGCGCGCGCCTGCGCCATCGTCGGCATGTTGTAATTGGGCCCGAGGGTGAGGGCGACGCCCCAGAAGCAGGCGGCGCATTGCGGATCGAGCTGCGCCGCCTTGGCGAAGGATCGGGTCGCCTCGTCATGGTTGAACGCCCAGACGAACCGCATCCCCTGGTCGAAATAGGCCTGCGCCTCCGGCGAGCGGGTCGTGACCGGCCGGTGGAAGCTGCCGAGTCCGTCGAAAATCTGGGCCCCTCTCGCCCATTCCGCCAGCGTCTGCGGCGGTCCGGCGGCGTGGCCGTCGTGCTGCTGAGCTGAACATGGCTGCGCAAGCGCCGCGAGCGCGGCAAGCGGCAGGTAACGCAAAGGCGCCATCGTGCTTCTCCCCCCAGAGGGCCCGAGCCTACGCCTCACGGACGTGCGACTCAACCGCACCGGAAATCCGGCGGTTAACCCGGCGCGAAGGATCCTCTGCTAGGCCCGGGGGGCGCTTGGCACGGGAGGGCTAGCAGGTGAGGATACGGCTGCTGATCCTCCTCGGCGCCTTTGCGCTGCTCGCAGGCCTGGCCTGGGAGATGCCGCGCCGGCACCCGCACGCGCCCGCGGCCGGCACCGCGCCGGTCGATCCGCGCCGCGCCTTTCACGAGGCCCAGAGCGCCTTTCCGAAGCCGGGCGCCTGCGAGAAGATCGAGATCGGCGACCCCGCACAGGAAGCCGCCCGCAACGTCGCCAAAGGCGACCTGCGCCCCTTCACCGTCTTCGGCTTCACTCCGGGGGACGCGCCCGGCATCCTGTGCCCGGCCGGCGATTACAGCCGCCTCGTCAGCCGCGGCGGCACCTTCGTCTCGGACGTGCCCGACGCCTGCGGCGGTTATTCCTTCTCCAACGCCGATCCCGGGAAGATGCGCGCCTATAACGAGGCGCTCGCGGCCACGCCGCAATTCCGGAAGGCGACCGGCTGCCGCCCCGCCAGCTATTGCGAGGAGCGGTACGGCAAGCACGGCGCCTACGGGCGGGACGTGAAGCTGGACCCGAAATGCCCCGCCGAGCCGGCGGTGTTCATCGCCATCGCCCGCGACGGCAGCGTGGCGGACCTGCGCGCGGCGCTCGGCGCCTACAGGGCGCAAGGCGCCGCGGACCGCGACCTGCTCACCGCCGCCCTCGGCGCCGCCGCGGGCCGCGCCAATTGGGACAATATGAAGCTGCTCGCCGCGGCGGGGGCGGACGTCAACGGCCGCCTCGCCAGGCCTGCCGCCGGCACGCGCAACGAGGCGCCGCTCCTCGCCGTCTTCAACCAGAATGACGACCGCGCCCGCAAGGTCGAGATGGCGCGCTGGCTGATCGCCCGCGGCGCCACCGTGGCGAAGTCGAACGCCCACATGGCGCTGACCTGGGCGGCGAGCTCGAACGATGTCGAAGGCGTCGCCTTCCTGCTCGCCGCCGGTGCCTCGCCGAACGGCGGAATGCCCAAGGCGGAGCTCGACCGGCTCGCCAAGGGCCCGATCGAGTCCGCCGGCGGCGGCTACGGCTACGGCCTCAACGGCTTCTACGCGGCGCTGGAGCAGGCGCTGCTGCAGCGGGCGGAGAGGACGCCGACCGAAGCGGCCTGGGCGGCGGCCGAGCGGCGCAAGGCGGAGATCAACGCCGTTCGCCTCTACCGCGCCGGCGGCCGCTTCATCGTCGGCACCACCTACGACCGCCTCCACGAGACGCCGAACCTCAACGCCGCGTCGATCCTCCTCGCCGCCGCCGGCCGCGAAGGGCGGATGGACGACGTCCTGCGGCGGATGCTGGAGAATGTCGGCCGCATCTCCGCCCCGACCCCGTCGCAGGCGGAGCTGAAGCGCTACCTGGAGGCGGTCCGCGACTGCCCGAAGCGGCGTGAGACTGTGAAGGAGGATCACGTCAGGCTCTGCGCGTCCGGCACCGTCTGACGCCTGGGCCCGCGCGGCATTCCCCTCCCCCCCTTAAGCCGCTATTCGCGCCCGCGATGGACGTGACCGGCCTCAGGATTGCCCTGTTCAGCGGCAATTACAATTACGTCCGCGACGGGGCGAACCAGGCGCTGAACCGCCTCGTCGAATATCTGCTGCGCCAGGGCGCGGCGGTGCGCATCTATTCGCCGACCGTCGAGAAGCCGGCGCTGCCGCCGATGGGGGAAGTGATCGGCGTGCCCGCCTTGCCGATCCCGCGGCGTCCGGAATACAAGATCCCCGTGCGCCTCCCGGCCCGCGTCCGCCGCGACATCCGCGCCTTTGATCCCAACCTCTTCCACGTCGCCAGCCCGGACGTGCTCGGTCACCGCGCCGTCACGCTGGCCCGGGCGATGGAGCGGCCCGTCGTGGCGTCGGTCCACACCCGGTTCGAGACCTACATGCGCTATTACGGCCTCGCCTTCGTCGAGCCGGTGATCGAGGCGATCCTGCGGCGCTTCTACCGCCGCTGCGATGCAATCTACGCGCCGTCCGATTCGATGGCGCAGCTGCTCCGCGAGCAGCGGATGAACTACAATGTCGGCATCTGGAGCCGCGGCATCGACCGCGAGGTGTTCAACCCCGGTCGGCGCGACATGGAATGGCGCCGCAGCCTCGGCATCGCCGACGACGAGCCGGTGATCGGCTTCGTGGGCCGCCTGGTGATGGAAAAGGGCCTCGACGTCTATGCCGAGACGATCGACCGGCTCGAGCGCCGCCAGGTCCGCCACAAGGTGCTGGTCGTCGGCCAGGGCCCCGCGCGCGAATGGTTCGAGCGGCGGCTCCCTTCCGCTGTCTTCGCAGGCTTCCAGCAGGGCTGCGACCTCGGGCGCGCGGTCGCCTCGATGGACATGCTGTTCAACCCGTCGGTCACCGAGACCTTCGGCAACGTCACCTTGGAAGCGATGGCGGCCGGGCTCCCGGTGGTGGCCGCGATCGCCACCGGCAGCCTCAGCCTCGTCCAGGAGGGAGTCACCGGCCGCCTGGTCCGCGCCGGCGCCTGCGACGCCATGGCGGACGCGCTCGCTTTCTATTGCCGCGACGAAGAGGCGCGCCGCCGCGCCGGCCGGGCCGGATGCGAGGCGAGCCGCCGCTACGGCTGGGACGAGGTCAACCAGGAGCTGGTCGAAAGCTATTTGCGCGTGATCCGCCAGCGGGAGGGGGGGCTGAAGCTGCCGGGGCCGAGCCCGGTTCCCTAGCGCGGCAGAGCGCCCCGTGTCCTAGAAGTCGAGCGGCTCGAACAATGCGGTGCCGACGGTGGGCGCGCCGCAAATCTCGGACGGGTAAGGGATCGGTCGCCGCTCGGACAGGTAGCCGCACAGGATCGCCTCGAGCACCTGCGGCGCCCGCGCCATCGCCGCATCCTCGCTTTCCGCGCAGACGACGGCTTCCGGCACGTCAGGGAAGGTGACGAGCACGCGTCCCTCCTCGCCTGGAATGATACGTACCGGATAGGTGGGCATCCTGGGTTCCGCCGCCTCGCGCCAAACCGCCCAAGCGCTTCAGAATCCGGACAGTTCCCCGCGGATCGGGAACATAATTTATGTTGTGGTGTTCAACCCTGCGGTTGAGCCCCTGTCACGCGGGGTTCCCATGGACGCCTCAGCCCCGGATTGCTGGGGCGTCCTTTTGTAAGGGATCTGAGATTGGCCGACTCGCAGCTTCGCATCGGACTCGCGCTCGGCGCCGGGCTGTTCGCACTCGCGGCGTGCGGCGGCGGAAATGGCGACGGCAGCGCGAAGGACGACATCTCCGAGCGCGCCGAGCAGCGGGCGGAAGGCTATGACGCGGCCGCCGACGGCATGGACAACAAGGCCGCCGCCGAGGCGTTGCGCAACGAGGCGGACGTGATCCGCGAGACCGGCGAGCGCCGCGAGGAGGCGGCCGAAGCGATGCAGAAGAACCAGAGCTAAAGGACCGCGTTCTTTCCCTTGCGCGGTCCGGGGCGCTCCGAAGCCTGGCTTCGGGGCGCCTCTTCTCGCTAGGGCCGCTCCGGCGCCACGATCCGGCCGAGGAACAGCATCGCCCCGCTCGATCGGTCGCGGAGCAGGAAGAAGAAGGGATGGTCGGCGCGGAAGGTGGGCGGCTCGATGGACGGCGCGCTGGTCAGCTCGATCTCCACGCCCGTCGCCGCCGCCGCTTCGGTGCCCTTCTCGTCGACGCGGACGAAGGTCTTGTGCACGACTTGGCTGATCAGCAGGTCGGCATCGGCCATGCCGCGGAAGTCGGCGCGGTTGCTAAAGGCGATGCCCATGCCGAGCGCGCGCAGCGCCGGCACGAGATTGTAGGTCGCCTCGACCTTGAGCTTGGGCAGGTAGAGATAGACTGTCCGCGGCTCAGCCTTGTCGATGTCGCCCAGCCAGGCGCGCAGCCGCGTCTCGTCGAGCCGCCGCTCGAAGGAGGCGAGGCCGTCCCGCGCTTTGGGAAGGAACACGGTCATCGACAGCCGCGGGTCCTTGTACGGCAGGTCGATCGCCTGGAAATCGTCCGTCTCCAGGTAGCGGTACGAATCCTTGCGGTACATGAGCGGGATCGGCCGGCTCTCGCTGCGCCCCGTGTAGAAGGGCTGCTCGCTCGTGTTCGAGGCGTTGAACGGCGTCGGCCAGTCGCCGAGAAAGTAGACGGCGTTGGTCACTACCAGCGCGGTGTCCTGATTGAGCGAATCGGCCGAGATCAGCTCGGGGATGCGCCCCCGCGTCTCCCGGCTCACCCAGCCGTTGATCCGCCCCGCCGCCGCCGCCGGCGCGCGGGCGAAGTCGAGCGGCTCCACCGCGGCGTCATAGTCCTGCCGCGCAACCCTGAGGAATTCCGGCTTCAGCGCAAAGCCTTGCCGCACCCAAAGCGCGTTGGCGATGCTGAGCGTCGCCCCCTCCTGCTCGCGCTCCAGCCCGCGCAGCATGCCGCCGAGCGCCGGATGCAGCCCCGCCCCGCCCCTCGCCGGAAACCGCATCGCCCGCGCGATCGCGTCCCGCGTCTCCCCCTGCGCACCGGCGACGACGGGCCCGAACGCCCCCGCGATGCTGATCGGCGAGAGGAAGACGTCGCCCGGCTCGGCGGCGAGCTCCTTGTAGAGGGCGAGGCCGAAATCCGCATTCCCCTGCACCACGTCCGCCGGGGCGGCCGGCGAGGCGGGGACGGGCGCGGGATCGTCCCGCTGCTGCTGCGCCGAACCCGCAGGCCCCTCGTCGCTCCGCGACACCGGGGTACAGGCCGCGGCGAATAAAAGCATTGGCAGGAACAGTCTCGTCATGCCCGCTGAACCCGAACCCGCCGAGGCAGGTTCCGCGCAGGCGCTGAATCGAATCGAACGCATCAGCGACCTCTCGGGATGGGGGACACCAACCCCGCTCGGCAGCGCGCCGGCTATGGCCGCGCGCGTTGAACCAGAAGCTTAGGGTGCATGGCGGTCGGGGGTGGCGAGGGCGACTGCGCGATAGAGCAGCCGCACATGCGGCCGCCGCGTCCCTCGAGATGCGGGAGGCGCGCCGGCAGCCGAAGCCCCCGCGGCGCCGCTGCCCTTTCCCCCTCGCCCATCCGCCGTCCGAGGGAGACTAGCCCCTTTCGGCCGCGGCAACTGGGGTGTCCTTCAGCCGCGGGGACGACCTCTGGGGCTATTGCCGCACCTGCTATTATGCCGACACCCGCCTCGCCGGCTGCACTTGGACCCGGCACGCCGTGACGCGCCGGGCCGGCAACAACCCGAGGTATCATCACCGGGCGCTGGAAATGGACGCAGGCGGCCTTCGCGAGCGTACAATTCCTGAGGGCCTTCGAACCCGGCTCACTTCGCCATCCGCTTGGAACCGTCCTCGCCACGGGGCAGATGTCGAATGATCACTCCCGGTCTTTGTCTGCGGCCTTCCGCTCCACTCCGGTTAAGAAGGGGCTGTGCCGGTAACAAGCCTCAGAATTTGAACGGCTTCCTCAGGAAAAAGCCGAAAATCACCTCGCCGTGGCGGCTGTCGTAGGAAACCGACGCACCGGGAACGATCGTATTCCTTCCTGCCAACTTCAAAAAAATTGGCAGCTCCAGCTCATAGTCGTTGCTCAAGGCATCGAAGGCAGCCCGCGGAGCGATCGCAAACTGGCCAAGCCCTTTGATGGATTGGAACGTGCGTCGATATTCCAGCTCAAGCGGCAGCTTTTCGACATTCGTGGGCGGGCCCGAGGAAGCCTTGACGCAATCCGCGCGGGGATCCGCTATCACCGCGCGACAAAGGACGGTCTCGTCCTTGGCTTCATAGCTGTTCTCATAGCTCACGGAAGCCGTAAGCATGCTCACGCCGTCGCTCGGGAAGAGTATGGCATAGGCCTTGGCCGAGTACTGAACCTTCGTATTCCTGTTCTCTGCGAGCGTGACCGGGGTACGATGTTCGTAACGGTCCGCCCCGATTGAAGCCTCGATGCCGAAACCGGAAACCGGGCTTAAGAGCGCGCGGTTGAGGGCGGCGATGCTCATCACCGGGAATCGGCGAAGGAAAGGATTGGTCGGCATCTCGCCGCTCCGTTCGCATTTTTCGAACGTGTAGTCCTCCGCCTGCCCCGCCTCGACCTGCTGTTTGCACAGTGCCACGGTATCCGCGACGATGCGGCGCAACCGTGCATTCCGCCCAAGATCCCATGGATCACCGGATCGAGTCTGGAATCTGGTCCAAGAGAAGCTAAGCGACGGACCGTCAGCGAGTCCATCGAAAGCCTCCCGCTTGAGCAGATTGTCACCCCCGCCGAGCGGGAGCGTCAGTTCGACGGACACTGAATCCTTGACGACGTTCGCCGTGAACCCGTCGGCCTCCACCTCTTGCAGCCGCGCCGCCCAGGCATAGCCGAGGGTAAGCTCTGACTTCTTCGGATCGATCTCTAGGTCTGCTGCGCCGCCGCTTACGAGATTGAGGGTTTCGCCGGGAACATCTGTTGCCGGCGGCGTGACATCTTCCGGCTGGGCAGCGGGCTGGGCCGCCGGGCTCGGGATCTTGGCGAAAGCGGTCGCGGGCGTCGTCAATGCGGACGCCGCAACCAGTATCGACAGCGCGTTCATCATGCGATCCTGAAGTAAATGGCGTCGGTGTAGCCGGTCTCCCCGTCGGGAACCTCGCCTGTGACGGGCCAGGTGGCGCCCTCCGGCATGAGGATTTCGGGCTCTTCGGCGATATTGAGCTTGATCGACCCCCGGGGGCCGTTGATCTTGTAGCTCAGCCGGTGACGCCCGCGGCCGGCGCGCAGCGGCGCGGTGAACTTTCTGTTGAAGTTGGTGACCGGCAATCCGTCCAAGAAGACAAGCCAGGTGTTCAGCTCCTCACTGGGCGTCACCTCGAGAGTGCATGCCATCGTATCCTCCGATTGCAGCGCAATATGGCCGTCCCAATAACCCCTGCGCGGCGCCTGCCGCGTGACGGCCGTCACGCCTGCGTCGCAAATTCCACGCCTTGCCTTCCGCCCCTCCGGCACCCATCTCGGCCCTGCCGCGTTGCGCCTTCGGCCGCCGCGCTTGCACCCATGGAACAAATCTGGAACAATTCGGCCGATGCTGACCCATCTCTCCGTCCGCGGCGCGCGCGAGCACAACCTCAAGAATGTCGATGTCGACATTCCCCGCGAGACGCTGACCGTGATCACCGGCCTCTCCGGCTCCGGCAAATCCTCGCTCGCCTTCGACACCATCTATGCCGAGGGGCAGCGCCGCTACGTCGAGTCGCTGTCGGCCTATGCGCGCCAGTTCCTCGAGATGATGCAGAAGCCCGACGTCGACCATATCGAGGGCCTCTCCCCCGCAATCTCGATCGAGCAGAAGACGACCAGCCGCAACCCGCGCTCCACCGTCGCCACCGTCACCGAGATCTACGATTACATGCGCCTGCTCTGGGCCCGCGTCGGAGTGCCCTACAGCCCCGCCACCGGCCTCCCCATCGCCGCCCAGACGGTGAGCCAGATGGTCGACCGCGTCATGGCCCTGCCCGAGGGCACCCGCCTCTACCTCCTCGCGCCCGTCGTCCGCGGCCGCAAGGGCGAGTACAGGAAGGAGCTGGCCGAGTGGCAGAAGGCGGGCTTCGCCCGAGTCCGCATCGACGGCCAGCTCTATCTCATCGAGGACGCTCCAACCCTCGACAAGAAATACAAGCACGACATCGAGGTGGTGGTCGACCGCTTCGCCGTGAAGCACGGCATCGAGACGCGCCTGGCGGACAGCCTCGAAACGGCGCTGAAGCTCGCCGAGGGGCTGGTGTATCTGGACCCCGCCGATGCACCCCAAAGCCCCCTCTCCCAGGGGGAGAGGGATGGGGTGAGGGGATCGGAAGCTGGCGAGGACGCGCAGACGCCGAACACCCTCACCCAACCCTCTCCCTCGAGGGAGAGGGCTTATGACGACAACGCCCCGCCCGGCCGAATCGTCTTCTCCGAGAAGTTCGCCTGCCCAGTCTCCGGCTTTACCATCGCCGAGATCGAGCCGCGCCTCTTCTCGTTCAACGCCCCCCAGGGCGCCTGCCCGGCCTGCGACGGCCTCGGCGAGAAGCTGCTCTTCGATCCCGAGCTGGTCGTCCCCAACGAAAATCTCAGCATCAAGAAGGGCGCCGTCGTCCCCTGGGCCAAGTCGAACCCGCCCAGCCCCTATTACATGCAGGTCCTGGGCTCCCTCGCCCGCGAGTTCGGCTTCAGCCTCGACACCCCCTGGAACGACCTCCCCGAGGACGTGAAGGACATCATCCTCTACGGCACCAAGGGCCGCCCGGTCACCCTCACCTTCGTCGACGGCCGCAAGAGCTACGACGTCCGCAAGCCCTTCGAAGGCGTGATCGGCAACCTCAACCGCCGCATGCTCCAGACCGAGAGCGCCTGGATGCGCGAGGAGCTCTCCAAATACCAGTCCGCCGCGCCCTGCGAGGCCTGCCACGGCGCCCGCCTCCGCCCCGAGCCGCTCGCCGTCAAGATCGCCGGCGAGGACATCAGCCAGTCCACCCGCCGCTCCGTCCGCCACGCGCTCGAATGGTTCTCAACCCTCGAGGAGAAGCTCACCGCCCAGCAGAAGGAGATCGCCCGCGCCATCCTCAAGGAGATCAACGAGCGCCTCGGCTTCCTCAACAATGTCGGCCTCGATTACCTGAACCTCGACCGCACCTCCGGCACCCTCTCGGGCGGCGAGAGCCAGCGCATCCGCCTCGCCAGCCAGATCGGCTCGGGCCTGTCGGGCGTCCTCTACGTCCTCGACGAGCCCTCGATCGGCCTCCACCAGCGCGACAACGACCGGCTGCTCGTCACCCTCAAGCGCCTCCGCGACCTCGGCAACACCGTGCTGGTCGTCGAGCATGACGAGGACGCGATCCGCAGCGCCGACTACGTCATCGACATGGGCCCCGGCGCCGGCGTCCACGGCGGCGAAGTCGTCGCCCACGGGTCGCTGAGCGACGTCCTGAGTAATGAAAACTCACTCACCGCCGATTATCTCACCGGCCG
>DASVVY010000117.1:0-13979 GCA_036386335.1 Allosphingosinicella sp. | reverse complement strand
GGGCGAGGGCAATCTCTGCATCACCCGCTCCTGGCCGGGCCAGATGCGGAGCGTCTACGGCGACCATGAGCGCTTCGTTCAGACCTATTTCTCGGCGTACAAGGGGAAATACTTCACCGGCGACGGCTGCCGCCGCGACGGGGACGGCTATTATTGGATCACCGGCCGGGTCGACGACGTGCTCAACATCTCAGGCCACCGTCTCGGCACCGCCGAGATCGAGAGCGCCCTCGTCTCCCACCGTTGCGTCGCCGAGGCCGCGGTCGTCGGCTACCCGCACGACATCAAGGGGCAGGGCATCTATTGCTACGTCACCCTTATGGAGGGCGAGGTCGAGAGCGAGGCGCTGGAGCGCGAGCTGCGCCAGCACGTCCGCACCGAGATCAGTCCGATCGCCAGCCCGGACCTGATCCACTTCACGCCCGGCCTCCCCAAAACGCGCAGCGGCAAGATCATGCGCCGGATCCTGCGCAAGATCGCCGAGAACGAGTTCGGCAGCCTTGGCGACACCTCGACCCTCGCCGATCCCGGACTGGTCGACGGCCTCATCGAAGGCCGCCGCAACCGCTAGCTACGGCACCCGCTGCCCGATCACGTTCCCCGCCGGCGAGTAGCGGCAGATTAGATAATCCCACTTGGGCGTCGGGTGGAACGCGCAGCCGACCCGCTGCGTGTTCCGCCAGATGATCTGCGTGTAGTGGGCGACGTCGGCCCACTTGCCGGTGGAGCTGACGTCCGGGAATGTCCCCGGCCGGAAGTAGCGCTGCTCGCTCGCCCAGTCGGCCACCATATTCTCGAGGCTGAACCTGCCGGACGTGCCCATCCACAAGGTCTCGCCGGCTCCGCGCCGTTCCGCGGCGGGGGCGTGGACCAGCTTGTCCAGCGCCGCCAGCTGCGGCCCGTAGCGCGCGGCGTCCGCGGCCAGGCCCGCGTCCCAGGCAAGCGGCGGCATCCCCGCCGCGGCGCGGACGCGGTTGTGCGCGTCGAGCAGGCGCGCCTCGAAATTCCTGAAATTGTCCGCCAGCACCTCCGGGGGCCGCTCCGGCACCGGTTCGGGCGCGCGGACCTCGGCGCATCCCGCGAGCGGGAGCAGGAGGGCGCCAGCCACCGTCGCGAACCGGGTGCTCATCCCCGCCCAACGCACCGGATGGGTCCCCGGTCCCCGGACGGCGCTGCTACGCCCCCGACCGTGCCCTCACGTCTTCCAGTACACGCCGCGTGTTGCTGCGGATCGCCCACCGCGCCAGCGGCTCCCAATAGAGCACCGGATCGATGCGCAGCACGTGCGAGGCGCGAGCGGTGAGGCGGGTGCCGCCGCCCGGCAGCGGCACGAGGTCGAACCGGGTCTCGCCGGTGTCGAAATAGCCCTGGACGTGCGGCGCGTGGACGCGCCGGTACGGGCTCATCTCCTCCATCGCCGGCGGCTGGGCGACGACCCTGAAGGCGAGGCGGCGCCCCGGTTCCCAGCCCGTGATCCTCTCCCGCGCGATGCCGGTCGAGAAGAAGCCGAGCCGCTCCGCCCCGACTCCGCTGCCCTCGATTCGGGCGCGCAACGGGTAGGCCAGCCCGGCCCGGCCGACCAGGCCCGGCGCCACCGCGATTGGATCGTCGCTGACCAGCGCCCGCCAGACGGCCGCGGGCGGCGCCGCGATGTCGACCGTCTCGTTGGTCTCGATGGCGAGCGCCGGCGGCATCGCCGCCTCCAGTGCGAACACCGCCGGCAGCAAGGCCAGGCTGAGGAACGGCTTTCCGCGGCGGTGGCCGGCGAGCGCCATTTCGCGGCCGATCATGCCGCCCAAAGCTGCGACGAGCGCCCCAAGCGGGGCTGCCATGAGGATGCAGACGAAGCCTTCCAGGGACAGAGCGATGAGCGCCAGTCCGCCGAGCCCCGCAGCCGCGAGAACCAGCGACCGCGTCTGCCCCGTCTCGAGCGGTGCGCTGCGGTTCGCGATGTAGCCCGTCGTCACTCCCACAAGGAAGGGCGTCATCACGAACAGCCCCCAGCCGTAGCTCCCGAACGTCAGCGCGGAGACGAGCACCGCAAGGACGATGATCGCGATCCCCGCCAGCAGGCCCTGTACGACATGGGCCACGTTCACGCCCTCGCCTGCCTCGCCGCGCTCCTCGCGTCCGCGGACCGGCAGGACCGCAAGCGCCGCGACCGCGGCCAGCTGGACGACTGGAATCACGGTGAGCGCCGCGAGCGTGTAGCCGAGGCTGGAGCGGTTCGCCCGCCGGAAGGACAGCAGCGCCAGCCACCACACCACGGTAAGGTAGAAAACGAAGGCGAGTGCCGCAGCGGTCGCGCTGAGCCCGTCGAGCATCGAAAGCCGCCGCAGCGGCATGAGCCAGAATCCCGCGTCGGCGGCGAGCGGCTGCCCCATGGCGCGGAACGCAAGGGCGACGGCTGCGTGCTGCGAGAAGAGGAGCGCCGGCGCTGCGACCGCGTAGCGCGGGACGCTGATCTCCGTTCCGAACGAGGGGAGGCGCAGCACCGCCTCAGCCCCGCGCCAGCAGGCGGGCGGCGAGCGGGCAGCCGCGGCCGCGCTGCGCCACCCGGCGGAGCGCCGGCCGGTGGGGCATCGCCTCGGGCACGACGATGTCCCAGGCGAGGCCGAGCCTCTCGAACAGCCGCAGCAGCACCCAGCCGAGATCCGCCTGTCCCGGCTCCAGCCCGAGCTTCGCCGAGCCCGGAAAGGCGTGGTGGTTGTTGTGCCAGCTCTCGCCCATGCTGATCAGGCCGGCGATGCGGACGTCGTACCCCTGGACGCAGGCCCCCTCGACGACCCAGGTCTGCCCACCCTCGATGTGGGCGAAATGGCCGACCAGCCAGTGGCCCGTGACGCAGACCGAAACCCGCGCGCAGATGCCCCACACGACCCACGGTACGCCGCCGATCGCGAAGAACAGCACCGCCCACGGCAGCTGCTGCGCCATCCACGTCCGCTCCATCAAAGCATAGACGCGGTTCCGCGCCACCCGCGGCTCCAGCCGGAAACGCGGCGGCCGCTCCAGCGCGAGCTCGCAATGGAGCTGGTGCCACGCGTCGCGCCAGAAGCCGCCGCGATGCGCGTAGAAATCGTGGCAGTCGGGCTGGCGCTGCGCCCAGTCGCGCATGTCGTGGATGCGGATCATGCCGGTCGGCCCCGCCATGCCGACCAGCACGCCCAGATAGACGCAGACATGTTCGAGCCACAGCGGGCAGCGGAAGCTGTTGTGGATGAGGCGGCGGTGCATCCCCACCGAATGGCCGGCGCACAGGGTGACGCCGCAGGTCAGCACGAACAGCAGGAACGCGCCCCAGGTGAAGAAGACCGGTCCGAGCCCGCCGGCGGCGGCGGTCATGCCGCCGATCCACAGCGACTTGGCCGGCGCCCAGCGGATGCGGCCCCGCACCGGGTCGGAGGATGTGTCTGCGACGATCCGCTCCGAACCCGGCACCAGCTCCACCGCCGCCTCCTATTCTTCCGTTTCGCCGCCGCGCGCCCGCCGCAGCTCCGCGCTCTCCCGCTTGAGCGGCGTCGACACCGGGCAGACCCGCTGGACGAAGCCGTTGAGCGTGTTGACCAGATTCTCCCGCACCAGCGAATAATGGACGAACTGGCCGCGCTTCTCGCTGGTCACGAGCCCGGCATTCTCCAGCACCTGCAGGTGCTTCGAGATCGCCGGCTTGCTCATCTCGAATCGTGCCGCGATCTCGCCCGCGGTCAGGTCCACCTCCGCCAGGTAAGCGAGGATCTTCCGCCGCGGCGTCGAGGCCAGCGCTTCGAAAACCCTATTCATGTCGCTCCTGCCTATTTAACTAATTCGTTAAATGATGTTGCGAGCGGTGGCAAGTCCCCGGCGCACGCGCGGAACCAGCGGCGGGGAGAACGAAAAAAGAACTTTCCTACACCCCCTGAACTATGATCCAACCTCCGGAATGGCCCTCCCACTCTCTCGGTCGCGATTCGCCCCGTCCGATGCTGCTCCAGGCGTATGCGCCTTGTCGCGCTGGCGAGCGTCCGCTGGCAGCCGGCCGATCGGTGCTTGCGACCGCCTCTCGGCAGCCCTCAACTTCCTCAACTTCGTCACCTTCCGTAGCCGCGCGGAGGCAGGCGCGGGCGTCGAGCGGGGCGTGGGGCTGGGGACCCCCCGTGATTCCATGTGACTCTCGCGACTCTCGCGACTCTCGCGACTCTCGCGACTCTCGTGACTTTCGCGCCGATCGCTCGTCTCGGCGGTTCGGCTGCGGCGAAGGAACGGCCGGCTCACTCGTCCAGGATGTCCGGTTCGACCTCCACCGGCGGGGGCTCGGCGCCGAGCTCCCACTCATGTTCCCCGCGCACCGTCTCGGCGACCGGCCGGCCGGCCGCGTCGCGGGCCGGGCGGTAGTGGAAGCGCTGCTCGATCAGTCGGCAGGTGGTGCGGTCGAGCTCCGCATCGCCGCTGGACCCGGTGACGGCGCAGTCGCGCACCCGGCCATCCGGCGCCACCGTGAAGCGCAGGCGAACGACGCCGCTCGCCCGCCGCCGCAGCGCGGAGCGCGGGTAATCGTCCGGATCGATGCCGCCGCGGATCCAGCGCGCGTGCACCGGCCGGCCGCTACCGATCCCGCCGCCGCCGCCGCCCGTGCCCGTGCCCTGGGCGCCGCTGCCGAGGCCCGTGCCCTGGCCTCCCCGCCCGGTGCCGGGGCCGGGCACCTCGGCGGCGCCCGCGGCCGGCGCGTCGCCCTGGCCGCCGACCGGCGCGGCGGGGATGGGCGGCGGGACGGGGAGCACGATCTTGGGCGGCGGCGCGACGATTTCGGTCGGCGTGTCCTTGAGGTTGGGCGGGGCTGCGGCGCCTTCCGGATCCTTGGGTTTGGCGCGCTTCGATTCCCGCACCTTTTCCGGCGGGGCGGGAATGGCGGGCGGGGGAGGGGGCTCGGAGACGTCGAAGATCTTCATCTCCTCCGGCACCGGAACCGGAAGGTCGATCCCGAAGCCGCGGAGCAGGGCGTAAGCGAGCAGGGCGTGCAGCGCCGCGACCCCCGCGGCCGAGCGCAGCCGGTCACGATCCTGTTGGCTTACCCGCAGCATCGCCGCAGTCTAGCCCAGCCGAGATGGCTGGAACCTGTCTCGTCTAGGCTCGGGCGGGCCGCGAGAGCCTCAGCGCAGCACGCCCCTGCGCCGCATCGCGAGGGCGTAGAGCAGCAGCCCGACCACGATCGCCCAGATGGCCAGCGACAGGACCATCATCGCTCCATCCATCAGCTCGCCCGGCATCCTCGACAGCAGGTGCTGGTAGACCGTGCTTGCGGCCAGCCCGAACAGCGACACGCCGAACGCCGCCACCGCCCAGCGGCTGCGCGCGAGCAGCAGCAGCGAACCCGCCAGCGCGCCCCAGACGCCGAGCGCCCAGGCGCCCTGCGCCAGGGCCGGAAAGCTCTCGACATAGGCCCGCTGCGCCTCGGTGAACTGGGCCAGATAGGCCTGGTTCCTGGTCTGGGTCATCAGATAGTCGTAGCAGCCGTACGCGTTCCACAGCGTCGACAGGCCGCCGACGATCCACAGGTGCATCGGCGTCCTCACCGAACGTTGCATGATCGCCTCCCCGGTTTTCCCCAGGGCAAAGTCGCACTGCCCGCAAGATTACGCAAGCGAAACGAGAACGAAGCTGGAATCGCCGCGTTTGCCGCTGTGTCCGTGTTCAGGACGGCGGCCGGAGGCGCACTGTCCGGCGGCGGCTCTTCTGCTAAGGCACGAAGTCAATGACGGACGCGGTCATCATCCACTGCGCAGACAAGAAGGCGGCGGCCGCGCGCCTGCGCGACGAAGCCGCTGCGGCGGGCTACGACGTCCGCTCGTGCGAGGTGGACCAGGGGACGCCCCCCGCCGCCGCCGCGTTGCTCGATCGGGTCCGCGGCGCCTCCGCGACGATCGTCCTCTGGTCCCGCGCCGCCATGGCTTCGGATCTGATCGCGGCCGCGGTCGCCGAGGCGAGCCGGCACGGCAAGCTGGTCGAGGTCTCGGCGGACGGGATCATGCCGGTGGCCAGCGCCGACGCGAGCCGGGTGGCGCTCATCTCGGGCTGGCGCGGCGAGCCCTACCATCCCGGGTGGCAGAGAGTCGCCGCCGAGCTCAAGCGGCTGTGCGGCGGGCGCCGGAGCCCTGCGCTCGAAGCCGCGACCGCCGCTCCCTCCGCCCGCCCCGCCCCGGCCGCGCAAGCAGCGCCGCCAGCTCGTCAGCCGAAGCGGTCGGGCAGGACGCCCGTGCTGATTTCCGCGCTCGTCGGCCTGCTCCTCGCGGGCCTGGCCGCCGCGGCATGGATGGGCAGGGAGCCTCTCCAGCAGAAGCGCCCGCCGCCCGCCGCCCAAACGGCTCCCCCGCCCCCGGCCGTGGCGAGGCCCGGCCCCGCCGCCGTTCCCCCGGCGCCGGCGGCGGAGCCTCAGGCGTCCGACGGACCATCCCCGCCGGCCGCGGTCGAGCGGCGCAGCGCCGCCGCGACGCCGAGGCGAGCGGCCCCCGCGCGATCTGGGCCCGAGGCTCGGGAGCAGGTTTCGAGCGCACCGGTGCGCTACTCGCGGCGCAATTCGCGGACGATGCGGCTGTTCTGCGAGCGGAGCGGGCGAAACACCCCCCAGTGCCGCATCTTCCGCCGCCAGATGCAGGGGCAGGGGAGCGCCTCGGCCCAGGCGCCTCGGCCGCGGGCGGAGGCACCGGTCCGCTACCGCAATGCGCGCAACATGCGGCTCTTCTGCAAGCGCGCCGGCCGCAACACCCCCGAATGCCGGATCTTCCGCCGGCGCACCGGCGGATAGAGGAATCGCGCTCAGTCCCGGTCCGGGGCGCCCAGCGGGAAGAAGGGCCGGTAGGGACGCGCCTCGTCGACGGCGCGGGCGAAAGAGGGCCGCTCGAGCAGCCGCTGCCTGTAGGCGCGCAGGTGAGGGCGCCCGTCGGGGATCGGGTGCGCCCAGTCGGCATAGAAGAGCGACGGCGCCGCCGCGCAGTCGGCGAGGGTGAAGCCGCCGTCCGCCGCCCACTCCCGTCCCTCGAGATGCTTCTCCAGCCACGCATAGGCGGTGTCGAGCAGCGCCCGCGAGTCGGCAACGCCTCGGGCGTCCCGCTCCTCGCCGCTCCGCATCGAGTCGGTGACGATCTTCTGCATCGGCCGCATCACATAATTGTCGAAGAAGCGGTCCAGCATCCGCACCGGCAGCGCCGCCGCCGGATCGGCGGGGAGAAGTCTCACCGGGCCGGGATGGTGCAGCCCGAGATGCTCGACGATGATCGTCGCCTCAAAGACGAGCTGCCCCTCGTCCACCAGCACCGGAAATTTCCCGATCGGCCACAAGGCGCCGAACTCCGCGCCGATCTCCGGAGCGTCGGGCCCGAGCGTCAGATAGTCGAAGGCGGTGCCGTTCTCGTACAGCGCGATCAGCGCCTTCTGGGTGTAGGACGAGAAGGGGTGGCCGTAGAGCTTCAGCGCCATGGTCGTCTCCGGCTGCGGGGCGGGGAAGGCGATCCTCGCCGCAACGCGGACAAACCGCAACTAGGGCACGGCTGGAGGGGCGGCCGCCGCGCGCTCGACCGTGGACAGCAACGCATCGAGCGCGGCGCGGTCGTAGAGCCTCCCGTCGGCGATCACCGCCCGGATGAACTGGGTGTTGGCGATGTCCTGCAGCGGATCGGCATCGAGCAGCACGAGGTCCGCCTCCTTCCCCGTCCCGATGCCGCCGAGGCTCGCGCTCCTCTTCAGATAGCGTGCTGGCACGGTGGTCGCCGCCCGCAGCACATCCATCGGCGGCAGCCCGGCGCGGCGGAGCAGCCCAAGCTCGCGGTGGAGGCTGAAGCCGGGGACGATCATCGTGTCGCTCGAGTCCGTGCCCGCCATGATCGGCACGCCCGCGCGCCAGGCCATCCGCGTCACCTCCATACCGTGCCCGAAAAAGCGGGCGAGGGCCTGCCTTTCCTCGGGCGGGGCGGCGGCGGTCTGGTCGAGATCGGCCTCCCAAAGACGGTTGCGCCTGGGAAGGATGTACTTGCGGCGCGGGTCGCTGCGGTAGGCGGCCTCGTTCGCCCGTGCCTCCATCTCGCGGGTCACGTGGGTCGGCACATAATAGACGCCGGTCCGCGCCAGCTCGCGCAGAAAGGCGGCGCAGAGCTTCGGATCGTATTCCTCGACCGTATTTCTCAGCCGCACCAGGTTCGGCGGCCGAGTCGCCCCGGGCTTCCGGTCGGCGAAATCGCTGGTCGCTTGCCGGTATTCCGCTCCGTACCGGCTGCAGTCGTAGAGCAGGTCGCGGGCATGCTCGATGCTGCCGTAGCCGCGTCGGGCCGCGCCGAGGCTGCCGGCGCCGAACGGCACGTGCCCGGAAACCTCGATCCGCAGCTTCCGCGCTTCGTCCAGCAGCGCATAAAAGGCGTCCCGCGGGATGGTGTCGTGGGTCTTGATCAGGTCGGCGCCCCGCCCGGCGAGGTAGCGGGCGAGCCGGCGCCCCTGCTCGGCATTCGCGGGCGCGATGAAGGGATCGACGCCCTCGGGCACCTGCACGTTGGCGGGCCCCATCACCATCGTACTCGCCAGCCTGAGAATTTCCGGCCCAAGCGTTTCGCCCGAAGCGATCCGCGCCTGAAGCGCCTTGTAGTCGGCAATGCATCCGGCGGTCACGCCCGCCAGCGCCCAGCAGTCGCCGGACATCTCGCGAATGCCGGTCACCCCGTTGGCCAGGAGCAGGTTCAGGCTCGGCTCCGCCGGCTCGGGGAGGAACAGGTGGACGTGCATGTCCATCAGCCCTGGGATCAGGTACCGCCCAGCCCCGTTCACCCGTTTGGCCGGCACGTAGGGCGAGCGGGCATCCGCCGCCAGCACCGCGACGATCCGCTTCCCGTCGACGTAGACCGAATGGTGTGGAAGCAACCGCCTCGTCTCGGGATCGATGACGGTGACATTCTCGATCGCCAAAGCGACGGGTTGCCGCGCCGTCGGCGGAGCCGTCTGGCAAGCGCCGACGAGAGCCGCGCCGACGACGCCTGCCAACCAACTCAACTTCATCGAGGCTCCTCGTGGACTGCTACATTTGTAGCATCCGGCGAAAAGCCCCGCGAAGCAAGCTCTATCTGGGCCTGTCGATGCTAGAGCACCATGATCCCCCTCCGCGGTTCGCGCGTGCCGAGCGTCTCCGCCGTCAGCGGCGCGCCTGCCTCCATCAGCGCCTTTCGCCGCCCCTGCGGGTTGGTGCTGAGCTGGGCCTGCTCGAACGGGAGGGTGGCCGCGAAGCAGGGATGGGCGAGCGCGCGGGCGGCGAAGGCGGCAGTCTTCGGCCACCGGTCCGGATCGGGCTCGAAGCCGACATAGGCGCCGTTGCGGAAGAAGGTCGCGACGGCGATATCGGCGAGGCCGATCTCCTCCCCGAACAGGAAGCCTTCCTCCGGCAACTCGGCTTCGAGGTAGCGCATCTCCCGCGGCAGATCTTCGCGCAGCGTCTTCTCGATCCGCGCTTCGTCGCCCGGCTCGCCCCAGATCAGCGGGTGGACGAACTTCTGGTAGAAGAGGCCCCAGATGAACACGTCGCCGAGACGGGTGTCGGCATATTCCTCCAGCCAGCGGGCCCGCGCGCGGTCGGCTATGCCCGCGGGAAGGAGCGGGGGCTCGGGGTAGCGCTCGTCGAGATAGGCGCAGATCACCGAAGAATCGCTCAGCGCCACCTCGCCGTCGACCAGCACCGGGATGCGCCGCAACGGGCTCAGCCGCTCGAACTCGTCGTTGCCGAAGAAGGCGGTGATCGGGTCGATCTCGTAGTCGAGGCCCTTGAGGAGCACGCAGGCGAGCACCTTGCGCACATAGGGGCTGACGAAGCTTCCGATGATCCTCATTGGGTCCTCCGCGGCGCATCCTTAGCCGAAGCAAGGAGCTGCCGCGAGGGGCGTTCAGGCCGTCTGGCTCTCGACGATGGTGACGCGGTCGCCGATTTTGGCTTGGGCGAAGAGCTTCGCTGCGAAGTCGTCGGGAAGCCCTACGCATCCGTTAGTGGCGACATAGTCGGTAATCTCGGCCGAGCCGTGGAGGGCGACTCCGTCCATGGTCAGACGCATCATGTAGGGCATCGGCGCGTCGTAGATGTTGGAGACGTGGTCGATGTCCTTCTCGAGGATCGGGAAGGTGCCCTTCGGCGTCGGCTTGTCGTCGGCGCCGTAGATGATCGCCGAGCGGCCGATCTCGATCCCGCCGCGATAGACCGAGATGAGGCGCAGCCGCAGGTCCACCACCACTTCGAGCGGTCCTTGCGTCGGCGCATTGTCGTCCCAGACGAACTCGCCGTCGTGGAGCCAGCGCGGGATCGCGAGCAGCTTGTGGACGGGGACCTCGGGCGCGACGGCGCCGGGCACCGGCTCGGATGCCGGCGCGGCCTGCGCCGCCTCGGCGACCATGCGCGAGGTGACCACCCCGGCTTCGGAGAGGCGCGGGGCCGCCGGGGCGGGCGCCGCGGCCTCCACTCGCGGGGCCGGGCGTGGGTGGCTGTCGGCGGGGTCGGTGCCGGGAACGGAGAGCAGCGTGGCGGCGATGCCGACCACGAAGAACATGCCCTGGAGGGGGATCCATTTGAGCCGGATGCCGAGCGGGTTCTTCATCCCGAGGGTCCTGCCTCCCCCCGCCGGCTCCCGCAAGCGGGCCATTTCGGCTGTCCCGGAGGGAGACAGGCCGTCCGCGGAAGCTTCACGGCGCCGCGGCGGACCTCAATGCTTCCCCCACACCGCCTTCAGCCGCGCCTCGCGTCCGCAGCGCCAGCGATAGTAGCGGTAGCGGACCGGGTTCTTGCGGTAGTAATCCTGATGATACCCCTCTGCCGCGTAGAAGGGGCCGGCCGGCAGGATCAGCGTCTGGACCGGCTTCTTCAGCACCGCCGCCGCCCGTGCCTTCACCGTCTCGGCGATCCGCCGCTCCTCCGGCGTGCCCGCGAAGATGGCGGTGCGGTACTGGTCGCCGCGGTCGCAGAACTGGCCGCCGCCGTCGAGCGGGTCGACCGTCTTGAAGAAGCGGGCGACCAGCGTCTCGTAGCGGATCTTCGCCGGATCGTAGACCACCTTCACCGATTCGATGTGGCCGGTCCCGCCCGCCGACACCTGCTCGTAGCTCGGGTTCGTCACCCGTCCGCCGGCATAGCCGGAGGTCGTCGAGACGACCCCCGGCATATGGTCGAAGTCCGATTCGGTGCACCAAAAGCAGCCGCCGGCGAACACCGCCGAGGCGAGCTTGGGGGCCGCTGCGGCCGGCGCGGCGAGCGCGGCCCAGCCGGCGAGAAGCAGCAACAGGCTGCCGAGGATCCTATGCATTCTTCGCTCTCCTCAGGCCGGCCGGAACGTCAGCGCCGCGCCGTTCATGCAATAGCGCTTGCCGGTCGGCGCCGGGCCGTCGTCGAACACGTGGCCGAGATGACCGCCGCAGCGGCGGCAATGGACCTCCGTGCGGTTGAACAGCAGGCTGTTGTCGGGCCGGGTGCGCACCGCATTGGGCAGCGGCGCGGTGAAGCTCGGCCACCCCGTCCCGCTCTCGAACTTGGCCGCCGAGCTGTAGACCGGCAGCCCGCAGCCGGCGCACTGAAAGGTCCCGCGCCGGTGCTCCCGGTTCAGCGGGCTCGATCCGGAGCGCTCCGTATGCGCCTGGCGCAGCACCGCAAACTGCTGGGGCTTGAGGACGCGGCGCCATTCTTCCGGCGTCCTCGTCACCTCGAAGCGCTCCGCGGCGGAGGCCGGTCCGCTACCGCTGCGCCAGAAGGCTGCGCCCGCGGCAGCCGCGACCGCCGCGGTGGCGAAGCTGCGTCTCGTGTACCTCTTCATATCTCGAACTCCCTTCGCTCCACCGCC
Organism: Allosphingosinicella sp.; assembly: GCA_036386335.1. Taxonomy (GTDB): domain Bacteria; phylum Pseudomonadota; class Alphaproteobacteria; order Sphingomonadales; family Sphingomonadaceae; genus Allosphingosinicella. Next base: position 2,154 of record DASVVY010000117.1, on the reverse strand, counting down.
AGATACGGGCGCCGCGGCGGATCGGATGCAGCCGCTCAGGTGGCGGAAAAATCTCCGGACGCGATGACCGGGCCCGTCGGCAGACCGGTGGGCGACCCGCCCGGCGGCTCGACCGACACTGCGACGGTGACCTTGCCCTCCATGGCCGGCATCATCGGATCGGGCATCTTCATCCGCATCGGCCGGCCAGGTTCGATCATCGCCACCGGGCGCGGCTTGCCGTCGGCGGGGATCAGCCAGAGCTGGTGCGCGTGCCCGGAGACGGCGCTGAGGGTCGCCGGCGCCACGACGAGGGTGCCCGCGTCCGGATCGTATGTCGCGACGAGGCGGGTCGCGCCGCCGTCCGACTGCACCATCGCCACCATCGGCGGGCGCCGCGGGGGCGCTTCCGGCACCGGTGCAGGGGCGGGGACCTGCCGCGTGACGAGGACCAGGGCCAGCGAGGCCGCGATCGCTGTCGCCGCGGCGGACCATGCGCGCCACAGGTTCACGCTCCGCCGCAGCCGCACCACATTGCCTGCAGCGGGTGCGGGAGCGATGGCGCGCTCGATCAGGGTCCACGCACCCGCCGGCGGGGCGACGGCCTCGACCTCGCCGAGCATCGGCGCGAGGCGCGACGACCAGCGGCCGACGGCCGTACGGAACGCCGCATCGGACGCGAGCCGCGCCTCGGCGTCCCGCAGCTCGGCGCCCTCCAGTAATCCCAGCGCATATTCCCCGGCAAGCAGGTCGAGCTCTTCGCCGTCCATGGCACGATCGTCGCTCATCGCTCGAGGCACCCCCGAAGCCTGGCGAGCCCGCGCCGTATCCAGCTCTTCATCGTGCCGAGCGGCACCCCTTCGCGCTCGGCAAGCGCCGGATAGCTGGCGCCGTCGAAGAAGGCGGACCGGATCGCATCGCGCTGGTTCGCTTCGAGCTCGGCGAGGCACCCCGCGATCCGTGCCTTGTCCTCATCCCGCTCGAGGAGGTCGAGCGCGGACGGCTGCTCGTCCGCAACGTCGTTCGCGGCGTCCAGCGTCTCGACGGCGGCGGGGCGGCGGCCGCGCAGCCGGTCGATGGCCTTGTTGCGGGCGAGGACCGCCAGCCACGTGATCGGGCTCGCCCGCGCCGCATCGAAGGCGCCGGCCTTGCGCCAGACGGTGACGTAGGTTTCCTGGAGCACGTCCTGGGCCTCGCCCTCGTCGCGCAACAGCCGCAGCGAGATGCCGTAGAGCTTGGCCGAGGTCAGCCGGTAGAGCTCGGCCATGGCGGCCTGGCTGCCGCCCGCGACCGCCTCGAGGGTGCCGGCGAGGCGCCGGCGGTCCTCAGACCCGGTCGAGTGGGCGGCGGGGGCGTCCATCGCGTCTTCCATGCACCATCGCCGTGCGGTGGGGAAGGGTGCCTCCGGCAGGGCCGGGAACGGGGCTGGACGGGGGCTGAACGCCAGTGTGGCCATTCCCGAGCTCCCGCCGGAGGCGTACGCCCGCCTCAGGGGGTGGCGGGCGCACAGGGCATCAGGGCATCAGCACCGTGTCGACGACGTGGATGACGCCGTTCGACTGCATGACGTTCGCCGTCGTCACCCGGGCCGTGCCGCCCTTGGGGTCGGTGAGGACGAGCCACTTGCCGTTCATGCGGGCGGTCAGCGTTTCGCCCTGCACCGTCGTCAGCCGCGCGCTACCGCCGCCGGCGCGGATCTGCCGAGCGATGGCTTTGGAGGTCAGGCGGCCGGGCACGACGTGATACGTGAGGACGGTGGTCAGCGCCGCCTTGTTCTCGGGCATGACGAGGCTCTGGACGGTGCCTGCGGGGAGCTTGCCGAAGGCGGCGTCGGTCGGCGCGAATACGGTGAAGGGCCCCTTGCCGGAGAGCGTGTCCACCAGGTCCGCGGCCTTGACGGCGGCGACGAGCGTCGTGTGATCCTTCGAGTTGACGGCATTCTGCACGATGCTGCGCGTCGGATACATGGCGGCGCCGCCCACCATCGGGTTCCTGGCGGTCGCGGCCGTGCCGGCGCCGAGCGCGAGGACGGCGGCCGCAAGCGCGGCACGGACGGGGAGCTTCATCATCGGGGGACCTCCTTATTTGATCCAGCCCTGGCGGCTGGCGGAAGGAGGTACGGAGGGGAACGCGCGCCGGATGCGCCGCCGCCGGGATTTCTCCCCTCCGTCAGCG
>DASVVY010000116.1:0-26437 GCA_036386335.1 Allosphingosinicella sp. | reverse complement strand
GGGGGTGATGTCGGTCCAGCGCCCGGTGTCGGTGTCGAGCCGCCAGACCGATCCGCCCGCAATGTCGTTGGGGCCGATGCCGGTGGAATAGTCGATGTAGAGGTGCCCCGCCCCGTCGATGTCGCCCTTGACCGGCAGCATCTCCGATCCGGGCCCGCCGGGCACCGCCGCCCAGGTCCTGCCGCCGTCGGCGGACCGGTAGAGGGGTCGGCAGGGTCGGCGACGGCCGCGTAGATTATGCCGGAGCCGGCGCCGGGGCGGCCGCTGCGCGGGTCGAACAGCACGAAGCTGATCCCGGCATGCGTCTCGCGTCGGCCGGCGGGGGCGCCGAGGCCCTTGTGCGGGAAGGTTCCGACCTTGCGCCAGGTACGGCCGCTGTCGTCGCTGCGCTGGAGGCCGTCGTGGCGGGAGCCGAAGTATAGCGTGGAGGTGCGGTTCGGGTCGATGGCGAGCCGCTCGCCGAGGCCCCGGCCATTCTCGTTGCCGCCCATCTTGAACGGCACCGGCACCGTCTCCCAGGTGTCGCCGCGGTCCTGCGAGCGCAGGATCGCCGCCTCGCCCCAATACCCCATGCCGGCGGCGAGATAGACGATGTCGGGGTTCAGAGGGTCCGGCGCGACGCTCTCGACGCCCATATAGCTGCTGACGGCATTGCCGTCCTGCAGCGGGGTCCAGCGCTCTTGCCGCGCGTCCCAGCGATAGGCGCCGCCCATATCGGTGCGGATATAACCGAGGCCCTTCTCCGCCCGGCTGAAGACGATGTTCGGCGCGAAGCCGCCGGCGCCGACGGTGACGTTCTGCCAGCTATAGGGCGCGGAGGCGACGCGCTCCTCGGCCGCCCCCGCCCCGGCGAGGGCGAAGGCGGCGAGGAAGGTCAGCAGTCCCGCGAAGCCCGCCCGCCTCACCAGTAAGTGGCGTAGAGCGCGATCAGGATGAGGATGACGCCGAGCGCGGGAATATTGAACGAGTTCGGCGTGCGGAAGCTGACGTCCCGGGTGACGATGAGGTTGCTCTCCTGCCGCGCCGGCCGGGCCAGCGAGACCAGCACCGCCAGCGCAAGCGAGGCGAGGAAGACGACCGCCATACGGTTCATGAACGGGAAGTCCGGCATATAGATCTTCGCGAGCCACGACAGCACCACCGACGCGACCGCGGCGGCGATCGCGCCGGCTTCGGTCGCGCGCTTCCAGAACAGGCCGAGCATGAACATCACGACGATGCCGGGCGTGAAGAAGCCGGTGAATTCCTGGATGAACTGGAAGGCCTGCTCGGAGCTGCCGAGCAGCGGCCGCGCGGCGAGGATCGCGATCGCGGTGGCGGCGAAGGCGGTGATCCGGCCGACCAGGACCAGTTCGCGCTCGCGGTGGGCCTGTCCGGGCGCATGCTCGTCCACCTCCGGCTTCGCGATGTCCCCTTCCTGCGCCTGGGCGTTCGGATCGCGGCGGAGCTTGGCGTAGATGTCAAGGGTGAAGATGGTCGCGATCGAATTGATCTTGGAGGCGGTCGACGCGATGATCGCCGCGACCAACGCCGAGAAGACGAGGCCGAGAATGCCCGCCGGCAGGTACCGCATCATCGTCGGATAGGCTTGGTCGGGCTTTTCGAGGCCCGGCGCGAGCATCACCGCGGCGATGCCGGGTACGACGACGATCAGCGGCATCAGAAGCTTCAGATAGGCGGCGAAGACGACGCCCTTCTGCGCCTCGGCGATGCTCTTCGCGGCAAGTCCGCGCTGGATGATATACTGGTTGAAGCCCCAGTAGCTCAGATTCGCGATCCACATCCCGCCGATGAGGACGGAGAGGCCGGGCAGCTCCTTGTAATGCGGGCTGTCGGGCGAGAGGATCATGTCGAAATGCTCGGGCAGGCGCTGCGTGAGGGTTGCGAAGCCGCCGAGGATGCCGGCGTCGCCGCCGAGCTCGTTCAGCGTTATACCGGTCACCATCAGGCCGCCCATGACGAGCAGCGACACCTGGACGATGTCGGTCAGCGCCACCGCCTTTAGGCCGCCGTAGAGCTGGTAGAAGAGCGCGAAGGCGCCCAGCGCGACGATGGCGACGTCCTGATTGACGCCGGCGACGCGGTTGACGGCGATCGAGCCGAGCCAGATGATCGAGGTCAGGTTCACGAAGATGTAGAGGGCGAGCCAGAAGAGCGCCATCAGCGTCCGGATCGACGCGCCGTAACGCTGCTCGAGAAATTGCGGCATCGTGTAGATGCCGTTGCGCAAGAAGATCGGCAGGAAGAATTTGCCCACGATGAGCAGGGTGAGCGCCGCCATCCATTCGTAGGAGGCGATGGCGAGGCCGATGACGTAGCCGGAGCCCGACATGCCGACGATCTGCTCGGCCGAGATGTTGGCGGCGATGAGCGAGGCGCCGATCGCCCACCAGGGAAGCGAGCGCGAGGCGAGGAAATAGTCGGAGGTGTCCTTCTCCTCGCCCTTCTTGGTGCGCGACACCCACTGGGCAAGGGCGAAGATGGCGATCGCGTAGACGATCACGACGGCGATATCGATACCGGCCAGGCCCATCCGCACTTCCTCCCGATGCGTATTTTTGTCCGACATATCGGGGCGGTGCCGCAGCGGCAAGTTGCCGCTACCGCGAAGCGGACGATTTCCCTATCGGCCGCCGCAAGGGATGAAAGACATGACCGCTCGCATCCGGATCTTCTGCCTCGCCTTCCTCTCCCTGCTGACGGCCTGCGCCTCGGTGCCGGCCGCGGCCCCGCAGCCGAGGCTCGCCGACCCGAACGCCACTCCCGAGACGCGCGCGCTGTTCGCGAACCTCGAGCGGCTGTCGCAGGAGAAGATCCTCTTCGGCCACCACGACACCCTCGCTTACGGGGTGAACTGGGTCGACGAGCCGGGTCGCTCGGACGTGAAGGACGTGGCGGGCGCCTACCCCGCTGTCTACGGCTGGGATGTGGCCCGGCTGTTCAGGCGCGGCAATCCGGACGTGCCCGATCCGGAGCGGGCGGCGCAGCTCAGGCGCTGGATCCTGGAAGGTTTCGGCCGCGGCGGCGTCATCACCCTTGCCTGGCACATGCCCAACCCGGTCAACGACACCGATTCGTGGAACACCGCGCGCGCCGTCGACGCGATCATTCCGGGCGGTCGTCTGCACGACGACTACAAGTCGAAGCTCGACATCGTCGCCACCTTTCTCGACGGCCTGAGGACCGCTGACGGGACCCGCGTCCCCGTCTTCTTCCGGCCCTTCCACGAGCATACCGGCAGCTGGTTCTGGTGGGGCCGCGATCACGCCACGGTGGACGAATTCAAGGCGCTATGGCGCTTCACCGTCCACTATCTTCGCGACGTGAAGGGCGTGCGGAACGTTCTCTACGCTTATTCGACGGACGTGTTCGACAGCGAGGCGGACTTCCTCGAGCGCTACCCCGGCGACGACGTGATCGATATGATCGGGTTCGACGACTATCACAGCGTGAAAACCAACGAGACGCGGCCGGTCTTCGTCGCGCGCCTCAGGATGCTGACCGCCGTGGCGAGGACGCGGGGCAAGCTCGCCGCTCTCACCGAGACGGGCGTCGAGACGGTGCCGGATCCGAACTGGTGGACCGGCACCCTCCTCCCCGCGCTCAGGGAAGCCGGCGGCGGCCTCTCCTACGTCCTCGTCTGGCGCAACGCGAACAAAGCGACCGACCGCCAGAACCATTTCTACGCCCCCTATCCGGGGCAGGCGAGCGCTCCGGATTTCGTGCGGTTCAAGCAGGATCCCTACGTGCTGTTCGAGGACGAGCTCCCCGAGCTCTATCGCTTGCGGCGCTGACCCTCGGCGGTGAAGCGCAGCGCCGCGCCGCCGGCCGGCGCGAGCCGCAGCGTCACCGGCTTGCGGTCCGCCCCGACGCTGAAGCGCTGGACGTTAAGCGCGGTCGGCGTGTCGCCGTCGGTCCACGAGGTGGCGGCGAAGCGGCCCGAGCCGAGGAAGTCGAGCGGCAACTCGATCGTCCGCCCCGTCTCGTTGGTCATCGCGCCGACATACCAGTCGCTGCCCTTGCGGCGGGCGAGGACGATATATTCGCCGACATCGCCCGCGATCGCCCGCGTCTCGTCCCAGGTGGTCGGCACGGCGCTCAGGAAGTCGAGCCCCGGCTCGCCCTCATAGGCGTTGGGCGTGTCGGCGACCACGCCGAACGGACTCTCGTAGACCACGTACATCGCCAGCGCCTGGCCCCGCGTGGTCTGCACGAAAGGCGGCGCGCTCTGGATCTGAAACGTCTCCGGCGTCCGGTTGCGGAAGCCGCCGGGCGTATAGTCCATCGGCCCGAGCAGCATGCGGGTGAAGGGGAGCGTCACGTTGTGGCGCGGCGTCACCCGCCGGCTCCACTTGTTGTACTCCGCCCCCATCACGCCTTCCTGGGTCAGGTAGTTGGGATAGGTGCGCACCAGCCCGGTCGGATGATAGGCACCGTGGAAGTTGACGAGCAGCTTGTGCTCGGCGGCCTTGCGCAGCACGCGGTGGTACCAGTCGACCATCGGCTGGTCGTCGCGGTCCATGAAGTCGATCTTGATCCCCTTGATGCCGAGCTTCTGGTAGAGGTCGAGCGCCTCGTCCATTTGCGCGTCGAACGCCTTCCAGTTCAGCCACAGCCAGAGGCCGACGCCGCGCTGGCGGCCATATTCGACCAGCTCCGGCAGGTTGATCTCCGGGATGGTGCGCGTGATGTCGACGCCCGGCCGGACGGTGCCGCCGCCCCCCGCGCCCATGTACCAGCCTTCGTCGATCAGCATGTACTGGAGGCGGGACTCCGACGCGAAGTCGATGAAGCGCTTCACCGTTTCGTCGTTCGTGCCCGATGTCTTGACACCGGCCACCGTGGGTCCGTTCCACCAATCCCAGGCCGACTTGCCGGGCTTCACCCAACTCGCGTCGAAATCCGGCGCCGGATTGAGACTGGTGACGATGGTCGATTCGATCAATTTCGCCGGCTGCTCGGCGAGCATCACCACCCGCCAGGGCGAGACGATGTCGGAGCCGATGCGGGTCGTGGCGATCAGATAGGGGTTGTCGAGGTGCGGCGAGACCTTGATCTGCGCGCCGAGCCCCCCGTCGCCGCGGCCCTGAATGTACATGCCGCCCCAGTTCCTGAGGTCGGCCTCGGCGAGCGCGAGCGTGGTCTGCCCGTCCCCCGTCTTGCAGACGAAGGGCGCGTCGTAGAGGTTCTGCTCGCGCAGCATCGAGGCGCGGACGGGATCGAATTCGGTTTCGTGGCTGGTGCCGAAGCGGCCGAGGTTCGAGCCCCAGCACTGATAGTCGCGGGCGAAGTCGAAACGCGTCATCTCGCTGATGACGTTGGTCGCCGCGAGCGCCGGCTGCGCGGGGATGCGGTAGCGGAAGGCGGCGCCGTCGTCATAGGCGCGGAAGACGATCTGCATCCGCCGCGGCGCCAGCCCCTGCTTCGCCGGCTCCTCATAGTCGACACTAAGCTCATTGTAGCGGTCGCGGACGGTCCGCTCCTTGCCGTGGAGGGTATAGGAATCCTCCCCCGACCGGGTGCTCGAGCCGGTGGCGGCGATGCCGTAGCTGAGGCGCCCGCCCTTCTCCAGGTCGAGGCCGAGCGGCGACGGCGCGAGCACCGGCCTCCCCTGGAAATTCACCGCATAGGTCGGCTGGTTCTCGGAGCTGGTGCCGACGACGATCTCGACCTGCCCGCCGGGCGAGGCGACGCGCAGGTCGGCGGCGGCGGCCTGGGCGGAAGCGCCGGCCAGCAGCGCGCAGACGAAAAGGCGGGTTTTCATGATGTCTCCCAACAGGTTGATTCTTGTCGCCCTTGGTCTGATTCGGCAGCCGCGGGGGCGCCGTTCGGGCGGCGGGACTGAAGCGGAGCGGATTGATTAAATCAATTGTCTTTTGTGTTGCGCGCGGCGGAGTCTCGCCGCTAGCCATGCGCCGATAAAGCGGGAGAGGTGGTGGATCGGATGGACGGCAGCTCGGCTCCCCTGGTCGCGGGCCTGGAGCTCGGCGGCACGAAGTGCGTGTGCACGCTGGCGCGTGGCAACGAGATCGTCGCGCAGGAGACGGTGCCGACCACCCTTCCGCACGAGACGCTGCCGGCGATCGAGGGTGTGCTCGACGGCTGGTGGGCCGAGCAGCGGTTCGAAGCGCTCGGAGTGGCGAGCTTCGGACCCGTCGACCTCGACCCCGCATCGTCGACCTACGGCAGCATCACCGCGACGGCGAAGGCGGGCTGGCGCGACGCCAACGTGCTGCTCCCCTTCGCCCGCAAGTTCGCCGTGCCCAACGCGATCGACACCGACGTCAACGGCGCCGCGCTTTCGGAGACGATGTGGGGCGCCGGCCGCGGCGCCACCGACTTCGCCTACATTACCGTCGGCACCGGCGTCGGCGTGGGCCTGGTCGCCAACGGGATGACCGTCCACGGCTTCTCGCATCCCGAGCTCGGCCACATCCGCATCCCCCGGCTGGCGGGCGACACCTGGCCCGGCTCCTGTCCCTATCACGGCGACTGCGTGGAAGGGCTCGCCTCGGGCACGGCGATCGTCAGGCGCCTCGGCGAGCGCGACGTCGGTACGGTGCCGGCGGACGACCCGGTGTGGGAGACGGTCGCCCACGCCATCGCCCAGCTCTGCCACGTCCTCGTCTGCGCCAGCGCGCCGCAACGCATCGCCGTGGGCGGCGGCGTGATCTCGAAGCAGCCGCACCTGCTGCCGCGCATCGGGCCGATGCTGCGGGAGAGCCTCGCCGGCTATCTGCACCTGCCCGCCGGCGACGATTACGTCTCGCGGCCGGGCCTGGGCGACTCGGCGGGGCCGCTCGGCTCGATCGCCCTCGCCTTGGCCGCCCTCGAGCGCGCCTGAAACAGCCGGGAAACGGCTCCCGCCGCCGTATCTTCCTCGCCCCGCCCAGCGTAAGTCACGGGAATCGTTCACCCCTCCGCAGGCCGGAGCTGCTAAACGGTCCGTCGTAAAAATATCTCGCTTCACCGCTGGACGCGGCCCGCCCCTGTCAGGCATGAAGGTGTCGACGGAGGGCCTTTCATGGGTGCGTTTTTCGCTCGATTCGGTCTTCTGTTGCTGCTCGTGGCGCCGCTCGGCGCGTCGGCCGTCTCGCCGCCGCGGGTCGTCGACGCCACGCCGGGCACCGACGGCCGCACGATCACGCGCTTCACCATACGTTTCTCCGATCCGATGATCGCGCTGGGACGGCAGGAGGCGCCGCCCTTCGAAATGGATTGCCCCGTCGACGGCTCGGGCCAGTGGATCGACACCACCACCTACGTCTGGGACTATGCCAAGCCGCTGCCGGGAAGCACCGTCTGCACCGCGACGCTGAGCGACACGCTGCGCACGCTCGCCGGCCGCGAAATCACCGGCACGCGCAGCTTCCCCATCGACAGCGGCGGCCCGTTCGCCGTCGATGTCCTCCCGAGCAACGGCGAGGAAGGTATCGACGAGGACCAGGTCTTCTTCATCGCCGCCAACGGCCCCGTCACCCGCGCCTCGGTGGCGGCCGCCGCCTATTGCGCGGTCGACGGTATCGGCGACCGCATCGCCGTCGACCTGATCGCCCCGAACGCGGTCGAGCCGGTGCTCGGCGCCATGTCTCGTTGGCGGCGCGAGAGCTTCCTGCGCTCGGCCGGGCTGGAGACGGGCGACCTCCCCGCGCAAGGGGCGCAGCGGGAGACGATCCTTTCCAGCATCGTTGGCCTCAAGTGCCGGCGCCCTCTGCCGCCGGGCCGCGACGTGGCGGTCGTCTGGGCGGCCTCCGTCCGCTCGACCACCGGGCGGCTCGCGGGGGCGGACCAGCGCTTCGATTTCACCGTCCGCGACGAATTCCGCGCCCGCCTCAGCTGCGGGCGCGTAAACACCAGGGCTGGCTGCAACCCGATCGAGGCGATCAAGGTGCTGTTCACCGCGCCGGTGCCGCGGGCGCAGGCGCTCGCCACGCGGATCGACGTCGGTGGCGGGCGCATGCTGGCGCCGGTCGAGGACGGGAACGACAACACCCTCTCCGAGGTCCGGTTCAAGCCGGTCTTCCCCTCCACGGTGACTGCCAAGGTCGTCCTCCCGCAGGACCTGCGGGACGAGAGCGGCCGCCCGCTCGCCAACGCCCGCCGCTTCCCGCTCGAATTCGCGATCGACGAGCCGCCGCCGCTGGTGAAGTTCGCCGCCCCTTTCGGCATCCTGGAAGCGAAGGAAGGCGGCGTGCTGCCGGTCACCGTGCGCGGCGTCGAGCCGAGCCTCACCCAGGGCGTCAAGGCGATCGGCGGCGCGGCCGCGCGGATCGAGGACAACGACAAGGCGATCGCCGAGTGGGTGCGCAAGGTCGCCCAGGCGCAGGAGTCCGACTATCGCGAGGAAGGCCGCGGCCGCCGCAAGACGACGGTGAACTACACCGGCGCCACCCCGATCCTCGGCGGCCGGGCGGAAGGCGTCCAGCGCATGCAGCTCGCCTTGCCCGGCAAGGGGCGGCAGTTCGAAGTGATCGGGATGCCGCTCACCAAACCCGGCTTCTACGTGGTCGAGCTGGCGAGCCCGACGCTGGGGCGGGCGCTGCTCGGCCGGCCCGCCACCCGCTACGTCAACGCGGCGGCGCTGGTCACCGACCTCTCCGTCCACTTCAAATGGGGCAGGAGCAGCTCGCTCGCCTGGGTCACCTCGCTCAGCGAAGGCGCTCCGGTGGCGGGCGCATCGGTGCGGGTGACCGACAGCTGCACCGGCCTGCTCCTTGCCTCAGGCACCACCGACCGCTTCGGGCGGATCGAGATCGAGAGCGGCCTCCCCGCGCCTTCCACCTCGGACGGATGCCGCGAAGGCGCGACCGAGAGCCCGCCCTTGATGATCTCCGCCCGCAGCGGCGGCGATTTCTCCTTCACCCTGACCAATTGGGGCGACGGCATCCGGCCCTACGATTTCGACCTGCCCTATGGCTGGGGCGAGCCCGAGGCCATTTTCCACACGGTCTTCGACCGGACGCTGCTGCGGGCCGGCGAGACCGTCCACATGAAGCACGTCTACCGCATGCCGACGGCGCGGGGCTTCCGCTCCAGCGGCGCGCGCGAGGCGACGCTCGTCCTCCAGCATCGCGGCTCCGAGACCAGCTTCGAGATGCCGCTGTCGATCGGCGCCGACGGCATCGGCGAGAATGAATGGGAGGCGCCGAAGGACGCGCCGAGCGGCGATTACGACCTGCGCGTCAAGATCGGCGAGGAGACCAATTATACCGGCGGGTCCTTCCGCCTCGACGAATACAGGCTGCCGTCGATGCGGGCGACCGTGTCGGGGCCGAAGACGATCGCGCCACGGGCGAAGCGGCTGCCGCTGGACCTCTATCTTGGCTACCTCTCCGGCGGCGGCGCGGCGGCCGCGGCGGTCAAGCTGCGCACCGCCTACGAGACCCTCTACGATTCCCCGAGCGGCTGGGAGGGCTGGAGCTTCGGCGGCAGCGCGGTGCGCGAGGGCACCGTTCCGCTCGACGAGGAATCGAACGAGCCGGGGCAGGACCTGCCCGACACCTCCACCCTTCCACTGGCTCTCGACGGCGAGGGGGCGCTGCGCACCGAGATCGACCTCCCCGAGCTCCAGGACGCGGCCCGGCTGACGGTCGAGATGGATTATGAGGATGCGAATGGAGAGACGCTCACCGCCTCCACCGCGATCCGGCTCTACACCTCCGCGGTGCGGCTCGGCATCAAGCCCGACGGCTGGATGCAGCGCGCCGGGGACCTCAGGCTGAAGGTTGTGGCCCTCGGGCTCGACGGCCGCGTCCTGCGCGGACGCGACGTCCAGATCGCCCTCTACACGCGCGAGATCCTGTCGGCGCGGCGGCGGCTGATCGGCGGCTTCTACGCCTATGACAACAGCGCCCGCACGAAACGGCTGGAAGCGCAATGCAGCGGCGTCACCGACGCACAAGGCCTCGCGGAGTGCAGCGTCGATCCGGGCGTCTCCGGCGAGGTCATCGCGGTCGCCACCACGCGCGACGACGAGGGTAACGAGGCGCGGGCGGTGACCTCCGTCTACCTCGCCGGCGACGACGAATGGTGGTTCGGCGGCGACAATGGCGACCGCATGGACATCATCGCCGACGCAAAGGAATATCGCGCCGGCGAAACCGCCCACGTCCAGGTGCGGATGCCGTTCCGCGACGCCACCGCGCTGGTGACGGTCGAGCGCGAGGGGGTGCTCACCTCCTTCGTGACGACGCTCTCGGGCAAGGACCCGGTGGTCGACGTGCCGATCGACGGCGGCTACGCGCCGGACGCCTACATCTCGGTAATGGCGATACGCGGCCGGGTCGCCGGATGGCGGCTGCAGCTGTCCGAATTCGCGAAGAAGCTGCACCTTCCCTTCTTCGGCGCGGATCCGAGCATGCCGACGGCGATCGTCGACCTCGCCAAGCCGAGCTACCGGATCGGCATGACCAGGGTGAAGGTCGGCTGGGACGCGCACCAGCTCAAGGTCGCAGTGCGCCCGGAGCATGAGCGCTACCATGTGCGCGAGCAGGCGCAGGTGGCGGTGCAGGTGCTCGGCCCCGACGGCAAGCCGCCGCAATCGGCCGAGATCGCCTTCGCGGCGGTCGACGAGGCGCTGCTCATCCTCTCGCCCAACGAGAGCTGGGACCTGCTCGGCGCGATGATGGGCGAGCGCCCGATCTCGGTGCTGACGTCGACCGCGCAGATGCAGGTCGTCGGCAAGCGTCATTACGGCCGCAAGGCGCTGCCGACCGGCGGCGGCGGCGGCGGCGACCTCTCCGCCCTCGCCCGCGCCGATTTCCGGCCGCTGCTCCTCTGGCGCGGCCGCGTCCCGCTCGACGCCGACGGACGCGCGACCGTCTCGGTCCCGCTCGCCGAATCGCTTTCCTCTTACAAGCTGGTCGCCATCGCCACGTCGGGCGAGCAATTGTTCGGCACCGGCAGCGCGACGATCCGGACGGTGCAGGAGCTCAGCATCTATTCGGGCGTGCCGCCGCTGGTGCGCACCGGGGATACTTTCCAGGCCGTCTTCACGCTGCGCAACGGCACGGAGCGGCCGATGACGGTGCGCGCCGCCGCCGAGGTCCAGCCCGGGATTGCCGGCATCGAACCCGTGACGGTGACCATCCCCGCCGGCGGCGCCGTGCCGGTGAGCTGGCCGGTGACGGTGCCCGAGGGCGTCGAGCAGCTGCGCTGGAACGTCACCGCGGCCGCGGCCGACGGCGGCACCAGCGACCGCGTCCAGATCGACCAGCAGGTCGTCCCCGCCGTGCCCGAGGAAGTATGGGCGGCGAGCTTCTTCCGCGCCGCCGACGGCCTCCATTTCCCGGTCGCCGCGCCCGAGGGTGCGCTGCCCGGCCGCGGCGCGATCGAGCTGGCCTTCACCGCCTCGCCGGCGCCGTCGCTGCTCGGCGTGCGCAATTATATGGCGGCCTACCCCTATGGCTGCTTCGAGCAGCGCCTCTCGAAGGCGATCGCGCTCGACGACCGCGCCGCCTGGGCGAAGCAGATGGCCGACCTGCCGGCCTATATGACTCCGGAAGGACTGCTGCGTTACTGGCCGGGCGAAAACATGAGCGGCTCGATCGCGCTCACCGCCTATGCGCTGTCGATCACCGCCGAGGCCGGCTTCCCCTGGCCCGAGGAGCGCAAGGCGCGCATGATCGAGGCGATGCGGGCGGTGGTGGACGGGCGCGTCACCGAGGCCAGCGAAGGACCGGCCGACGCGCGGCTGCTGCGCCTCTCCGCCCTCGCCGCGCTGGCCCGCAACGGCGCCGCCACGCAGGCGATGCTCGGCCAGGCCGCGGTGCCGCTGCGCGACATGCCGACGGCGACGCTTGCCGACTGGCTGGTGACGATCGACCGGATCCGCGGCGTCAATCCCAAGGCCCGTGCCGCCGCCGAGCAGGCGCTGAGGAGCCGGATCGTCTATGCCGGCACCCGCCTCGACCTCGTCGACCGCAACCTGGCGCCGTGGTGGATGATGGTCAGCGACGACGAGATGGCGCTGAAAGCGCTGATCGCCGTCATCGGGCGGCCCGGCTGGGACAATGATGCGCCGCGGATGATGATCGGCGCGGCGCTGCGCCAGAGCCGCGGCCATTGGGACACGACCCCGGCCAATGCCTGGGGCACCCTCGCCGTCCGCCGCTTCGCCTCCGCTTTCCCGGGGCAGCCGACCGGTGTCACCACCGTCCAGCTCGGCGCCCAGACGCTGGCCGGCACCTGGCCGAACCCGGCGCCGCTCCGGTTCCCGCTGCCGGCGGTGAGCACGCCGCTCGTCTTCGCGCACCCCGGCGGCACGCCGGGCTGGGCGCTGACCTCGGTGCGGGCGGCCGTGCCGCTGCGCAGCGCCAATTTCGCCGGCTACCGGATCGCGCGGGAGGTCAGCTTCCTCCAGCGCCAGCGGCCGGACCGGATCACGCGCGGCGACGTCATCAAGGTCCGCCTCACCCTCGAGGCGAGCGTCGACAGGACCTGGGTGGTGGTCGAGGATCCGCTGCCCGCCGGCGCGTCCATCATCAGCGGCGGCGGACAGTCGGCGCTGCTCGCCGGCCAGGCGAACGGTGGCAACAGCTGGCCGAGCTATATCGAGCGCGGCTCGGGCGCGTGGCGCGGCTATTTCGGCTGGCTGCCGCAGGGGCGGACGACGGTCGAATATGCGGTGCGGATCAACAGCGTCGGCCGGTTCCAGCTGCCGCCGACGCGGGTCCAGGCGATGTATTCGCCCGAGATCAACGGCGCCATTCCCAACGCGCCGTTCGTCGTCGCGCCGTGAGGCAGGCGCTAAGCTGGCTGCGGCGGCGGCCGAGCCTGTGGCTGGTGCCGCCGCTCCTCGCCATCGTGGCGCTCGCCTTGGGGACGGCGCCGCCCGCTCGCCCCTCGTACGAGGAGACGCGGGACGGCTGGCGGGCGAGCGAGGCGTGGCTGCGCGACCGCGACGGGCGGCTGCTGCAGACGGTGCGGATCGACTTCGCGGTGCGGCGGCTCGCCTGGGTGCCGCTCGACGAGGTGGCGCCGGCGGTGCAGCAGGCGGTGGTCGCCTCGGAAGACAAGCGCTTCTGGCAGCATGGCGGCGCCGACTGGCAGGGCTTCGCCGGCTCCGCCTGGGCGGCGCTGCACGGCCGCCGGGCCCGCGGGGCGAGCACGCTCAGCATGCAGCTCGCCGGCTTCCTGGCGCCGGAGCTCGGCGGGCCCGGGGCCCGCGGCTTCCGCGCCAAGCTGCGCCAGCTGCGCGCGGCGCGGGCGATCGAGGCGGGCTGGACCAAGCAGCAGATCCTCGAAGCCTATCTGAACCTCGCCAGCTTCCGCGGCGAGACGCAGGGGATCGGCGCCGCGGCGCGGGCGCTGTTCGGCCGCTCCCCCGACGCGCTCGGACGCGACGACGCTTTGCTCCTCGCCGCTCTGCTCCCCTCCCCCTCCGCCTCGCCCACGGCGGTCGGCCGGCGGGCCTGCCGCCTCGGCCGGATCGCCGACTGCAGCGCGATGATCGGCGAGGCGGAAGCGATGACCGCCGCCCGCCGCCGCCTCGCCGACGATCCGGGCCTCGCGCCGCACCTCGCTTACGCTTTGCTCGACAAGCCGGGGCAGACGGTGACCTCGACGGTCGACTCCGGCGTCCAGCGCCTCGCCGTCGGGGCGCTGCGAAGGCAGCTGCTGACCCTGGGCGGCGGCCGCGCGCGCGACGGGGCGGTCGTCGTCGTCGACAACGCGACCGGCGACGTCCTCGCTTACGTGGGCGGCGTCGGCGGCGCCTCGACCGCTCCGTCGGTCGACAACGCCGATGCCTACCGCCAGGCGGGATCGACTCTGAAGCCCTTCCTCTACGCCCAGGCGATCGAGCGGGGCTTCCTCACCTCCGCCTCGATCCTCGACGACACGCCGGTCCAGCTCGACACCGCCTCGGGGCTCTACGTGCCCAAGAGCTACGACAACGAATTCAAGGGCCCGGTCAGCGTCCGCACCGCGCTGGCGGGGTCGCTGAACGTGCCGGCGGTGCGCGCGCTGCTGGTCGACGGGGTCGAGGAGTTTCGCGACCGGCTGTGGGATGTCGGCTATCGGGGCCTGACGCAGGACGGCGACTTCTACGGCTACAGCCTGGCGCTCGGATCGGCCGAGGTCACCCTGCTCCAGCAGGCCGCCGCCTACCGGGCGCTGGGCGACGGGGGCCGCTATATCCCGCTGCGCATGAAGGCCGACGATCCGCGCCTGCCGCCGCGCGCCGTGGCCGACGCGGCGGCAGGCTGGATCGTCGCCGACATCATGGCCGACGCCAACGCCCGCGCCGTCACCTTCGGGCTCGATTCCGCCCTCCGCCTCCCCTTCTGGGCGGCGGCCAAGACCGGCACGTCGAAGGGCATGCGCGACAATTGGTGCGTCGGCTTTACCGACCGGTTCACCGTCGCCGTCTGGGTCGGCAATTCCGAGGGCGACAGCATGACGCGCGTCTCCGGCACCAGCGGCGCGGCGCCGGTCTGGCGCGAGGTGATGCTCGGCCTCCACCGCAGCCAGCCGGGACGCCAGCCGGCGCGCCCGACCGGCCTTGTTACCCGCACGATCGCGTTCGACGGCGCGCTCGAGCCGCCGCGCACCGAGCATTTCCTCGCCGGCACCGAGCAGGTGCGGATCGCCGCCGTGGCGGCGGGGGCGAGGCGCCCGCGCATCTCCACCCCCGTAGCCGGCACCGTCTACGCACTCGACCCCGACATTCCCGTCCACGCGCAGAAGATCCGGCTGACCGCGGTGGGCGCGGTGGCGGGCGAGCGCTTCCAGCTCGACGGCCGCGACATCGGCCCCGCCGAGGCGAGCCCGCTGGTCCTGCCGGGGCCGGGGCCGCACCGCCTCGCCTTGCTCAGCACCGCCGGACACGTCATCGACCGCAGCCTGTTCACCGTCCGCTGACGCCGCAGGAGAAAAGACGATGAGAGCCCTGCTGTCGACCGCGCCCGGTGGACCCGAGACACTCGCCCTCACCGAGCTTCGCGATCCCGTCCCAGCTGCCGGCCAGGTGGCGGTCCGGGTGAAGGCCTGCGCGATCAACTATCCCGACGTGCTGATCATCGAGGACAAGTACCAGATGCGCCCGCCCCGCCCTTTCGCCCCCGGCGGGGAGATTGCCGGACTGGTCGAGAGCGTCGGCGAAGGCGTGACCGGCTGGGCGCCGGGGGACCGGATAATGGGCGTCGTGGGCTTCGGCGGGCTGGCGGAAAAGATCGCCGTCGATCCGGCGGGAATGGTCCGCCTGCCCGAGCGGCGCAGCTTCGCCGAGGGCGCCGCGCTGATCCTCACGTACGGAACGGCGATCCACGCGCTGCTAGACCGCGGGCGCCTGGCGGCGGGGCAGACGCTGCTCGTGCTCGGCGCCGCGGGCGGGGTCGGCCTGGCGGCGGTGGAGCTCGGCAAGGCGTTCGGCGCCCGCGTCGTCGCCGCCGTCTCGTCGGACGCGAAGGCCGAGGCCGCGCGCGCCGCCGGCGCCGACGAGGTCGTCGTCTACGCCGCCGCGCCGTTCGACCGCGAGCAGTCGAAAGCACTCGCCGACCGCCTCAAGGCGGCGGTCGGCCCGTCGGGCGCGGACGTGATCTGCGATCCCGTCGGCGGGGACTATGCCGAGCCGGCGCTGCGGGCGATCGGCTGGGAGGGGCGCTATCTGGTGGTCGGCTTCCCGGCGGGCATCCCGCGGCTTCCGCTCAACCTCACCCTGCTCAAGAGCTGCGATGTCTGCGGCGTCTTCTGGGGCGCCTTCGCCGCCCGGAACCCGGAAGCGAACCGCGCCCATGTCGAGCGCCTCTTCAAGCTCTGGTCCGACGGGAGGATCAGTCCGCGCGTGACCGAGACCTTCCCGCTCGAGCGCGGCGGCGGCGCGATCGCCAGGATGGCGGCGCGGGGCGCGATCGGGAAGCTGGTCGTGGAGATGGACTAACCGCCGTCAAACCTCGAACGAGGCCAGGATCGGACACGGCCCCCGCTTCCCGGAGCCGCACTCCCGCGCCAGCCGCTCGAGGGCGTCCCGCGCCCGCTGCAGCTCCTCGATCTTCCCGTCCAACGCCTCGATCCGGCTCCTCGCCAGCTCCCGCGCGCGGGCGCGGTCGTCGCCGGCGTCGAGCGCCAGCAGCTCCCGTATCTCCTCGAGCGTGAAGCCCGCCCCCTGCGCCTGCCTTATGAAGCGCAGGCGGCGCAGATCGTCGCTGCCGTAGCGCCGTATCCCGCTCTCGCGCGTTGGCGTGCCGAGCAGGCCCTTGCGCTGGTAGAAGCGGATCGTCTCGACGCCGACTCCGCCCGCCGCCGCGAGGCTTCCGATCGTGTGGGATTGCACCCCTTGACTCCGTACCATGGTACAGACCCTATATGAGCACCGACTCGTTCACAAGGAGACGTGACATGTCGGACATGGCCAATCACCCGCAGGCCGCCAAGAAGGCAATTCTCTACCGGATGGTGATGCCGCACCACATCTGCCCCTATGGCCTCAAGGCCAAGCACCTGCTGCAGCGCTCCGGCTACGAGGTCGAGGACAGGCACCTCACCACCCGCGCCGAGACCGACGCGTTCAAGGCCGAGCACGGCGTCGCCACAACGCCGCAAATCTTCATCGCCGGGCAAAGGATCGGCGGCTACGACGATCTGCGCCGCTTCCTCGGCAAGCCGGTCGCGGACCCCAAGGCGACCAGCTATCGGCCCGTCTTCGCGCTGTTCGCGATGACCGGCTTGACGGCGCTGGCGGCGAGCTATGCCGTGACCGGCAGCCTCCTCACGCTGCGCGCGGCGGAGTGGTTCATCGGCTTCTCGATGGTCGTGCTGGCGCTGCTCAAGCTCCAGAACGTCGAGAGCTTCGCGACCATGTTCCTCAACTACGATCTGCTGGCCAAACGGTGGGTCCCCTACAGCTACGTCTACCCGTTTGCCGAAGGCCTTGCCGGGATCCTGATGGTCGCCGGCGCACTGACCTGGCTGTCCGTGCCCGTCGCCCTGTTCATCGGCACGGTCGGCGCCGTTTCGGTTTTCAAGGCGGTCTATATCGACAAGAGGGAGCTCAAATGCGCCTGCGTCGGCGGTTCGAGCAACGTACCGCTGGGCTTCGTGTCCCTGACCGAGAATCTGATGATGATCGCCATGGCGCTGTGGATGGCGTCGGCTGCCCTCGGCGGAGGCCACGGCTAGGCGCTTGCGCCCGCCGGGCTCGCCGAACTTCGCTGCTGCGCGGCGGCGATCGCCTCGCCTACGCGCGCCAGGGCGAGCTCGAAGGGCGCATCCTCCCCCATCAGCGCGAAGGTACCGTTGAGGGCGAAGGTGCAGTGCCCGTGGACGGTGGCGATGAGCGAGCGGGCGAGCCGGGGCGCCTCGCTTCGCGCCGCCTCCGGCAGGACGGCCGCGATCTCCGCCGCCACGATCTCGGTCAATGCGGTGCGGTCGCTCTCGAACTCAGGCGGCATCGCCTCTTCCGCCGGGAGCCGGTGGTCGTAGATCGCCATCCATAAATTCCGGTGCTCCGCCGCGAAGCTGAAATAGCCCTCGACCAGGGTGCGGATGCGGTCCCTCCCCGCGGCCTCCAGCCGGGCCCGCAGGTGCTCGGCCCATAGCTGGAAGGTGCGGGTGTTGACGGCGAGGAGCAGCCGGTCATGGCTGCCCATCACATTGTAGATGGTGCCGATCGAATAGCCGATCCGCTTGGCGACCTCCCGGGCGGAGAAGCGCGCGAACCCCACCTCCGCCAGATGCCGGTGGCCTTCGGCGACGATCATCCGCTCAAGCTCGTCGCGGCTGTGGTCCGATCGTCTGCCCATCAAGTCGCGGCTACGGAAAAAAATGAACACTGTCTATTATTTTAATTGAACAGTGATGAATTGTGCTGTAGGAGGCGAGCTCCCGATCGGAGGAAGCCGATGCTCGAAGTGCTCATGTTCATCGCCGTGTTCGTCATCCTCGGCCAGATGTGGCGGCGGCTGCAGACGCTCGAGAGGCGCCTGGAGCTGGCCGAATTCCACTCGGCAGCTTCGGCGGTCCCCGACTTCGTCCCCCACCCCCGCGCCGACGCAGCCCACCGCGGCAACGGCTTCGAGGCCGAGCGCACCGCCGCAGCGATCTCCGTTCCCGCTCCGCTGCTCGAAGCCGAGCCCGTGCCTGAACCCGAGCCTGAGCCCGAGCCGCTGATCCAGACAAGCGAACCCGTGGCCGACGCCGCTCCCGACCGTCCGGCGCCGGTTGCCGATGTCGAGCCGGCCGGGGTGGAAGAAGAACCCGGCCGAGGCTTCGGCTTCGAGGAGCTGTTCGGCCGCCGGCTGCCGATCTGGGCCGGCGGCGTGACGCTGGCGGTCGCCGGGGTGCTGATCGTCCGCTATTCGATCGAGGCGGGGCTGCTCTCGCCGCTGATCCGCTTCGTCTCCGGCCTCCTCTTCGGCAGCTTATTGACCGCCGGCGCGGAGATCGCCCTCCGCTCCGAAGACAGAGTGCGCGATCCCCGGGTGCGCCAGGCGCTGTCCGGCGCCGGCATCGCCACCCTCTACGCGAGCATCCTCGTCGCCGCGAACGTCTACGCGCTGATCGGCCCTGTCGTCGCGTTGGCCGCGATGGCGGGCGTGACCGGCCTCGCCATGGCGCTGTCGCTGCGCTTCGGGGCGCCGAGCGCCCTCCTCGGGCTGGTCGGCGGCCTTGCCGCCCCGGCCCTCGTCGGCGCCGGAGCGCCGAACGTGCCGCTGCTCACCGTCTACCTGGCGCTCGCCGTCGGCGGGCTCACCGTCCTCTCCCGCACGCAGCGCTGGATGTGGCTCGGCGCGAGCGCACTGGTGGGCGGCCTCGGCTGGGGCGCGGCGTTGCTGCTGGGCGGCATGCTCGACACCGCCGCCTCCCTCTCGATAGGCCTCTACCTGCTCGTGGTCGGCATCGCCCTGCCGCTGGTCGCCGCGCCAATCGGCGCGGGTAGGCTGATGCGGATCGGCGGCAGCATCGCGGCGGCGGCGCAAATGGCCGCCCTGGTCGCGACCGGCGGCTTCTCGCTCCTCCACTGGGGCCTGTTCGGCCTGATCTCGATCGCCATACTGTGGCTCTCGCGGCGCGAGGAGGGGCTGGCGCGCCTTGCGGTTGTCGGGCTCGCGCTCGTCCTGCTGCTCCTCGGCGCCTGGAGCGGCCCGAGCCCGGGCGAGTTCGCGCTCGTCCTCCTGACCGCGACAATCCTTTACGGCGGCACCGCGCTCCACGCCCTCTGGCGCCCGCGGGGATCGCTGGTCGAGGTCGGGCAGATCGCCGCCCTCGCTCTCGGCGCCCCCCTGCTCGCGACGATGCATTTCTACCGCGCCGACCACAGCACCGACCTTCCCCTCGCAGCACTGTCGCTCGCCGCGGCCGCCTTCCCGGCTGCGGCCGCATGGCTCGGCTGGGGCAAGGCGGAGCGGCTGGCGGATCCACGCTTCGCGCTGCTCGTCTCGGCGGCGGGTTTGCTGGTCGCGACCGCCGCCGCCTTTGCGGTCCCGCTCGGCATGCTTCCGCTCGTCATCGCCGCCATCGCTGTGGGGTTGCTCCTCCTCAGCCTGCTTGCAGGCGATGCGCGGATCGAGGTGGCGGCATGGCTCGGCGCCGTGGCGACCGTCCCGATCCTTGCGGGGGGCTCCGGATTCGAAGCCGA
This sequence comes from Allosphingosinicella sp., assembly GCA_036386335.1. Classification (GTDB taxonomy): domain Bacteria; phylum Pseudomonadota; class Alphaproteobacteria; order Sphingomonadales; family Sphingomonadaceae; genus Allosphingosinicella. Next base: position 6,861 of record DASVVY010000116.1, on the reverse strand, counting down.
GCTGACGCGCCTCGCGGGACCTCCCGAAGCCGCCGCTCCGCTCCTCGCGGTGTTGCGCTGGGCCGGCCTCGGCTGCGCCGCTTTGGTCTTCGCCTCGCGGCCGCGGCTGGAGGAGGCGCGCATCGCCGCCCAGGCCATGGCCGCCCTCCTCTTCTACGGCGCAGCGGCGCAGGTGGTGCCCGGCACGGGTCTGCCGCTCGTCGCTCCCGCCGCCCTGCTGGCGCTCGCCTTCGCCGGCCGCCGTTTCGCGACCGAGAGGCTGCTCCCGGCGATGGCGGTGACGCTGGGGGTCTCAATCGCCTGGACGGCCCTGCCCTTCCTCCACTGGTCCGCGGCCGCTCTTGCCTCCCTCGCCGGCGATCCGCTGTTCGTGACCGACCTCCCGTCCGTCCGCGACGCCGTGCTGCGGCTGCTGGTCCCTTCGCTGCTGATCGGCGCATCCGCCTGGGCGGGCCGCCGGCAGGTTCGGGACACGGCACGGGTGCCGGTGATCGCGGCCGCCGGCGCGATCGGCCTCGCGGCGGCCCACATCCTGTTCAAGCAGGTCTTCGGCATCGCCTCCACGGCCGATTTCGTCGCGTTCGGAGTCGCGGAAAGGGCCGTGTGGACCGCGCTGCTTCTCGCCGCCGCCTTCGCCGCCTGGAAAGCGGGCGCGCGCAATGCCGCCCTGGTCGCCTGCGGCACGGCCGCCGCCTACCTCGGCTGGTACACCCTGATCCTGCACAACCCGCTCTGGGCCAGGCAGGCGGTGGGCGGGCTGCCGCTCGTCAACCTGCTCATCGCCGTCTACGGGCCGCCGCTCGGCCTCCTGGCGCTCGCCGGCCGGGTCCAGGGAGACCTGCGCGGCCGCATCGAACGCCCGCGCGCCGTCCTGCAGATGCTCCTCACAGTCCTCTTCGCTTACGCGACGCTTCGCCAGCTGGTGCACGGCGCGATCCTCGTCATGCCCGGCCTCTCGCAGGGCGAGGACATCGCCCGCTCGATCCTCGCGGTGGCGCTGGCGATCGGCTTCCTTCTCTGGGGCATCCGGACGCGCTCGCGCGACTGGCGGATCGGATCGCTCGTGCTGATGCTCCTCGCCGTCGCCAAGGTGTTCCTGCTCGACGCGTCGGGCCTGGAGGGGCTGCTGCGCATCGCCTCCTTCGTCGCGCTCGGCTTCAGCCTGATCGGCATCGGCTGGCTCTACAGCCGCTCGCTCGGCGGCGAGCGGCCGGCGTTAAGCAAGATGCGATGAATCCCGCCTACCTACACCTCCACTCCACGGGGAACCCCGATGTCCGCACCTGACCTGTCGCTGCTCGGCAAGCGCCGCTTCGCACCCCTGTTCGCGGTGCAGTTCCTCGGCGCTTTCAACGACAATCTGCTGAAGTTCGCACTTCTCTTTCTCGCCAATTTCGGCCTCTACGCCGCCGAGCCGGCGAAGGCCGAGATGCTGGCGACGGTCGCGACGGGCCTCTTCATCCTTCCCTATTTCCTCTTCTCCGCGATCGCCGGGCAGATCGCCGATTCGTGGGACAAGGCGAAGCTCGTGCGGGCGGTGAAGCTCGCGGAGATCGCGATCATGGCGATCGCCCTCGCCGGTTTCTGGCTGCAGTCGGTGCCGCTGCTGCTGGGGAGCCTGTTCCTGATGGGCGTTCATTCCACCGTCTTCGGCCCGGCCAAATATTCGATCCTGCCGCAGCATCTCGGCAGCGACGAGATCATGGGCGGCACCGGGCTGATCGAGGCGGGGACCTTCCTCGCCATCCTCGGCGGACAGCTGCTCGGCGGGATCATCCCGCCGTGGGAGGCGGGGCTGGTCGCGACCGGCCTCGCGGCGGTCGGCTTCCTCGTCAGTCTCGCCGTGCCGCCGGCGCCCGCCACCGCGCCGGGCCTCAGGATCGACCTCAACGTCTTCCGCAGCACCTGGCACATCCTCAAATCGGCCCGGCACGGGCGCGGCGTTTGGCTCTCGATCCTCGGCATCAGCTGGTTCTTCGCCGTCGGCGCCGTTCTCCTCTCGGAGTTCGCGCCGCTGGTGGGCAACGTGCTCGATGCGCGGCAGGAGGTCGCCACCCTCTTCCTCCTCGTCTTCTCGGTCAGCGTCGCGCTCGGCTCGGTGGTGGTAAACAAGCTCCTCAGGGGCGAGGTCTCCGCCCGCTACGTGCCCGTCTCCGCCCTCGCCCTCTCCGCCTTTCTGATCGACCTGTGGCTGTCGACCCGCGGCTACGCGCCCGCCGCTCGCGACGCGGACGTCCGCCAGTTCCTCGCCGGGCCGGGAAGCTGGCGCCTCCTGGCAGACCTCGCCGGCATCGCCTTTGCCGGTGGCATGTTCATCGTCCCGCTCTACGCGATCCTGCAAACCCACAGCCCCGCAGGCGAACGGTCGCGGACGATCGCCGCCAACAACATCGTCAACGCGGCGGTGACGGTGCTGATGGTAGCCCTTCTTGCGGGCCTTCTTGCGTCGGGAACGACCATCCCCTCGATCATCGGCATACTCGGCTTTGCGACGCTGGGCGTGGCGCTCGTCTCCTGCTGGCTGCTCCCCGAGACCGTGATCAAGGGCCTCGTCCGCACCGTCCTGCGGCTGCTCTACCGCGTCGAAGTGGCCGGGGCCGGCAACATGCCGCAGCCGGGCGAGCGGGCGGTGGTGGTGGTGAACCACGTCTCCTTCCTCGACGCGCTGCTCCTCGCCGCCTTCCTCCCCGGCAAGCCGACCTTCGCCGTCCACACCCGCATCGCGAAGGCCTGGTGGGTGCGCCCCTTCCTCGGCCTTTTCGAAGCCTTTCCGGTGGATCCGACCAACCCGATGTCCGCCAAGGCGATGGTCCGCGCGGTCAAGGAGGGACGGACGCTGGTCATCTTTCCCGAGGGGCGGATCACCGTCACCGGCGCCTTGATGAAGGTGTTCGACGGCCCCGGCATGGTCGCCGACAAGGCCGACGCGCCGATCGTGCCGGTGCGCATCGACGGCGCCCAATACACCCCGCTCTCTCGGCTGCGCGGCAAGGTGCGGCTGCGCACCTTTCCCAAGATCCGTCTCACCATCCTCGCGCCCCGCCGCTTCGCGATCGAAGGCGGGATGAACGCTCGGCAGCGCCGCGCCATCGCCGGCCGCCGGCTCTACGACGAGATGAGCGAGATGATCTTCGCCACCTCCAGCATCGACCGTACCTTGTTCGAGGCGCTGCTCGACGCCCGCCGCATCCACGGCGGCAAGGCCGCGGCCGTGGAGGATGTGAAGCGCGAGCCGTTGACCTACGACCGCCTCGTCGCCGGCAGCCTGGCGCTGGCGCGGCCGCTGGCGCGGATGACCTCCGCGGGCGAGGCGGTCGGCCTGCTGCTGCCGAACGTGGCCGGCGTCGCCGTCGGCTTCTTCGCGCTGCAGGCGGCGGCGCGCGTTCCGGCGATGCTCAACTACACTGCTGGCCTCGCCAACCTGAAGACGGCGTGCACCGCCGCGCGCATCCGCACCGTCGTCACCGCCCGCGCCTTCGTAGACCAGGCCAGGCTCGGCGACGCCATCGCCGGGCTCGAAGCCGAAGGGGTCTGCGTTCGATACCTCGAGGACCTCGCCGGCGGCATCGGCGCCGCCGCGAAGCTGCGCGCGCTCCTTGCGAGCCGCTTCGCCCGCCGCGTCCACGCCCGGTGGAAACCGGCGCCCGACGCTCCGGCCGTGATCCTCTTCACCAGCGGATCGGAGGGAGTCCCCAAGGGGGTCGCGCTCAGCCACCGCAACCTGCTCGCCAATTGCGGCCAGCTCGCCGCGCGGATCGACTTCAACGGTTCGGACGTGGTGCTGAACGCGCTGCCGGTCTTCCACAGCTTCGGCCTTACCGGCGGGACCCTGCTGCCGATCCTCAACGGCGTGAAGACCCTGCTCTACCCGAGCCCGCTTCACTACCGGATCGTCCCGGCGCTCGCCTACGACGCGAACGCCACCATCCTGTTCGGCACCGACACCTTCCTCGCCGGCTACGCGCGGATGGCGCACGGCTACGATTTCTATTCCTTGCGCTACATCTTCGCGGGCGCGGAGCGGGTGCGCGAGGAGACGCGGAAGACCTATTCGGAGAAGTTCGGCCTGCGCATCCTTGAAGGCTATGGCGCGACGGAGGCGGGGCCGGTGATCGCGGTCAACACGCCGATGCACTACCGGGCCGGCACGGTCGGACGGCTCCTCCCCGGCATCGAGGCGGCGCTGGAGCCGGTGCCCGGCATCGCCGAGGGCGCCCGCCTGGCGATCCGCGGCCCCAACGTCATGGCCGGCTACCTCAAGGTCGACGCGCCCGGCGTGCTGCAGCCGCCCGCCGGCGGGTGGCACGACACCGGCGACATCGTCACCATCGACGAGGAAGGCTTCGTGACGATCCGCGGCCGGGCCAAGCGCTTCGCCAAGATCGGCGGCGAGATGGTGTCGCTGCCCGCCGTAGAGGCCTTTGCGGCGGCGCTCTGGCCCCAGGACCAGCACGCGGCCGTCACCCGCCCCGATCCGCGCAAGGGAGAGCAAATCGTCCTCTTCACGACGCGCAGGGACGCCGATGCCGGCGCGCTGCAGGCGTGGGGACGGGCCAACGGCGTCGCCGAGCTGATGGTCCCCCGCGACATCAGGCCCCTCGATGCGCTCCCCGTGCTCGGCACCGGCAAGCTGGATTATGTTTCGATGACCGCCCTGGCCGCGGACCGATCCGCCGCGGCAGGAGCGGTCGACGCGACAGCGTGACTTCGGGCGTAGGTCACGCCTGAGGGCCGCCCTCGGCCGATGCCCTGGCGGAGACGATCGCAAGCCGGCCCTCGAAATCCAGCCCCTCCCGCGACGGCTTCACGCCCTTCAACAACAGGTGGCGGTACCATAACACTGCTTTGGGGGCTTTGCGTCCGTATCATCACCGCGCCCGGCGGCGAGACGGCGGTGGCGGTGCCGTTGGGCGGCTCGCGGCCGTCCTCCTTACCTCGAATCTGGCCTCGCCTGCGTTCTTCCGTGCTCACGCGGAGCGTTCAATCGCGAAGCACGACTTCGGAAACGGTGCGGCGGCCACCGCTCCGCGTCAGCTGGACGAAGACGTCGATCGTCCGGCTGACATAGTGGCGCACGTCGTCCCGGGTGAGCTGCGTGCCGCCCTGGAGCACCAGCAGGACGATTTGCTCGACGGCCCGTTCGGGGCTGTCGGCGTGGACCGTGGTCATCGAACCGGGGTGGCCGGTATTCACGGCCCGCAGGAACGAATAGGCCTCCCGGCCCCTCAGCTCGCCGAGGATGATCCGGTCGGGACGCATGCGCAGCGAGGCCGCCACCAGGTCGTCCGTTTCGACGTGCGCTTCACCGAGGTCGCTGCGCGCGGCGACCAGGCCGACATGATTTTCGTTCCTCACGTACAGCTCGGGCGTATCCTCGATGAGGATGAGCCGCTCCTGCGCCGGCACTTCCCGCAAGAGGGCGTTGAGGAAGGTCGTCTTGCCGGTGGACGTGCCGCCGGAGACGAGGATGTTCTTGCGGGCCTTGACGGCCGCCGACAGGGTTCCGGGGATATCGCCTGCCGCCAGCAGCTCCGCGAGCGCCCGGTCGGCTTCCGATCGCTCGAAGCCTCGCCGCGCCTTCGTCTCCCCGAATGCGCCCGACGAGACGTAATCGGCGAGCTGCAACTGGGGCGACACGTGCTTCCGGATCGCGAGCGCGAGCGGCCCCCGGGTGGCGGGCGGCGCCACAATCTGAACGCGCGCGCCGTCGGGGAGACTTGCGGAGAGAAGCGGGTGTTCGCGGCTGATCCCCTGGTGCGACAGCGCCGCGATCTGGCGGGCGAGCCGCTCGAGCGTCGCCTGATCCAGGCCCGGCGCGTCGTGGCGCTCGATTTCGCCGCCGATCGTCTCGACCCAGATTTCGCCGGGGCGGTTGACGTAGATGTCGGTGACGTCCGGGCGGGCAAGCATGCCCGTGAGACTCGAAAGGTAGGAGCGGAGGTAAACGCTCTCCGCGCCCTGCGCGGCGCTGCTCACCGTCCCCTTCCGGTGCCGGTGAAATCGAGGTCGCGGGCGACGAAGATGCTGACGCTCGTCCCGGGCTTCACCTTCAGCGTCGGGGTCACCTGGGCGGGCTGGACGATCTGCGTCGCGCCCTGCGCGGCGGCGGTCGCGCCCGGCAACACGACCACCGTACCGCCGGCGCGCCGGGAGGCGAGGTTGACTCCGATGTCGAGCGCCGACTGGAGGATCGCGCCGGCGAACCGCTCGAAGAAATGGGTGTTGACCTTCGCCTTGATGCCGCCGCGGCCGAGCGGGTCTGCCGCGGGCGAGCCGATCGCCATGGTGACCCCGTCCGGGCGTACCAGCCGCACCCAGTTGACCAGCGCCCGCCGCTGGCCCGGCGCCACTTCGGAGCGGTACTCGCCGATCAGCCGGCTGCCGCGCGGGACCAGCACGCGGCTGCCGTCGAAGCCGCGCACGTCGTGGGAGACGATCGCCCGCGCGAAGCCGGGGCGGGTGGAATCGAGCGCGGTCTCCAACACCGCCGGGATCAGCGTCCCCTGCGGAACGGTGGTCGAGCGGTTGGCGAACCTGCCGGCGCGGGTTCGGCCGCCGAGCGTCACCGGTCCCGGCGCACCCGCGCCCGGCGGCGGCTCCGCCGCGGCGGCGGCGGCGGCGGCGCCTGCGGCGGCGGCGGGAGCCCCGCTGTCGACGACGAGCGCAGGCTCGGCGGCCACGCGCGGCGGCGGCAGCGGCGTCTCCGCCGGCGCCGGCGCCGACGGCATGGGCTGCGGCACGTAGACGATCTGGGGCGCCGGAGCCGGGGCCGGTGCGGGAACGGGGACGCGAACCGGCGCCGTCCGGACGACCGGCACGGCGACCTGGGCCGGCGGCGGCTGCTGCGGCACGTAGAGGGGC
>DASVVY010000115.1:0-19177 GCA_036386335.1 Allosphingosinicella sp. | reverse complement strand
GCTCGCCGACGAGCCGAACATTCGCGAGGTGATCCTCTTCCCGATGACGCAGAAGGCCGAGGACCTGATGATGGGCGCCCCTTCCGAGGTCACGCCCAAGCAGCTGCGCGAGCTCCACATCCGCCTGGTCGACCCCGCCGGCGCGGCGAAGAAGGATCCCGCGAAGACGGTGGCGCCGGAATAGCCAGTCGCGGCGCGTCTTGAAGGGCCGCGACGGGAACCGACAGGCCCCGAACGCCTTGACGCTCCATGCCTATCGACCTTTCCGAGTTCGAATCCGGCGCCAAGTTCAACGGCAATTACTCCGAGGCGATCGAGGCGCTGCAGGAGCGGCTCTCGCGCATCCTCGTCAGCCATATCGTGCACAGGAAGCGCAGCATGATCGTCTGCGAGGGGTGGGACGCGGCGGGGAAGGGCGGCGCGATCCAGCGGATCACCGCGGGCTGGGACCCGCGCGCCTTCCGCGTGTGGCCGATCGGCGCGCCGACGCCTGAGGAAAAAGCGCGGCACTTCCTCTGGCGCTTCTGGAACAAGCTGCCCGCCGCCGGTGAGATCGCGATCTTCGACCGCAGCTGGTACGGCCGCGTGCTGGTCGAACGGGTGGAGCAGCTGACGCCGGAGCACGAATGGCGGCGCGGCTATGACGAGATCAACGAGTTCGAGGCGCAGCAGACCTTCGACGGCACCGCCATCGTCAAGCTCTTCTTCCACGTCACCCAAGAGACGCAGGACGCGCGGCTGCGGGCGCGGCTCGACCATCCCTGGAAGCGCTGGAAGGTCACCGCCGAGGACTTCCGCAACCGTGCCCGCCGTGACGACTATCTCGCCGCTTACGCCGAAATGTTCGAGCGGACCGATACGCGCTGGGCGCCGTGGCGCGCGATCGACGGCAACAACAAGAAGGCCGCGCGCATCGCGGCCCTTACCGCGGTCGCCGAGGCGCTCGAAGGCGCCGTACCGATGAAAGCGCCGGCGGCGAGCGCGGAGGTGGAGGGGCTGGCGCGGCAGGCGTTCGGGAAAGATGGTTAACCATCCGTAACGACGCAACTATATCTGCGCTTTTCTGTTGTCTCGGCTCCAACCAGAGGCGGGAGATCGGCGATGCGTCATGCTGCCATCGGGGCGCTCTTCACCGCCGCTTTGAGCATAGCGGCGTGCCAGACTTACTACGATGAGCCGGGCCGCAGCTACGGCGGCTATCGCTATATGGGTGACGATTACGACCGCCGGGGCAACGATTGCGGCTTCTTCGAAGGATCGGGCGGAGACCTCCTCGATCCCTGGCTCGCCTGCACGCGCGAGGGCCAGCGCCTGGTCCGCGACATGTTCGACGACGACGACGACCGCCGCCTCACCGCCGAGACGGCCGACCGCGCCAATGTCTGGTTCCGCGTTCACGCCGATACCAACCGCGACCGCTGCCTCACTGACCGCGAGGTTCGCGCCGCGCTGGTCGCCGGCGGCCACGCGTTCCGGCGCCGCTACTGACGCTCCGGATAGGCGATCGCCACGACCTCGAGCTCCCGCTCGCCCGCGGGGAGGGCGACGCGCCGCAGGTCGCCGACCGCCGCGCCACGGATCGCGCGTCCGATTGGTGAGGTCCAGCTGATCCGCCCGGCCGACGCGTCGGTCTCGTCCTCGCCGACCAGCGTTACGATCCGCTCCCGATCGTCCTCGTCCACCAGGGTCACCGTCGCGCCGAAGAAGACCTTGCCCCGCTCCGGCTGGTGAGCCGGATCGACCACCCTGGCGTCCTTCATCCGCTTGGAGAGCCAGCCGATCCGCCGGTCGATCTCGCGCAGGCGCTTGCGGCCGTAGATGTAGTCGCCATTCTCGGAGCGGTCGCCGTTCGCGGCGGCCCAGCTGATCGTCTCGACCAGCTTCGGCCGTTCGGTGCCGAACAGCGCCTCATATTCCTCGCGCAGCCGCCGGTAGCCGGCAGGCGTGATGTAGTTGGGCCGGTCCGCCATCGGCGGATCCTAGCCCGGGCCGGCCTTCCCCAGATAGTAGGAAAGACGGTTGCCGGCGCCGCCGCCGCTGCGCTGGGCGCGGATGGCGTCGTAGACGACCGCATTCTCGAGCACGCGCTGGACATAGTTGCGAGTCTCGGAGAAGGGGATCGCCTCGATCCAGCGGACGATGTCCACGCCCGCGCGCGGGTCGCCGTTCTGCGCGATCCACTTTCGGACGTTGCCCGCGCCGGCATTGTAGCTGGCGACAGCCAGGGGCACGTTGCCGTCCCACTGGGTCAGCAGGGTCGAGAAGTAGCTGGTGCCGAGCATGATGTTGTAGCTCGGGTCGTTGGTCAGCCGCCCGAAATCGTAGGGCATGCCCACCCGACCCGCCGTTTCCCGCGCGGTGCCGGGCATCAGCTGCATCAGCCCGCGGGCGCCGGCGTGGCTGACCGCTGCCCGGTCGAACGAGCTCTCCTGCCGGGTGATGCCGTGGGCGAGGCTCCAGCGATGCTGATAGGCGCTCGGCAGCTGCACCTCGGGGAAGGCGGCGGGCTGGTAGAAGCTCGCGCCCTTGTTGCGCGCCTCGCGCGCGGCCCAGACGCCGAGGTCGGGCCGGCCGATGGTGCGGCCAAAGGCGCCGGCGAGCGCCCGGTCGGAGTCGCTCTCGAGCTGCTCGGCAAGGGCGCGGATGAAGAGCGACTGGTCGCTCCACCGGCCCATGTCGCCGAGGGCACGGATCGCCTGGACAAGCGGGCGCGCCTCGAAGGCGGAGCGCTCGGCCGGGGCAGGGGCCCCCATCGGGGCGATCGGCGGCGTCACCTGGCGGCCGAGCTTGTCGAGCGCGAGCTGCCCGTAATATTGGTCCGGGCTCGCCGCCGCTTCCTCTATCCAGGTGCTGGACTGCGCCGTCTGCCCGGCGGCGGCCGCGGCGCGGGAGGCCCAGTAGAAGCCCTTGGCCCGCGTCTGCGGCGAACGGGCGGCGCGGGCATATCGCTCGAACATCCGAGCGGCGTCGGCAGGGCGGCCGAGCTTGTTCAGCGCGGCGTCGCCGGCCATCCAGGCGAGGCTCGTATAAGCGTCCCGCTCCTTGTAGGGGCGGGCGCTGACGTCGGTGCCCGGGGCGTAGGTCTCGTCGATCTGCGAGGCAATGCCGTAGGCGGTGCTCCACTGCGCGTCCGCCGCGGCGCTCTTCGCGACCGACAGCAGCGTCTCGAGCCAGGTCTCGGGATTGGCGGGGCGCGCGGTCAGCCGCCGCGGGGTGGCGAGCAGCTGACGGGCCGCGAGCGCCTGGCCGCCGGAGCGGAGCCAGTTCACCCGATCCATCAGCACGCCGGCATGGCTGTCGGTGGCGCCCGCGGCCGCCAGCCGTCCGGCTGCGTCGGGCGCGTTGGTCTGGAGCGCGATCCGCGCCTCGAACAGCGGCCGCTGGGCGAGCGAGACGAGCGGCAGCATGCGCTGCGCGCTCTGCAGGTCGCGGTTGGCGAGGAGAACGTCCATTCGCTGGTCGTGGTCCGCGGGGGAGAAGGTCGAGCCGAATTGGGTGAGCAGGCGGTCCTCGTCGGGCCGCGGCATCACGCCGGCGGCCCAGGCGGTGCGCGCGGCGGTGCGGGCGGCCTCACCCTGGCCGGTGGCGAGGAGCGCAAAGGCGTGGCGGGCATGGCCGGCCGGCGTCAGCGGCGGATAGGCGCGGAAGAAGGCGACGACCTGACTCGGCGCGCTCGTCGCGGGGTCGATCGCCCGCTCCGCGGATCGGCGCATGGCCGCCTCGCCCGGCCAGCCGCGATGGGCGAGCAGGAAGGAGGCGTAGGAGGAGAAGGTGAAGCCGTCGCTCTGGCGCAGACTGTTCCACTGGGCGAGCGCGCTGCTGATCGCCGGCGACACGCGCACATAAGCGGGCGCGGCTTGGGGCGGCGCGGGCACGGGTTGGGAGGCGGCCTGAACCCCTCCCGGCAGCACCGCCGACACGCCCACGGTCCGATCCGCGGTCGCAACCGCCGCAACTGAGGCTGCCGATACGCCTAACAGGCTCAACATGAACGCTTTTTTCTGCATGCTGGACGTATGCCTACCCCCTCCTTATCAGGCCATGAACGGCCGCCCGGACCCATCATGTCCGGTCCGCGGCTCCAGGTGAAGGAGGTATGAGATGTTCCGCGGGTCAATCCCGGCTCTGGTGACGCCGTTTCGCGACGAAGCGTTTGCCGAGGATGTCTTTCGGGATCTCGTCGAGTGGCAGATTGGCGAAGGAAGTCATGGCCTTGTACCCGTCGGCACCACCGGCGAATCAGCCACCCTCGCGGCCGAGGAGCACTACCGAGTCGTCGAAGTGTGCGTCGACCAGGCCGCCGGACGCGTCCCGGTCATCGCCGGTTGCGGCTCCAACGACACCCGCTCCGCGATCCGCAACATGCGCGCCGCCGAAGCCTCGGGCGCCGACGCCGCGCTCGTCGTCCTCCCCTATTACAATCGCCCGAGCCAGGAGGGCCTACTCGCCCACTTCACGGCGCTTGCCGAAGCCTCGTCGCTGCCCATCGTCGTCTACAACGTCCCCGGCCGCACCGTGACCGATATCCTGCCCGAGACGCTGGCTCGCATCGCTGAGATCCCCAGGGTGGTGGCGATTAAGGACGCGAGCGGCGACCTCAGCCGGGTCAGCGCCCACCGGCGCCTCTGCGGGCCCGACTTCGTCCAGCTCTCCGGCAATGACGACATGAGCCTCGGCTTCCTCGCCATGGGCGGCGTCGGGACGATCTCGGTCACCGCCAACGTTGCCCCGCGCCTCTGCGCCGACTTCCACAATGCCTGGCTCTCCGGCGACCTCCACGGCGCGCTCGCGCTCCAGGACCGCCTGTTCCCGCTCCACAAAGCGCTGTTCAGCGACGCGTCGCCGGGGCCCGTCAAATATGCGCTGAACCAGGTCCGCCCAGAGGTTCCCCCCGACATGCGCCTGCCGATGACGCCGCCCTCCGAGGCGAGCCGCCGCGCGATCGACGCGGCGCTGGAGCATGCGGGCCTCGTCTGATGGTGCGCCCCCGCCCCGCCACGTTCGACAAGAAGAAGGTCGTCGCCGAGAACCGGCGCGCGCGCTTCGACTATGCGATCGAGGATGTGATGGAGGCGGGGATCGCGCTCACCGGCACCGAGGTGAAGTCGTTGCGGTTCGGCGAAGGATCGATCGCCGAGAGCTACGCCGAGGTGAAGGAGGGCGAGGTCTGGCTGGTAAACGCCAACGTCCCCGAATTCAGCCACGGCAACCGCTTCAACCATGAGCCGAAGCGCCCGAGAAAGCTCCTCCTTCACGCCCGCGAGATCAACAAATTGTTCGGCGCCGTGGCGCGGCAGGGGATGACCCTCGTCCCGCTCTCCGTCTACTTCAACTCACGCGGCCGGGCTAAGGTCGAGCTCGCCATCGCCCGCGGCCGCAAGGCGCACGACAAGCGCGAGCACGAGCGGGAAAAGGACTGGAAAAGGGAGCAGGGCCGGCTGCTGCGCCAGCATGGCTGACAAGGACTGGCTCGCCCGCTGGATCGCGAGCAAATTGCCGCGTCGCGAGGATCTTGCCCAGAGCCGCTGGATCAAGCCGTTCGGGGAGCGAATCCTCCATAGCGCATTGTGGCGCTTCACCCGCCGCTCCGTGCCGCGCGGGGTGGCGGTCGGGCTGCTGGTCGGCATCTTCCTGATGATCCCGGGCCTTCAGATCGTCGGCGCCGCGCTGATGGCGGTGCCGGTGCGCGGGAACATTCCCATCGCGGTGTTCATGACCTTCCTCAGCAATCCGGCCACGACGCCTTTCATCCTGCTCGCCTCGATCGAGGTCGGGAACAGCCTCGGGTTTCATGCCGACATTGCGGCATTCAACGCTCTGCGGACGAGCGGGGCAGGGGTGGGCGCCTGGTTCCGCTGGCTCTTCTCGGACGCGGCGCCGGCGCTCGTCTCGGGCCTCTTCATCATCGCCGCCGGCTCGGCGATCGTGGGCTACTTCGTCTCGATCTGGATCTGGCGCTGGTCGCAGGGCCGCAAGTGGCGGCGCCGGGGGGTGCGAGCCCGCGCCCGCGATTGATCGCGCTCGCGACGCTGCTATCCACCGACCATGGCCTCCTCCGCCCCCGTCCAACCCAATGCCGCCGGCCGCATCGCGATCGTCCTCGCCGCCGCCGGCCTCTCGGCCGCCTTGCTGTTGTGGGTGCTGCGCGACCTGGTCTTCGCCGCCGCCTTCGTGGCGGGAGCCGCGGTGGTGGGCACGGCGCTCCTGCTCCGCCGCGAGGGAAACGCCGGGCGTGAGGCCGCGGCCGCGCCGCGGACGGACCAAAGCCTCGTCCACGCCGTCCTCGACGCCTGCGCCGAACCGGTGGCGCTCACCGACGCGTCCGGGGTCCTGCAGGGCGCGAATGCCGCCTACGAGCAAAGCTTCGGCGCCCGCTCGCCCGCCGACTTCGGACGCGAGGTGCCCGGCCTCGCCGCGGCCGCGCATCGCGACGGGGTCGCGCGCGCCAGCCTCTCGGAACCGAGGGCGCTCGATCTCGAGGTGCGCCCCGCCGGCTCGGGCGAGGCCCACCTCCTCTGGCGCTTCACCGCGCCGAAGAAGGCAGACCCTGCCACCGACGCGCGGCGCTTCACCGGCGGCGGCTTCGGCGAGCGGCTCGGCGGCGCCGGCGTCATGGCCGTGGTCGCGAGCCCTGAGGGGCGGGTTGTCGAGGCCAACGCCGCCTTCCGAGTCCGCGCCGGGGGAACGCTCGAAGGCGACCTCGTGGGGACGCCGCTGGTCGAACTGCTCGCGGTCGGCGAGAGCGGCCAGATCCATTTCACCCGCGAAGGCGCCGACGCGGGCGCGCTCCGCGTCGTCCAGGTGCCTCTCGCGGAGGGGGAGGGCGCGATCAGCCTCTTCCTGCTGCTCGACGATTTCGGCGGCGGCTTCGCGGCCGAGGGCGGCGGCGCCAACCTCAACAGCCTGCTCGAGATACTCCCTCTCGGCCTCGCCATTGCCGACCGGGACGGCCGCTTCCTCTATCTGAACGGCGCCTTCCGCCGCGCCGCCGCTCTCTCGCCCAACACTACCCCCACCTGGCCCGGCGACCTCGTGGTGGACGAGGACAAGGCAGCGGTTTCGGATTCGGTGCGCCGCTTCGCCCGCGGCGCCGCCATGTCGGGGGACATCGCGGTACGGCTACGCTCGAAGCCCGAGGAGCCGGTGGCGATGACCATCGCCGGCGCCCGCGCACTTGGCGAGGCGGCCGTCCTCCTCTCGCTCAAGGACAACAGTGAGGAGGATCGGCTGAAGCGCCAGGTGGCGCAGGCGACGAAGATGCAGGCAGTCGGCCAGCTCGCCGGCGGCGTGGCGCACGATTTCAACAACATCCTCACCGCGATCATCGGCCATTGCGACCTGATGCTGATGCGCCACACGCCGGGCGACAGCGACTATGACGACATCCAGCAGATCCGCTCCAACTCCAACCGGGCGGCGAGCCTGACGCGCCAGCTCCTCGCCTTCTCCAGGCAGCAGACGCTGCGCCCGCAGGTGCTCCAGCTACCGGACGTCATCTCCGAGGTGTCCACGCTGCTGAAGCGCCTGCTCGGTGAGAAGGTGAAGCTTCAGGTGAAGCACGGCCGCGGCCTCGGGGCAGTGCGCGCGGATCCGGGGCAGCTGGAGCAGGTGATCGTCAACCTCGCCGTCAACGCGCGGGACGCGATGATCGCCAAAGACGCGGTCGGCGGCGGCACCCTCACCATCCAGACCTATTCTGTGACCGCCGACGACGTGCGCCGGATGGGCAGCGAGATCCTGCCCATCGCCGACTATACCGCGCTCCGCGTTACCGACACCGGCACCGGCATACCCCAGCACCTACTGCCCAAGATCTTCGAGCCCTTCTTCACCACCAAGGAGGTGGGGAAGGGGACGGGCCTGGGCCTCTCGACCGTCTACGGCATCGTCAAGCAATCGGGCGGCTTCATCTTCGCCGAATCGCAGGAGGGGCAGGGGACGAGCTTCGTCATCTACCTCCCCGTCCACCGCGCCGAGGCGGCCGCGCCCGCCAAGAGGGTGAAAGAGAAAGCGGGGGAGCTGTGGGGCAGCGGCACCGTCCTCCTCGTCGAGGACGAGGCGACTGTGCGGGCCGTGGCGGAGCGTGCGCTCACCCGCCACGGCTACACCGTGCTGCTCGCGGAGAATGGCGAGGCGGCGCTGGAGGTACTCGGCCGCGAGGGCGTCGACCTGATGATCTCGGACGTGGTGATGCCGACGATGGACGGCCCCACCACCGCGCGCGAGGCCCGCAAGCTCCACCCCGAGCTGCCGATCCTGTTCATTTCCGGCTATGCGGAGGAGCAGCTCCGCCAGTCGATCGATCTCGACAACGTCGCGTTCCTCGCCAAGCCATTCTCGGTGCAGAAGCTGGCGGAGGCGACGCGCGATGCGCTCGCGGCCAAGTAGCGCCGCCCGCCCCGGGGCGAGCCCCGGCGAAATAACTGTTTCGCAAACAATTCTCAGGCACTAAGCGGACGCCGTGACCGCCTCCCGTTCCGTCCTGATCGTCGAAGACGAGTCCCTCATCGCGATGATGCTCGAGGACTTCCTCGAATCGCTCGGCCATGAGGTCGCCGGCACCTGCGACAGCGTCGCGGGCGCGCTGACCCGCGTCGAGCAGGGCGGGTTCGACGTCGCGATCGTCGACGTCCACCTGAATGGCGAGCAGGTCTGGCCGGTCGCCGACCTCCTGGCCCAGAAGGGCATACCCTATATTCTCGCCACCGGCGGCCATATCGAGCCGCCGCCGGCGCAGCACGCGCAGGCGCCGGTCCTCTCCAAGCCCTTCACCCTCGACGCGGTCGAGCCGGTGCTGGAGAAGGCTTGCGGCCGCTAGGCTGCTCCGCCGCGCGCGGCGCTGGGCCGTGATCCTGCTCGTCGTCTTGGGCGGGCTCTACCTCGCCATCCTCCTCGCCCTCTTCCTCCTGCAGGGACGAATGCTGTTCCCGGCCGGGATGGCCGGCGGCGCGGGCGCTGTGCCGGCGGGCGCGCAGCGGCTCACCGTACAAACCCCTGACGGGCACCGGCTGCAGGGCATCCACATGCCGGCCGCGGCGCCGTCCTCCGCACCCCTGATTCTCGGCTTCGGCGGCAACGCCTGGAACGCGGAAGCCGCGGCCGCTTATCTCCACGACCTCTATCCGCAGGCCGAGATCGTCGCCTTCCACTATCGCGGCTACGCGCCGAGCACCGGCACGCCCGGGGCCGCTGCCCTGCTCGAGGATTCGCTGCTGGTCCACGACACCGTCGTGCGGGAGCTGAAACCGAGGCGGGTGGTTACGGTTGGACTCAGCATCGGCACCGGCGTCGCCGCTCATGTCGCAGCGCACCGTCCGGTCGCGGGAGCGATCCTGGTGACTCCGTTCGATTCGCTCTGGCGCGTCGCCGCCGGCCACTATCCGTGGATCCCGGTTCGGCTGCTCTTCCGGCACCGGATGGAACCGGCGGAGGCGTTGCGCCACTCCGCCGTGCCGATCGCGATCGTTGCCGCGGCCAACGACATGCTGATCCCGCGGCGCCGGACAGACGCGCTTCGCCATGCGGTCCCGAACCTCGTCTTCGACCGGACGATCCCCGGCGCCGGCCACAACGACATCTACCAGCAGCCGGATTTCCACGTGGCGATGCGGGAGGCCCTCCGGCGCATCCAGGCCGCGGCGGCAGGCGATTGAACCCGCTAGGCTCCGGCCCCGGCCTCGCTTATCACGGGATCGCAACAAGGGGAGGGAGCGAAGTGGCGAACTGGACAGCGCGCAAGACGGTCGTTGCGGACGAGGACCTCGCCCCCGAGCACCGCCTGAAACGCAGCCTCGGCTGGCCCCACCTCGTCGCCCTCGGCGTCGGCGCGATCGTCGGCACCGGCATTCTCGTCCTGATCGGAGTCGGCGCCGACAAGGCGGGTCCGTCGGTCCTCCTCTCCTTCGCAATTGCCGGGTTGATCTGTGCGGCCGCAGCGCTCGCTTATGCCGAGATGGCGACGATGATCCCCGCGTCCGGAAGCGCCTACACCTACTCCTACGTCGTCATCGGAGAGCTGGTAGCCTGGATCGTCGGATGGGCGCTGATCCTTGAATATTCGCTGGTAGTGAGCGCCGTGGCCGTCGGCTGGTCCGGATACGCGGCGCCGCTCCTCCACGAGGCGATCGGCTTCCCGCTGGCGCTGGCCCAGGGGCCGCATGCCGGCGGCATCGTCAACCTCCCGGCGATCTTCATCATCGCGGTCATCGCGGGGCTGCTCATTTTCGGCATTCGCGAGAGCGCCACCGCAAATGCGTTGCTGGTGATCGTGAAGCTGATCGCGCTAGTGGTCTTCGTCGCCGTCGCTCTGCCCTACTTCAACCCGGACAATTTCGAGCCGTTCATGCCTTACGGCTTTCCGAAGAGCGGGCCGGCAGGGGCGGAACGCGGCGTCATGGCGGCGGCGGCGATCATCTTCTTCGCCTTCTACGGCTTCGATGCCATAGCGACGGCCGCCGAGGAGGCGAAGAATCCCGGCCGCGATTTGTCGATCGGCATCGTGGGATCGATGCTGATCTGCGTCCTCATCTACATCGCCGTCGCCGCCGCCGCGGTGGGCGCGATCGCCTACACCCGCTTCGCCAACAGCCCGGAGCCTCTCGCGCTGATCCTGCGAGAGCTGGACAAACCGTGGGCGGCGCGGTTCCTCGCCGGATCGGCCGTGATCGCAATGCCGACGGTGATCCTCGCATTCTTCTACGGGCAGAGCCGCATCTTCTTCGTCATGGCCCGGGATGGCCTTCTGCCGCGCTCGCTCGCCACGGTGTCCGGGCGGGGCTCCCCGGTGCGGATCACCATCTTCACCGCGGTAACCGTCGCAGTGCTGGCTGGCCTGGTTCCGCTGGACGAGCTCGCCGCGCTCGCCAATGCCGGGACGCTCACCGCTTTCATCGCCGTCTGCGTCTGCATGCTGATCATGCGCCGGCGCGCGCCGGACGCACCGCGGAGATTCCGGACGCCGCTGCCGTGGGTGACGGGGCTGATCGGCATCCTCGGCTGCCTCTATCTCTTCTACAGCCTCCCCCGCACGACGCAGCTCTGGTTCCTGGCCGCGCAGGTCGTCGGGCTCGCCATCTACCTCCTCTATGGGTCGCACCGCACCGTCGCCGGGCGACGCTGACCGACGGGCGGCTATTGCGGGCGGGTTCTTTCCCAGGCTTCGGGTTGCGGGGCCTTGACCGTCAGGGGAGCGGCGCGGCGGGCGGCATCGGCTTCCTCCCACTGGGCCGCGGTGCGGCAGTCCTTGCGGCGCTTGATCTTGCTGCCAAGCTGGGCGGCGGCCGCGCGGCAGATGCGCTTCTCCGCCTGGGGAGGGAGGTCCGCA
This sequence comes from Allosphingosinicella sp., assembly GCA_036386335.1. GTDB lineage: Bacteria > Pseudomonadota > Alphaproteobacteria > Sphingomonadales > Sphingomonadaceae > Allosphingosinicella. Next base: position 7,854 of record DASVVY010000115.1, on the reverse strand, counting down.
GCCGCGACTGGCGCGGCGACGAGGGCGAAGAGCAATGCTGTGGCTGTCGTTGCCCACATTTCGCCGCTCCCCCTTCGTGAAACGGCGAGCATGACGGCTGGTGCCGGGGAGGCAAGACTTATGCGACCGGGGCGAACTCGCCTGTCGCTTCGTCGAGCAGGTGGAGGATGCCGTCGGAGATGGCGAAGAAGGCTCCGCGCAGCCGCAGCAACCCATCCTCCTCCCGCTCCCGAACCCAGGGGAAGGTGCGCAGGTTGCGCAGCGAGACCTTGACCCCCGCCATCTCCATCTCCTGGAAGGCGGCACGCTCGAGGTCGCTATGGTGGTGGGCGAGGACATGGTCGCGGGCTTCGTCGAGGAGATCGATCCAGTGGGCGATGAAATGGCCCTCGCCGCCGCGGGCGTCGTCGAACTGGCGGGTCAGGGCCGCCGCGCAGCCGCCGCAGAAGCCGTGGCCCATCACCACGATCTCGCGGACCTGGAGCTGGGTGACGGCGAATTCGAGCGCCGCCGAGACGCCGTGATAATTGCTGTCCGGCTGGTAGGGCGGGACGAGGGCGGCGACGTTGCGCACGACGAACATCTCTCCGGGATTGGCGTCGAAGATGGTGGCGGGGTCGACCCGGCTGTCCGAGCAGGCGATCACCATCACTTCCGGGTTCTGCCCTTCGGCCAGGTCCGACCAGCGCTCCCGCTCGCGCGACCAGCCGCTGTTGCGGAAGCGGCGGTAGCCGTCGAGGAGGCGCTGGAATCCGGGCATGTCGCCCCGCTAGCGGGAGAAGGGCAGGGGTGGCAAGACCGCGGCCCAGTCGCTATCTGGCGCGCATGACCGAAGCCGCCGCGACGATCGTCCCGCCCAAGCAGCGCAAGCCCGACTGGATCCGCGTCAAGGCGCCGACCAGCGTCGGCTTCGCCGAGACGAAAAAGCTGATGCGCAGCCTCAACCTCGCAACCGTCTGCGAGGAGGCGGCCTGCCCGAACATCGGCGAGTGCTGGACAAAGAAGCACGCGACGGTGATGATCCTCGGCGACACCTGCACCCGGGCCTGTGCCTTTTGCAACGTCAAGACGGGCATGCCGCGCCCGGTCGACCCGCTGGAGCCGGAGCATGTCGCCGTCGCGGCGGCGGAACTCGGGCTCGAGCATATCGTCGTCACCTCCGTCGACCGGGACGATCTAGCGGACGGCGGGGCGGGGCAGTTCGTCAAGGTGATCCAGGCGCTGCGTCGCAACACGCCCTCGACGACGATCGAGATCCTGACGCCGGACTTCCGCAACAAGCCGGAGGCCGCGGTGGAGGCGATCGTCGCCGCCCGCCCCGACGTCTACAACCACAATCTCGAGACGGTGCCGCGGCTCTACCCGACGGTGCGGCCGGGCGCCCGCTACTACGCCTCGCTGCGGCTCCTGGAGAGCGTCAAGCGCCACGATCCGACCATCTTCACCAAGTCGGGCGTCATGGTCGGGCTCGGCGAGCAGCGGCTCGAAGTCCACCAGGTGATGGACGACATGCGCTCGGCCGACGTCGATTTCCTCACCATGGGGCAGTACCTGCAGCCGACCCCGCGCCATGTGAAGGTCGAGGAGTTCGTCACACCGCCCGCATTCAAGGCCTATGCCGCGATCGCGCGGGCGAAAGGCTTCCTGCTGGTGGCAGCGAGCCCGCTCACCCGGTCGAGCTACCATGCCGGCGACGACTTCGCGAGGATGAAGGCGGCGCGCGAAGCAAAGCTCGCGCCCGCGCGTTGAGGGCGCGATGCCGCGCCACACCGAAACCCGCCACTTCCCCTACACGCCCGAGCAGCTGTTCGATCTCGTCGCGGACGTGAAGCGCTACCAGGAGTTCCTCCCCTGGGTGGCGGCGACGCGGGTCCGCTCGGACAGCGAGACCCTGATGATCGCCGACCTGGTCGTCGGCTTCAAGTCGCTCAAGGAGACGTTCGCCTCGCGAGTGACCAAGGAGCGGCCACGCAAGATCGTCGTCGATTACATCGAGGGGCCGCTCAAATACCTCCACAACAGCTGGACGTTCGAGCCGCACCCGGACGGCGGCACGAAGGTCGGCTTCTGCGTCGACTTCGCGTTCAAGTCGCGCATCTTCGAGAGCCTCGCGGGTCAGATGTTCGACCGGGCGCTGCGGCGGATGATCGGGGCGTTCGAGGACCGAGCGCGCGAGCTTTACGGCGAGCCGGCCTCCGAAACGGGCATGAGCAGGTCGAGCGCGCAGAGCGCCGCCTGAAGCCGCACGCCGCCGCGGCCGAGGTCGCCGAACTCCTTCGTGTCGGCGACGATCTCCTTCGGGTTCGCGCCGCGGCGCGCCCGGGCGAAGATCACCGTCCCCACCGGCTTCCTCTCCGTCCCGCCTCCGGGTCCGGCGACGCCGGTGATGGCGACGGCGGTGTCGGCGCCGGTGCGGGCGAGAGCGCCTTGCGCCATCGCCCAGGCCGTCGCGACCGAGACCGCGCCGAACGTCTCCAGCACGTCCTCGCTGACGCCGAGCACCGCCTCCTTCATCGCGTTCGAGTAGGTGACGAAGCCGCCCTCCAGCACGTCCGACGAGCCGGGCATCTCGGTCAGCGCGGCCGCGACGAGGCCGCCGGTGCAGCTTTCCGCGACCGCCAGCCTGCGTCCCGCCGCCCGGTTCGCCTCCACCACCTTGCGCGCCGCCTCGAGCAGCTCATCGGGAAGGCAGAAGTCGCGATACTCCCTCATAGCTCCTCCGGCAGCCGGACCGTGGCCACGGCCTGCGCCGCTATGCCCTCGCCGCGCCCGGTGAAGCCCAGCCGCTCGGTGGTCGTCGCCTTGATGCTAACCCTGCCCGCCGGGAGCCGCAACAAGCGCGCGATCCGCTCCCGCATCGCCTCCCGATAGGGGCCGATCCTGGGCGCCTCGCAGACGATCGTCACGTCGACGTGGTCGATCCGGCCGCCTTTCTCCTCGACCAGCGCGCGGGCATGGTCGACGAAGCGGGAGGAGGCGGCACCGCGCCACTGCGGGTCGGTAGGTGGGAAGTGCCGCCCGATGTCTCCCTCGGCTATGGCTCCGAGGATTGCGTCGACGAGGGCATGGAGAGCGACGTCGGCGTCGCTGTGGCCGGCGAGGCCGCGCTCGTGCGGAATGCGTATACCGCCAAGCCACAGCGCGTCTCCGGGCGCGAAGGCGTGGACGTCGAAGCCGAAGCCGGTTCGGCTCACGAGGCGGACTGCGAGCCGTTCCTCCGCCCGCCGGAAATCCTCCTCGTAGGTCAGTTTCTCCAGCATCGGATCTCCAGCCACGGTGGCGACCGTCAGGCCGGCGGCTCGTGCGACCTGCGCATCGTCGCTCGCCTCGCCCAGCCAGGCTTCGTGGGCGGCGAGGATCGCGTCGAAGCCGAAAGCCTGCGGCGTCTGCACGCGGCCCAGTCCCTCCCGAGGCACCGTCTCACCCAGGGCCGGACCGACCCTCGCCAGCGTGTCGACAACCGGCAGCACCGGCACGGCCGCTCCGGCCTCGTCCAGCGCCGCAATGAGGCGATCGACGACCGCTGTAGGGAGGAACGGCCGCGCCGCGTCGTGGATGAGGATGCGCGCCGCGCCGCCCTCCGCCGCGATGGCTTCAAGGCCGTTGCGGACCGACTGCCGACGGTGGGCGCCGCCGACGATGGGCGGGGGGAGGGGGCGCGTGCCGATCGCCTCCGCGTAGAGCGCCTCCTGGTGGCCGCCGATCACCACCCGAACCTCGTCGATCGACGGATGCGCAAGATGGTCGACGGCGTGCGCGACCACTGCCTTGCCACCGATCTGCCGATATTGCTTGGGCAAGTCGCTCCCGGCGCGGCTGCCGCTCCCAGCGGCCACCAGCAGCGCGACCGTCTTGCCCTTCGCCGTCATGAGGCCGCCCTAGCCGAGCGCGAACTTGCCCGCCAGCGGCTTTGCCCCTATCTCCACGCCTCCCATGCAGAAGCTGTCCGCCATCTCCGTCGGTCCGGTCGGGATCGAAGCGCCGGTCATCCTGGCGCCGATGACCGGCGTCACCGACCGGCCGTTCCGCAAGCTGGTCAAACGCTACGGCGCGGGGCTGACGGTGACCGAGATGATCGCCAGCCAGGCGATGATCCGCGAGACGCGCCAGTCGCTCCAGAAGGCGGCGTGGGACCCGGTGGAGGAGCCGGTGTCGATGCAGCTCGCCGGCTGCACGCCCCGCGAGATGGCGGAGGCGGCGAAGCTCAACGAGGATCGCGGCGCTGCGATCATCGACATCAACATGGGCTGCCCGGTGAAGAAGATCGTCAACGGCGAAGCGGGCTCCGCGCTAATGCGCGACCTGAAGCTCGCTGCGGATATCATCGATTCAACGGTTAAAGCCGTGAAGGTTCCGGTCACGCTCAAGATGCGCATGGGCTGGGACCACGGCTCGCTCAACGCGCCCGAGCTGGCGCGCATCGCGGAAGGCCTCGGCGTCAGGATGATCACCGTCCACGGCCGCACCCGCAACCAGATGTACAAGGGCGAGGCCGACTGGGCGTTCGTGCGCCGGGTGAAGGAGGCTGTGAGCCTGCCGGTGATCGTCAACGGCGACATCTGCTCCATCGAGGACGTCGAGACCGCGCTCGCCCGGTCGGGCGCCGATGGCGTGATGATCGGCCGCGGCGCCTACGGCAAGCCGTGGCTGCTCGGCCAGGTGATGCACTGGCTCGCGACCGGCGAGCGGCTGCCGGACCCGAGCCTCGACGAGCAGTTCGCCGTCATCGTCGAGCAATATCGCGGCATGCTCTCGCTCTATGGCCGCGAGAATGGCGTCAACATCGCCCGCAAGCATATCGGCTGGTACACCAAGGGGCTCCACGGCTCGGCCGAGTTCCGCAACAGCTTCAACAAGGAGGCGGACCCGGAGCGGGCGCTCGCCATGCTCCACGGCTTCTATTCCCCCTGGCTGACGAGGGCGGCGGCCTGAGCGGGAAGCGCGTCCGGCCGCTGGGAGGTCGCCCACAAACTGTGTTCTTTTTGCCACATTCTTGTGGTAGCGCCGCACGGTGAACGCTGAGACACCCATCCGGTTCGAGACGCGGCCGCGCTGGCGTCGGCGGCTCTCGATCGTGCTCTACCGCAGCCGGGTGGTGCCGTTCGTCGAGTTGCTGACGGTGCTGGCGCTGATCGCGGTCGCCGTCGCCAGCTACTTCATCGTCACGGGGCAGGGGCGCCCGGAGACATTGCTGAGCCCGCCCACCGTCGCGGGCCTGCTGGTCGCGAACCTCGTCCCGGCAATGGCCTTGATGGTGCTGGTCGCCCGCCGCGTCGCCATGCGCCGCGCGGCCGCCTCGCCGGTGGGGGGGAGGGGGCGGCTGCACGTCCGCCTGGTGGCCGTCTTCTCCGCCATTGCCAGCGTGCCGACGCTGATGGTGGTGATCTTCGCCTCCTTGCTCTTCCAGAACGGCATGGAATTCTGGTTCTCGGACAAGGCGCGCACCGTGCTCTCGAGTTCGGAGAAGGTCGCCCAGGTCTATGAGCAGGAGCACCGGGAGCGGATCCGGCTCGACCTGCAGGCGATGGGCGGCGACATGGTCGACCGGATCAACCGCTACGGCATCGACAGCAAGACCTTCGAGGACGAATTCTGGTATCAGACGGCGGCCCGACAGCTGACCGAAGCGGCGATCCTGACGATCAACAACCGCAACGAGATCCAGCTCCAGATCGGAGTAAACCTCTACGACCGGCCGCTCGACAAGCGCTTCACGCCCGACGAGCTCAAGGCATTGAAGGCCGGCGAGGCGAAGGTGGTGCTGAAGACGCACGACCGGGTCGAGGGCGCGGTGCGGCTCGATCCGACAGCGCCGGTCTACCTCTACGGCGCACGGGCGGTGAACGTCGCGGCGATCGCCTCGATGGACGAGGCGCGCAAGGCCGCCAGCGCTTATTCGAAGACCCTCGATCGGGCGCGGACCCTGCAGTTCCGATTCAACGCGGCCCTGCTCCTGGTGTCGCTGCTCATCGTCGGCCTTTCGATCTGGGTCGCGCTCGCCGTCGCCGATCGCCTCGTGCGGCCGGTGGCGCAGCTGGTCGATGCCGCCCGGCGCGTCGGCGCCGGCGATCTCAGTGCTCGCGTCCCGTCGTCGCGGCTTCACGACGAGGTCGCGACGCTCGGCAATGTGTTCAACCGCATGACGCGGCGGCTGGAGGAGCAGACCGGCGCCCTCGTCTCGGCCAACGAACAGCTCGACAGCCGCCGCGCGTTCATCGAAGCCGTGCTGTCCGGCGTCACGGCAGGGATCATCTCCGTCGACCAGCAGCGCAACGTGCGGCTGATCAACAGCTCGGCCGAGGCGCTGCTTAAGACCAGCAAGGACGTGGCGGTGGGGAAGAAGCTTTCCACCCTCGCACCCGAGCTCAACGCGCAGCTCGACAGCGACGAGCGGGAGGCGATCATCCAGTTCGCGTCCGGCGGCGAGCCGCGCACCCTCGCGGTCAAGCGCGTGAAGGTGGAGGGCGGGCACGTCCTCACCTTCGACGACATCACCGAGCAGCTGCTCGACCAGCGCCGCGCCGCCTGGTCCGACGTCGCCCGGCGCATCGCGCACGAGATCAAGAATCCGCTGACCCCGATCCAGCTCGCCGCCGAGCGTCTCCAGCGCCGCTACGCCAAGGAGATCGGATCGGACGCGGCCACCTTCGAGCAGCTGACCGGGACGATCGTCCGACAGGTCGGCGACCTGCGCCGGATGGTCGACGAATTCTCCTCTTTCGCGCGGATGCCGAAGCCCGTGTTTCGCCATGAGGCGATCGCCGAGATCGCGCGCCACGCGCTCTTCCTCCACGAGGTCGCGCATCCCGACATCCGATTCCGCCTCCAGGCGCCCGAGCCTTCGCCGATGCTGGTGTGCGACCGGCGCCAGCTCGGCCAGGCGCTGACCAACATCGTCAAGAATGCGGTGGAGGCCATCCAGCAGAAGCGGGAGGAGGGGAAGAAGGGGGGCGACGACGAGGTCTCGGTCGCGATCACCGACAGCGGCTCGCGCCTCTGCATCGAGGTTCGCGACACCGGCATCGGGTTGCCGGGCGAGCGGGGTCGGCTCACAGAGCCCTATGTGACGACGCGGGTGAAGGGCACCGGCCTCGGCCTCGCCATCGTCAAGAAGATCGTGGAGGAACATTTCGGCAGCATCGAGTTTGATGATGCACCTGGCGGGGGAACCCTGGTGCGGCTGGTCTTCGATTCCGAAACGCTCGGGCGGCTGTCCGCGGAGGGTGGAGAGCCGCCCGAGCAACAAGCAACGGACGGATAAAAGATGGCTCTCGACATCCTCGTGGTCGACGACGAACAGGACATCCGGGACCTCGTCTCGGGCGTGCTCGAGGACGAAGGTTATGCCGCCCGCACCGCGTCGAATAGCAGCGAGGCGCTGCAGGCACTTGCCGACCGCCGTCCCTCGCTCGTCCTGCTCGACGTGTGGCTGCAGGGCTCGAAGCTCGACGGGCTGCAGCTTCTCGAGGAGATCAAGCGCCGCGACGCCAGCTTGCCGGTGCTGATGATCTCCGGCCACGGCAATCTCGATACCGCCGTAGCCGCCATCCGCCAGGGCGCGCTCGATTTCATCGAAAAGCCGTTCGAGGCCGGGCATCTCCTCCACTTGGTCGCGCGCGCCACGGAGACGGACCGGCTGCGCCGCGAGAATGCCAGCCTGCGCGCTCAGATCGGCCAGGACACGGAGCTCACCGGCTCGAGCGTGCCGATCAACTCGGTGCGCGCGACGCTGAAGCGGGTCGCGGGCACGGGCAGCCGGGTGCTGATCACCGGGCCCGCGGGTGTCGGCAAGGAAGTCGCCGCGCGCCTCCTCCACGAATGGAGCAACCGCTCGCGCGCTCCCTTCGTGGTGGT
>DASVVY010000114.1:0-19678 GCA_036386335.1 Allosphingosinicella sp. | reverse complement strand
ACCGTCGGCGCAGGGGTTGTCGCGACGATCACGAAGTAATATAGGGCCCGCAGCCGCCCGGATCCGCAGGGATTCGGGCGGCTCGCCCAAAGTTTCGAGTTCTGGCCGTTCCGGGGCCGCAAGGGTCCGGATTGGCTTTGTTCGTTTCGCCCCGAAGGGGCAGGCTCTTTGCAATCGGTGTAGGAATGGAAACGCAGAATATCCGCATTCGCCTGAAGGCGTTCGATCATCGTGTGCTCGACCAGGCCACGGGCGACATCGCCGACACCGCTCGGCGTACGGGTGCTCTCATCCGCGGGCCCATTCCGCTGCCGACGCGCATCGAGAAGTTCACCGTCAACCGCTCTCCCCACGTCGACAAGAAGTCGCGCGAGCAGTTCGAGGTGAGGACGTACAAGAGGCTGCTCGACATCGTGCAGCCGACGCCGCAGACGGTCGACGCGCTGATGAAGCTCGACCTGGCCGCGGGTGTTGATGTGGAGATTAAGCTCGCCTAGTGCGAGCGCTTCTTCGCCCACCGCTCATCCTGAGTAGGGACTGAGCGAAGGCGAAGGCCCGTATCGAAGGACGTCCTTCGATACGCCGTTTCGACAAGCTCAACGGCTACTCAGGATGAGCGGCTGGAAGCTTGCAGAAATAGGGTGATACCGCGGGAGCCTTGCTTCCGGCCTGCGTCCCCGCCGCTTCGCCTTCCGGCGGAGCAAAAGCCCAGGCGGGGCACGCACATTTCATGGGCTGACACGCCCCCGGAGCAGTCCGGGGGCCTCTGCAGAGGAGTTTGGTCATGCGCACCGGCGTGATCGCGAAGAAAATGGGGATGACCCGCTTGTTCCAGGAGGACGGCCGCCACGTGCCGGTCACCGTCCTGGCGCTCGACAATGTCCAGGTGATCGCGCGCAAGGACGCGGACGGCGACGGCTATGTCGCGGTCCAGCTCGGCGCCGGCACCGCCAAGGCGAAGAACGTCGCCAAGCCGCAGCGCGGCCATTTCGGCAAGGCCGAAGTGGAGCCGAAGGCACGGGTTGCCGAATTCCGCGTCGCCGACGACGCCCTGCTCGACGTCGGCACCGAGCTCACCGCCGACCATTTCGTCACCGGCCAGCTGGTCGACATCCAGGGCGTGACCCAGGGCAAGGGCTTTGCCGGCGCGATGAAGCGCTGGGGCTTCGGCGGCCTTCGCGCCACCCACGGCGTCTCGGTCTCGCACCGCTCGCACGGCTCGACCGGCAACCGCCAGGACCCGGGCCGCGTGTTCAAGAACAAGAAGATGGCCGGGCATATGGGCGCCCGTAACCGCACCCAGCAGAACCTCGAGGTCGTCCGCACCGACGTCGAGCGCGGCCTGATCTTCGTCAAGGGCTCGGTTCCGGGCCACAAGGGCGGCTGGCTGCTCGTCAAGGACGCCGTGAAGACGCCCCGCCCCGACGCCGCCCCCTATCCGGCCGGCATCCGCCAGGCCGCCGCCACCCCCACTGACGCTCCCGCCCCGGCGGAAGCCCCCGAAGGCCAGGAAGGCTAAGCCATGAAGGTCCAAGTTCAGACCCTCGACGCGCAGGCCGCCGGCGAGATCGAGCTCAACGACGAGGTGTTCGGCGTCGAGCCGCGCGCCGACATCCTCCACCGGGTCGTCACCTGGCAGCTCGAGAAGCGCCGCGGCACCGCCCGCGCCGCCCGCGAGCGCAGCGACGTCGCCCGCACCGGCAAGAAGTTCGGGCGCCAGAAGGGCGGCGGCACCGCCCGCCACGGCGACCGCCGCGCCCCGATCTTCGTCGGCGGCGGCAAGGCCCACGGCCCCCGCGTCCGCGACTTCGATCCCTCGCTCAACAAGAAGGTCCGCGCGCTGGGCCTCAAGATGGCGCTGTCGAGCAAGGCCCGCGACGGCAACCTCCTCGTGGTCGAGAATCTAGACCTCGAAGAGGCGAAGACCCGCAATGTGCGCGAGCGCCTTGCCGGCCTCAAGCTCGGCAAGAACGCGCTGGTGATCGACGGCGACGCGCTCAGCGTCGGCTTCGCCAAGGCCTCGGCCAATTTGCGCGGGATCGACCTGCTCCCGGCCGTCGGCGCCAACGTCTACGACATCCTGAACCACGAGACGCTGGTGCTGACGCGCGCCGCGGTCGAGAAGCTGGAGGCGCGTTTCAATGGCTAAGGCGAAAAACAGCCCGGTCGACATCAACCATTACGATGTCGTCCTTGCCCCGGTCATCACCGAGAAGTCGACCCTGCTCAGCGAGCAGAACGCGGTCGTCTTCAAGGTCGCGAACGAGGCCACCAAGCCGCAGATCAAGGCAGCCGTCGAGGCCCTGTTCGGCCGCAAGGTCGCGAGCGTGAACACGCTGACGCAGAAGGGCAAGACCAAGCGCTGGAAGGGTCGCCCCTACACGCGCTCGGACGTCAAGAAGGCGATCGTGACGCTGGCCGAGGGCCAGGACCCGATCGACATCACCAGCGGTATCTGAGGCGCGGGAACATGGCACTCAAGACATACAATCCGACGACCTCGTCGCAGCGCGGCCTGATCCTCGTCGACAAATCGGCGCTGTGGAAGGGCAAGCCCGTCAAGGCGCTGACCGAAGGCAAGCGCAAGACCGGCGGCCGCAACAACAAGGGCCACGTGACCTCGCGCGGCATCGCCGGCGGCCATAAGCAGCGCTACCGCTACATCGACTTCAAGCGGCGCAAGTGGGACGTCCCCGCGACCGTCGAGCGGCTCGAATATGATCCCAACCGCACCGCCTTCATCGCGCTGGTGCGCTACGAGGACGGCGAGCAGGCCTATGTGATCGCGCCGCAGCGGCTCGCGCCGGGCGACACCATCGTCGCCGGCCGCAAGGTCGACGTGAAGCCGGGCAATGCGATGGAGCTGGGCCAGATGCCGGTCGGCACCATCGTCCACAATGTCGAGATGAAGCCGGGCAAGGGCGGCCAGCTGGCCCGCTCCGCCGGTACTTACGTCCAGGTCGTCGGCCGCGACCGCGGCATGGTGATGGTCAGGCTCAATTCAGGCGAGCAGCGCTATATCCGCTCGGACTGCATGGCGACCGTCGGCGCGGTCAGCAACCCGGACAACCAGAACCAGAATTACGCCAAGGCCGGCCGCAGCCGCTGGATGGGCAAGCGTCCGCTGACCCGCGGCGTCGCGAAGAACCCGGTCGACCACCCGCACGGCGGCGGCGAAGGCCGTACCTCGGGCGGCCGTCACCCGGTCACTCCGTGGGGCAAGCCGACCAAGGGCGCGCGGACCCGCAACAACAAGGCGACGGACAAGATGATCATCCGTTCGCGCCACGCCAAGAAGAAGAGGTAATCATGGCCCGCTCCGTCTGGAAAGGACCGTTCGTCGAGCTTTCGCTGCTGAAGAAGGCGGAAGCCGCGCAGGATGCGAAGAACCGTGCCCCGATCAAGACCTGGTCGCGCCGGTCGACGATCCTGCCGCAGTTCGTCGGCCTCACCTTCAATGTCTACAACGGGAAGAAGTTTATCCCGGTCTCGGTAAACGAGGACATGGTGGGCATGAAACTCGGCGAGTTCGCGCCGACCCGCTACTTCCCCGGCCACGCGGCCGACAAGAAGGGCAAGAGGTAAGCCATGGGCAAGCAGGCATCCCCCCGCAAGGTCGCGGACAACGAGGCGCTGGCCGTCGGCACGCAGATCCGCGGCTCGGCCCAGAAGCTGAACCTCGTCGCCGCCCTGATCCGCGGCCGCAAGGCCGAGGACGCGCTCAACATCCTCTCCTTCTCGCCCAAGGCGATGGCGGTCGAGGTCAGGAAGGTGCTCGCCTCGGCGATCGCCAATGCCGAGAACAACCACAACCTCGACGTCGACAGCCTGGTCGTCGCCGAGGCTTCGGTCGGCAAGAGCCTGTCGATGAAGCGCTGGACGCCGCGTGCCCGCGGCCGTTCGAGCCGGATCGTCAAACCGTTCAGCCGCGTGCGCATCGTCGTTCGCGAGCAGCAGGAAGCTTAAGCGTCATGGGTCAGAAAACCTCCCCGATCGGGCTCCGCCTCCAGATCAACCGTACCTGGGACAGCCGCTGGTACGCCGAGGGCGCCGACTATGGCCGGCTCCTGCTCGAGGATCTGAAGATCCGCCAGTTCATCATGAAGACGATCCCGCAGGCGGCGATCTCTAAGGTGGTGATCGAGCGTCCGGCCAAGCTCTGCCGCGTCTCAATCTATGCTGCGCGCCCGGGCGTGATCATCGGCAAGAAGGGCGCCGACATCGAGAAGCTGCGGAAGCAGCTTGGATCGATGACGTCGAGCGACGTCAGCCTCAACATCGTCGAGATCCGCAAGCCCGAGATCGACAGCAAGCTCGTCGCCCAGGGCGTCGCCGACCAGCTCGAGCGGCGCATCGCCTTCCGCCGCGCGATGAAGCGCGCCGTGCAATCGGCGCTCCGGCTCGGCGCCGAGGGCATCCGGATCACCTGCTCGGGCCGTCTCGGCGGGGCCGAGATCGCGCGGACCGAATGGTATCGTGAGGGCCGGGTGCCGCTGCACACTTTGCGCGCCAACGTCGATTATGCCGAGGCGACCGCCCACACCGCTTACGGGGTGTGCGGCGTCAAGGTCTGGATCTTCAAGGGCGAGATTCTCGGCCACGATCCGCTCGCCCAGGACCGGCTGATGATGGAGGCGCAGACCTCCGGCGTCCGTCCGGCGCGCTAAGGAACAAGAGAAATGCTGCAACCCAAACGCACCAAGTTCCGCAAGGCGTTCAAGGGCCGGATCCACGGCAACGCCAAGGGCGGCACCGATCTGAACTTCGGCGCCTTCGGCCTGAAAGCCCTGGAGCCGGAGCGGATCACCGCGCGGCAGATCGAGGCGGCTCGCCGCGCGATCACCCGCCACATCCGACGTCAGGGCCGGCTCTGGATCCGGGTGTTCCCGGACGTTCCGGTGTCGTCCAAGCCGGCGGAAGTCCGGATGGGCTCGGGCAAGGGCAGCCCGGAGCATTGGGTGGCCCGCGTCCACCCGGGCCGCATCCTGTTCGAGCTCGACGGCGTCCCCGGCCCGCTCGCCCGCGTCGCCTTCGAGCGCGCGGCGGAGAAGCTGCCGATCAAGACGAGGGTGGTCGCCCGGCTGGGCGAATCGCTGTTCGAGGAAGAATAAGATGGCGAAGACCAACGATCTCAGGACCCGCACCGACGACCAGCTCTCCGAGCAGCTGGGCGAGCTGAAGCGCGAGCAGTTCAACCTGCGCTTCCAGGCCGCGACCAACCAGCTCGAGAAGCCGTCCCGCGTTCGCGAGGTGCGCCGCACCATCGCGAAGATCCGTACGCTGCAGAACGAGCGCGCCCAGGCCGCGCAGGCCAAGGCCTAAGGAGTTATAGAGATGCCGAAGCGCGTTCTCACGGGGACCATCGTCTCCGACAAGACCGACAAGACCGTGGTGGTGAAGGTCGAGCGGCGGGTGAAGCACCCGCTCTACGGCAAGATCGTTAAGCGGTCGAAGAAGTATCACGCCCATGACGAGGGCAACGACTTTCGCGAGGGCGAGACCGTCCGCATCGAGGAGACGCGGCCGATCTCGAAGCTCAAGACCTGGCGGGTGATCGAGCGCGTCGACACGCACGCGACCCCGGCCAAGGCGGACATCGCCTGACCTGTGCCCCGGCGAAGGCCGGGGCCCAGCGGAACGGAAGTAAGAAACTGGGCCCCGGCCTGCGCCGGGGAACGAAAGAAGGAAAAGGGATCAACAGATGATCCAGATGCAGTCGAACCTCGACGTCGCTGACAACAGCGGCGCAAAGCGCGTCCAGTGCATCAAGGTGCTGGGCGGCTCGAAGCGGCGCTTCGCCGGCGTCGGCGACGTGATCGTCGTCTCGGTGAAGGAGGCGGCGCCGCGCGGCCGCGTCAAGAAGGGCGACGTCCACAAGGCGGTCATCGTGCGCACCGCCAAGGACATCCATCGTCCGGACGGCTCGACCATCCGCTTCGATTCGAACGCAGCGGTGCTGGTCAACAACAACCAGGAGCCGATCGGCACCCGCATCTTCGGCCCCGTGGTCCGCGAGCTGCGCGCAAAGAAGCATATGAAGATCATCAGCCTCGCGCCGGAGGTGCTGTAACACCATGTCCGCTAGCAAAATCAAGAAAGGCGACCGCGTCGTCGTCCTGTCCGGCAAGGACAAGGGCAAGCATGGCGAAGTGACCAGGTCCATGCCCAAGGAGGGCAAGGTCGTAGTCGCCGGCGTCAACATCATCACGCGCCACCGCAAGCCGAGCCAGGCCAACCCGCAGGGCGGGCTGGAGCGGACCGAGGCGCCGCTGCACGTTTCGAAGGTCGCGATCGAGGATCCGAAGACCGGCAAGGCAAGCCGGGTCCGGTTCGAGGTCCGCGACGGCAAGAAGGTCCGCGTCGCGGCGCGGTCCGGGGAGCTCATCAATGGCTGATACCAAGTACACGCCGCGCCTCCGGCGCGACTATGACGAGCGCATCGTCCCGGCGATGATCGAGCGGTTCGGCTACAAGAACCGCTACGAAGTGCCGAAGCTCGAGAAGATCGTGCTCAACATGGGCGTCGGCGAGGCGACCCAGGACAAGAAGCGCGTCGAAACGGCGGCGGCCGAGATGGAGCTGATCGCGGGCCAGAAGCCGGTGATCACCAAGGCCAAGAAGTCGATCGCCCAGTTCAAGCTCCGCGAAGGCATGCCGATCGGAGTCAAGGTGACGCTGCGCCGCGAGCGGATGTACGAGTTCCTCGACCGTCTCGTCACCGTCGCGCTGCCGCGCGTGCGCGACTTCCGCGGCCTCAATCCGAAGTCGTTCGACGGCCGCGGCAATTACGCAATGGGTCTCAAGGAGCAGATCGTGTTCCCCGAGATCAACTATGACCGCATCGAGAAGGTGCGCGGCATGGACATCATCGTCACCACCACCGCGGGGACGGACGAGGAAGCGCGCGAGTTGCTGCGCCTCTTCAACTTCCCGTTCCCGCAGGAGGAGCAGCAGCAGAAGGCTGCGTAACCCATTGTTCCCCGGCGAAGGCCGGGGTCCAGCTGGGTCCCGGCCTCCGCCGGGACACAGAAGAAGAGAAGAAGAGAGCTTAAGTCCCATGGCGAAACTGAGTTCCATCAACAAGAACGAGCGGCGCAAGAAGCTGGTGAAGAAATATGCCGGCCGCTATTCGCGTCTCAAGGCGATCGCGGACGACGAGAGCGTCGACGAGACCGAGCGCCTGATCGCGCGGCTGAAGCTCGCGGAGATCCCGCGCAACGGCAACCCGACCCGCATCCGCAACCGTTGCGAGATGACCGGCCGGCCGCGCGCTTACTACCGCAAATTCCGTCTCTCGCGCGTCACGCTGCGCGATCTGGCCAACAAGGGCCTGATTCCCGGCGTCACCAAGTCGAGCTGGTAAGGACAGTCCGAAATGCCTTTGACCGATCCTTTGGGTGATATGCTCACCCGCATCCGCAACGGCCAGCAGGCCCGGATGGACAGCGTGGTCTCCCCCGCGTCCAAGCTCCGCGCGCGCGTCCTCGACGTGCTCCAGCGCGAAGGCTATATCCGTGGCTATCGCGAGGAGGCCCTCGGCCGGCAGCCCGGCCTGCGGATCGAGCTGAAATATTTCGAGGGCCAGCCGGCCATCCAGCACGTTTCGCGCGTGTCGAAGCCCGGCCGCCGCGTCTATTCGGGCAGCCAGGAGCTGCCGCGCGTGCGCAACGGCCTCGGCATCACGATCGTCTCGACGCCACGTGGCGTTCTCTCCGACGCCGAAGCGCGCGAGCAGAATGTCGGCGGCGAGGTGCTGGCGGAGGTGTTCTGATGAGCCGCATTGGAAAAGTGCCGGTCGCCCTGCCGAGCGGCGTCTCGGCCAGCGTCGAAGGCGCCGTCCTGTCGGTGCGGGGTCCCAAGGGCACCCTGTCGATGCCGATGATCGAGGATATCAGCTACGGCATCGAGGACGGCCGCATCGTCGTCCAGCCGGCGAACGAGAGCAAGCGTGCGCGCTCCTTCTGGGGCATGCACCGCACGCTGGTGCAGAATCTGGTGACCGGCGTCACGGAGGGCTTTACGAAGGTGCTCGAGATCACCGGCGTCGGCTATCGCGCAGCGGCGCAGGGGCGGAACCTGAGGCTCCAGCTCGGCTACAGCCACGACGTCAACATCGCGGTGCCGGAAGGCCTCGAGGTGCGGACGCCCGATCCGACCACGGTCGAGATCTCAGGCAACGACCGCCAGAAGGTCGGCCAGCTCGCCGCCGAGATCCGCCGCTGGCGCAAGCCGGAGCCCTACAAGGGCAAGGGCATCAAGTATCGCGGCGAGTTTATCTTCCGCAAAGAAGGCAAGAAGAAGTAGCCATGGCGAAACTCACTCTCTTCGAACGGCGCCGTCAGCGCGTCCGGACCTCGCTGCGCAAGCGCGCGGGATCGCGGCCGCGGCTGTCGATCCATCGCTCGGGCCGGCACATCTATGCGCAGGTCATCGACGATGCGGAGGGCCGCACGGTCGCTTCGGCCTCGACGCTCGACAAGGAGCTTCGCGGGCAGACCGGCGCCACCGTCTCCGGCGCGCAGGAGGTGGGCCGCCGGCTCGCCGAGCGCGCCAAGGCGGCCGGCGTCACCCAGGTGGTTTTCGACCGTGGGGGTTTCCTGTTCCACGGCCGCGTGAAGGCTCTCGCCGATGCCGCGCGCGAAGGCGGATTGGAGTTCTAAATGGCTGACGAGAACAACGGCGTCACCGAGACGTCGGAACAGAAGTACACCCAGCCGGCCGAGAATGCGCAGACCAACGAGGCTGCGCAGGCCGACACCAGCGGCCCGCGCCGTGAGCGCGGCGCCCGTGGCGGGCGCGGCGGCAACCGCGGCGGCGGCGAGCGCGGCGGCCGCGGCCGCCGTGACGACCGGCGCGGCCCCGGCCGGGACGAGGAAGGTGGCGAGGAGCTGATCGAGAAGCTCGTTCACATCAACCGCGTCTCGAAGACGGTGAAGGGCGGCAAGCGCTTCGGCTTTGCGGCGCTGGTCGTCGTCGGCGACGGCAAGGGTCGGGCGGGCTTCGGCCACGGCAAGGCACGCGAGGTGCCGGAGGCGATCTCCAAGGCGACCGCGGCGGCCAAGAAGGCTATGGTCCGCGTACCGCTCAAGGAAGGCCGCACGCTCCATCACGACGGCAACGGCCATTTCGGCGCCGGTCGCGTTACGGTGCGCTCGGCCCCGCAGGGCACCGGCATCATCGCGGGCGGTCCGATGCGCGCCGTCTTCGAGAGCCTCGGCGTCGCCGACGTGGTGACCAAGTCGGTCGGCACGTCCAACGCCTACAACATGATCCGCGCGACGTTCGACGCGCTCACGGAGCAGACGAGCCCCAAATCGGTGGCGCAGCGCCGCGGCAAGAAGATCGCCGACCTGCTCGGCCGCGGCGGCTCGCAGACGGCCGAGGCGGACGCCGCGGCGGTCGTGGAGTAATATAGATGGCTAAGATCAAGATCACCCAGACCGGATCGCCGATCCGCCGCACGCCGAACCAGCGCCAGACGCTGATCGGCCTCGGCCTCAACAAGCGCCACCGGACGGTGGAGCTCGAGGACACCCCCGAGATCAGGGGCATGATCCGCAAGGTGCAGCATATGGTGAACGTCGAGGGCTGAGCCCTTCGGAAAGGGGACAGTCACTAGTGACTGTCGCCATTTCACCCCACAGCGCGACAGAAGCGAAAGCGAGTGCAACGACATGAAACTCAACGACCTCAGAGACAATAAGGGCGCCCGCCAGTCTCGCGTGCGCGTCGGGCGCGGCATCGGCTCGGGCCTCGGCAAGACCGCCGGCCGCGGCCAGAAGGGCGCCAAGTCGCGCTCGGGCGTGTCGATCGCCGGCTTCGAGGGCGGCCAGATGCCGCTCCACATGCGGCTGCCGAAGCGCGGCTTCAACAATCCGTTCGCCAAGGATTATGCCGAGGTGAATATCGGCGCGATCCAGAAGGCGCTCGACGCCGGCAGGCTCTCGGCCGACGGCACGATCGACCAGGCCGCCCTGCAGGGCGCCGGCCTGTCGCGCGGCGGCAAGGACGGCGTCCGCCTGCTCGGCAAGGGCAGCCTCTCCGCCAAGCTCGCCTTCCGCGTCGCGGGCGCTTCGGCGGGCGCGCGCCAGGCGGTCGAGGCCGCAGGCGGCTCGATCGAGGTGATCGAGGTCGTCCCGGCTTCCGAGAAGGCCGCGGCGAAGAAGAACAGCGTGAAGAAGCGGAAGGCCTGACAAGCGGGCTGGCCGCACTATATACGCCTTTCCCCGCTCATCCTGAGTAGGGGCTGAGCGCAGCCGAAGCCCCGTATCCAAGGCCCGTCCTTCGATACGCCGGTTCGACAAGCTCACCGGCTACTCAGGATGAGCGGATCTTTATCGAGGGTCAAAAACTCCATGGCATCCGCAGCCGAAAGCATGGCCGCCAACCTCAATCTGGCGAATTTCGCCAAGGCGACCGATCTCAAGAAGCGGCTCTGGTTCACCCTCGGGGCGCTCGTCGTCTTTCGACTGCTGAGCTTCGTGCCCCTGCCCGGCATCGATCCGCGGGCGCTGAGCGCGCTGTTCCAGCAGACCCGCGGCGGCGTGCTCGACTTCTTCAACATGTTTTCGGGCGGTAGCCTGGAGCGGATGAGCCTCATCGCGCTCGGCGTCATGCCCTACATCACCGCCTCGATCGTCGTGCAGCTAGCGACCTCGATGTCGCCGACGCTCGCCGCCCTCAAGAAAGAGGGTGAGACGGGCCGGAAGAAGATCAACCAATATACCCGCTACGGCACCGTGCTCCTCTGCGCCATCCAGGGCTATTTCATCGCCGTCGGCCTCGAGGGCTGGGGCCAGGGCGGAAGCGGCTCGGCCGTGCTCGATCCGGGCTGGACCTTCCGCATCACCACCGTGATCACGCTGATCGGCGGCACCATGTTCCTGATGTGGCTGGGCGAGCAGATCACCAGCCGCGGCATCGGCAACGGCGTCTCTCTGATCATCATGGCCGGCATCGTCGCCCAGCTTCCCACCGCGATCGCCCAGGCGCTGGAAGGGGGCCGCACCGGCCGCCTCGACCCGCTGACGATCATGGCGGTGCTCGCGCTCGCGGCGGGCCTCATCCTGTTCATATGCTTTATGGAGCGGGCTCAGCGAAGGGTTCTGATACAATATCCTAAGCGGCAGACGGCGCGCGGAGTGATGCAGGCGGAGCGATCGCACCTGCCGCTCAAGATCAACACGTCTGGCGTCATCCCGCCGATCTTCGCCTCGTCGCTGCTGCTGATGCCGCTCACCATCGCCCAGTTCGCCGGCAACCGGGTGGCGGGCGAGAGCGCGTGGGGCGACTTCATCATCACCCTGACGACCGCGCTGCGCCACGGAGCGCCGCTCTACATGGCGCTCTACGCGGCGGGGATCATCTTCTTCTGCTTCTTCTACACCGCGGTGGTGTTCAACCCGGAGGAGACGGCGGAGAATCTGAAGCGCTACGGCGGCTTCATCCCCGGCATCCGCCCCGGCAAGCGGACCGAGGAATATCTGGATTTCGTCCTCACCCGCATCACCGTGATCGGCGCCGCCTACCTGACGCTCATCTGCCTCGTCCCCGAGTTCCTGATCGCGCAGGCCGGCATCCCCTTCTACCTCGGCGGCACCAGCCTGCTGATCGTCGTCAACGTCACCATGGATACGGTGACGCAGATCCAGAGCCACCTCATCGCCCACCAGTACGGCGACCTCATCAAGAAGGCGAAGCTCAAGGGGAGCGGCAGAAGGTGAACATCATCCTGCTCGGCCCCCCGGGGGCGGGAAAGGGCACCCAGGCGTCGCGGCTCGAGCAGGAGCGGGGGATGGTCCAGCTCTCGACGGGCGACATGCTGCGCGCGGCGGTCGCGGCCAAGACGCCCGTTGGGCTCGAAGCCAAGGCGGTGATGGACGCGGGCGGCCTCGTCTCCGACGAGATCGTCACCGGCATCCTCTCCGATCGCCTCGACCAGGACGACGTCAGGAACGGCTTCATCCTCGACGGCTATCCGCGCACCGAAGCGCAGGCGCGCTCGCTCGAGGCTCTGCTCGACGAGAAGGGCATGAAGCTCGACCATGTGATCGAGCTCGCCGTCGATGAGGAGGCGCTGGTCGACCGCATCACCGGCCGCTTCTCCTGCGCCAGCTGCGGCGAGGGCTATCACGAGCGCTACAAGCAGCCCAGGCAGGACAGCGTCTGCGACCTGTGCGGCTCGCCCAACTTCAAGCGCCGTCCCGACGACAATGAGGAGACGGTGCGCAACCGCCTCGCCGAATATCGCGCCAAGACGGCGCCGATCCTCCCGTTCTACGAGGCCAAGGGCCTGGTCCGCCGCGTCGACGGCATGGCGCCGATCAAGCAGGTCGAGCAGGCGATCGAGGCGATCCTCGACGGCGCCTGAGGCGGGGCCTATCGCCAGGCCACCACTGGCGGCGAGGACCAGGGATCGCCTTCGTCCACCGTCGTGACGATCGCCGCGTCCGGATAGTCGAAGCTCACCAGCAAATCGCCGACCTGCCGGAAACGCGGCCACGGCCGGTACGACGCCCGACCCGATCGATGCAGCCGATACAATCCGTCGTAGCCGGCGGCGAGCAGGTCGTCGCCCAACGCGGTGAGGCCCAGGAAAGCGACTGAGCCGTATTCCCCGCGCGCCGCCTCGGCACGAACTGCCGGATCGCGCGTCCGGCGGTCGATGATCTGGGCGTAGAGCTGGTCCACGCGCTCCCTGCAAACGCGAACGATACGCCCGGCGGACCCCATGTGCAGGTTGCCGACGGCCGCAGCGACGCAGCCTCGTTGCCACGGCACGGCCGCGAGGCCGTGGACGGGGTGGCAGTTCGTGTTGAGAGGTCCGCTGCAGAGACCTCCACCGGCCCTCCGCTCGATCACCCTCACCGATCCCGTGCGGCGATCGATGCGGCGGAGGCCGCCGCCCCATTCGCCGTAGTCGTATCCGATGAAGACGGCGTCACGGGTTGCCAGCACCGGCGGCGGGCGGAGCGGCTGTTGGAGAGCCGTGCCGAGCGCAACTTCGCGGTTTCCGAGGGGCGAAAGCGTGAGGAGTCGCTTGGTCGTGAGGATCACCTCGTCCCCTTCCGCGCAGGCGATGCCGGCGAATGCATCGTCCCTGCGGGCGACGGTGCGCTCCGCGGCCCAGCCGTCGTCGCGCCAGCGCCACAGGCCCCAGCCGGCCCCGCCCTCCGCGCTGCCGAGCGCAGCCAGCGGGCCATGGGCTGCGGCGCAGATGGCGATGACCCGATGCGGAAGACGGTGCGGCACTGGCCGGCTTTGTCCTTCGGTCACGCTTGCGAGGCTGCCGTCGTCGAACAGGATCCAGAGCCTGCCGGCTGAGAAGACGGCACCGACGATGTGCCGCCCGCGTTGCGATTGCCGCTCCGCCCGGCGCAGCTTCTCCCGATGCCATGCGGCCAGAGCCTTGCGGCTGAGCGGCTTTGCCGGGAGAGCGTAGGCGCTGCGCGTGTACTCGGCGCGATCGAGGGACTCCAGCTTCATCTGGTGGAACTGGAGCAGCGCACCGCGCGACAGGGCCGCCAGCACGGGAGATATGTCCCGCGCGACGGCCGAGCCGCGCATGTCCGGCGGGGTCGCATAATGGTCGAGGACATCCAGCAGCCGGCTCACCTCTTCGATGCGCCGCCCGGCCGCCGCCACTGGCGCAAGCGCGGGATCCGCGCTGACGACGATCGCCGGCTTTCGCTCGTCGTCGCTTCCCCGCAGCCCGTAGGCTTTGCCTGCCCGTCCGCCGACGGTGGTGCGGCCGAGCGGAACCAGCGCCTCGGGCGCTTCCCGGGGCGGCGGCGGCTCTCTCCCCGCGAGGACGGCCCGCAGGTCCTCGACCCGCATCACCGCCGGTCCGGTCAGCGACTCCTCGACGACGAAAGCCTCGCCCCGGCGGACGATGAGGCGCCGCCCGAACCCCAGATCGGCAGAGATATCGCCATTCTCCGCCACCCGCACCTCGGTGGATGGGACGAGTCCGGTTGCGTAGAGCGCCCTCAGCTCCGCGGAAGGAGTCTCCGGATGGCTCCGGGTCAGCAGAAAGAGCATTACGACGGCCAGGAGCGCGATCAGGGCCAGTGGTACGCCGACAGCCCTCAGCATCGTTCCTCTCCCGCGGCCGTGCAGGTTGCGATCCGAAACGCCACGCTCTTGCCCCCATGCGACGCGGATGCGCAAGGGATCCGCTCCCGGAGGGGCTCTTACGGCGGGGGCCGCGCCACTGGCGAAGCAGAGCGCTCGTCGCTACATCGCGGCCATGCCCAATGTCCTCCTCGTCATGCTCGGCGGCGCCGTCGGGGCGGGTCTTCGCTATGAGGTCGGGCGCGCCGCGCTGCGGCACATCGGCGCGGGCTTCCCGTGGGGGACTTTGCTCGTGAACCTGGCCGGCAGCCTGCTGATCGGGGTGCTGGCGGGAGTCCTGCTGGGGGAGGGCTATCAGAGCCGCGGCGCCTGGCTGCTGCTGGCGGTGGGCGTGCTCGGCGGGTTCACCACCTTTTCCGCCTTCAGCTTCGACATCTTCGGCATGATCGAGCGAGGGCAGGCGGCGGGGGCCGGCCTCTACGTGGCGGTGTCGGTGGCCGGCGGGCTCGCTTTGCTTGCGCTCGGCTATTGGGCGGCGAGGGCGGCGGCATGAGCGACGTACGCCAGTTCACCGTCGCCGCAGACGACGACGGAATCCGCCTCGACCGCTGGTTCAAGCGGCACCTGCCCGACGCGAGCTTCAACATCGTCTCGCGCTGGTCGCGCACCGGGCAGCTGCGCGTCGACGGCAAGCGGGCGACGCCGGGCGACCGGATCGAGGCGGGGCAGGTGATCCGGGTGCCGCCGGCGGAAGCACCCGCCGCGCCGCGGCCGAAGGTCGAGCGGCGGCAGCTCAGCGAGGACGAGATGGCCTTCGTCCGGGAGATCGTGATCCACAGCGACCCGCAGGCGATCGTCGTCAACAAGCCGCCGGGCCTCGCCACCCAGGGCGGCACCAAGACCCGCACCCATCTTGACGGGCTGCTCGACGGCCTCGCCGACGAGGCCGGGAACCGCCCCAAGCTCGTCCACCGGCTCGACAAGGACACGTCCGGCGCGCTGCTCCTCGCCCGCACCGCCCGCGCGGCGGCCTTCTTCTCCAAGTCGTTCTCCGCGCGGACGGCGCGCAAGGTCTATTGGGCGATCGTCGTCGGCGTGCCCGACGTGAAGGACGGCTTCATCGACCTGCCGCTCGCCAAGCAGCCGGGGACGGGCGGCGAGAAGATGCACGTCGACGAGGAGGAGGGGCTGCCGGCGCGGACCCGCTACCGGGTGATCGAGCGGGCGGGGAACCGCGCCGCCTGGGTCGAGCTGCAGCCCTTCACCGGCCGCACCCACCAGCTTCGAGTCCACCTCGCCGCGATCGGCCACCCGATCGTCGGCGACGGCAAATATGGCGGGCAGGAGGCGTTCCTGACCGGCGCGATCAGCCGCAAGCTCCACCTCCACGCGCGGCGCCTCAGGATCGACCATCCCGACGGCGGCCGCGTGGACGTCACCGCCGAGCTGCCGGCCCATTTCGCCGAGACGCTCGCGAGCCTCGGCTTCGACCCGACCGAGGGCGACCTGCCGCTCGACGAGGTCAAGTTCGGCGAGACC
This sequence comes from Allosphingosinicella sp., assembly GCA_036386335.1. GTDB lineage: Bacteria > Pseudomonadota > Alphaproteobacteria > Sphingomonadales > Sphingomonadaceae > Allosphingosinicella. The sequence goes on along the minus strand of DASVVY010000114.1, from coordinate 4,066 downwards.
GCCGAAGGCAAGCGCCGCGCGGCCGCGGCGGCGGCCAAGGCGCACCGCAAGGAGCGCAAGGGCGAGCGGCGCAACCGGGGCAGGGGCCGCGGCTGATGCACCCGAATCGCAAGTTCCACTGGCAGGACCGGGAGGCGATGCGCGCGTTCGTCGCGCGGGCGGGATTCGGGACGTTAGTGGTGCAGGCGGAGGACGGGCTGCGGGCGGTGCACCTGCCGGCGCTGCTGGTCGGGGAGACGCTGCGCTTCCACGTCGCGCGCGGCAATGCGGCGCACGCGGCGCTCGCCGCCGGCGGGCGGGCGCTGTTCGTCGTCAACGGCCCGGACGCCTATGTGAGCCCCGACTGGTACGGGATGGCCGACCGGGTGCCGACCTGGGACTATGTCTCAGTGGAGATCGAGGGTCCGGTGCGGACGCTCCCGGAGGGCGAGCTGATCGGGCTGCTCGACGACCTCTCGGCCGAGCACGAGGCGCGGCTGGCCCCGAAGCCGGCCTGGACTCGCGCCAAGATGGATCCCACGCGCTTCGACGGGCTGCTGAAGGGGATCACCGGGTTCGCACTTGAGATCGCCGCGTGGCGCGGCACCAGGAAGCTCGGCCAGGACAAGCCGGACCACGCCCGGGGCGGCGTGGCGGCGGCGCTGGCGGCGCTCGGCCGGGCCGACATGGCCGCGCTCTATGCCGACGCGGAAGCGGAGCGGGCGTGAACCGGCTCGCCATCTTCGATTGCGACGGGACGCTCGTCGACAGCCAGGCGAACATCTGCCTCGCCATGGAGGAATGTTTCGCCTTCGCCGGCCTGCCGCACCCGCCGCGCGAGCGGACGCGGCGCGTCGTCGGCTTGAGTCTGGTCGAGGCGATGCGGGCGATGCTCCCCGACGCGGAGCCGGACGCGCATGCCGCGCTGGCCGAGGAGTATAAGCGCGCCTTCCACCGCCTGCGCGGCAGGGGGTTGATCGAGGAACCCCTGTACGAGGGCGTCGCGGATCTGCTGGCGACGCTGGAGGAGGATGGCTGGCTGCTCGGCGTCGCCACCGGCAAGTCGGACCGCGGCCTCTCGCTCTGCCTCGACCATCACGGACTTTCCCGCCGCTTCGTCACCTTGCAGACCGCCGACCGGCATCCGTCCAAGCCGCATCCGTCGATGATCGAGGCGGCGCTCGCCGACGCCGGCGCGGCGCCGGAGCTGAGCATGATGATCGGCGACACCAGTTACGACATGGCGATGGCGAAAGCGGCCGGCGTGGCGGCGGTCGGCGTCGCCTGGGGCTATCACGAGCCTGCGGAACTTCTCGCCGCCGGCGCGGATTTCGTCGCCGAGCATCCGATGGATATCGCCGAGTTCGTGAAGGCCTTCGTATGACCCCGCAGGATGACGACAGCCTCTGGCGCAACCGGTTCATCATCGTGAACCTGGTCCGCATCGGCGCGACCATCGTGGCCCTCTTCGGCCTGGCGCTCTGGCAGAGCGACTTGATTGTCGAGCACGGGTCCGTCCTCGGTCTGCCGGTGGCGCTCGCGGGGGTGGCGGTGAGCTTCCTAGGGCCCAAGTGGCTCGCGCAGCACTGGCGCACGCCCCCCGGCCGATGAAGCGTTTCTACAAGGAGGCCGCCGCCGTGCCGACGGACGGCACGGTCGCGGTGTTGCTCGACGGGCGCGCCGTGAAGACCCCGGCGCGCAACCCCCTCGCCGTTCCGACGGAGGAGCTGGCGGAGGCGATCGCCGAGGAATGGAATTACCAGGGGGAAGAGATCGACCCGCGGACGATGCCGCTCACCGGCCTCGCCAACGCCGCTATCGACCGGGTGTCGCCCGACCCGCAGGCCTTCGCCCGCGGCCTGGCAGCGTACGGGGAGAGCGACCTCCTCTGCTACCGCTCCGAAGGGCCGCAGGAGCTGGTCCGGCGGCAGGAGGCGGCGTGGGATTCGATCCTGCACTGGGCGCGGCGCCGCTTCGACGTCGACTTCGCGCTTGCCTGCGGCGTCATGCACCGCCCCCAGCCGGAGAGCACGACGCGGCGGCTGGCCGAGGCGGTGGCGGTGCACGACCCTTTCCGCCTCGCCGCTTTGTCGCCGCTGGTGACGATCTCCGGCTCGCTGGTCATCGCCCTCGCGCTCGCGGAGGGCGAGATCGGGCTGGAGCAGGCCTGGGCCGCGGCGACGCTCGACGAGGCCTGGCAGGCGGAGCAGTGGGGCGAGGACGCGCTCGCGGTCCAGGCGCTCGCCGCCCGCCGCCGCGACTTCGAAGCCGCCTACCGCTTCCTCACGCTTCTGTAGCGGGCGCCTCCGACGTGTGCGTCGCGGCCGTATGGTGGTAGTGCGGCAGGAACCAGCGCGCGATCACCAGTCCGGCGACAATGAACGACACGCTCTCGGCGATGAAGGTGTAGATCCAGAAGCCCCAGCCATAATGGTTGAAGATGGGTGAGCCGAGGAACTCCCACACGGTGAAGGCGAGGGAGAAGCAGACGACCAGCCGCGCTGTCGCCGCGAAGCTCCGCCCGCCGCCGCCGACGGCCGCCAGGCCGAAGGACATCAGCAGCCCGGCGATCACCGCGACGATGAAGCCAGGGAGGATCATCGACATGTCGTCGGGCGAATAGCCGTTGGTGTTGAAGTGGACGGTGGCGATCGGCCCGCGGGCGTAGAGGACGGCACCCTGAGCGCTTGTGTGCGCGGGGATGATGTACGTGCCGGTGCCACTCATCTTGCCGGTGCGCGGATCCTGTTTCGTCAGGTTCTGCGCGAGGGCCGTCTGCACCGCCGCGTTCTGCGCCTCCCCGGCGTTCGAATAGGGTATCTCGCCGAGCGGGGTGGCCCAGAAGATGAAGCCAATGACGAACAGGATGACGCCGCCCACCAGGCCGCCGATCAGGGTCCTCACCATATCCATCCTCTTTGTTGCGGCGTCGAACCTACGCCGAAACGAAGGCGGTGGCAAAGTCAGCCGATCAGGCCGCGCACGAAATCGTGGAGGAAGACGCGGCGGGAGGCCTTGAGGCGCTCCGACTTGAGGATGGTGTGGACCAGCTTGCGGCAATGCTCGGGGTCGTCGTTGATCAGCACGTAATCATATTCGGCCCAATGGCTGATCTCGGTCGCCGCGCGGGCCATGCGGCTGGCGATCACCTCGTCGCTGTCGGTGCCGCGGGTGCGAAGCCGCCGCTCCAGCTCCTCCATCGAGGGCGGCAGGATGAAGACCCGGACGATGTCCGGGTCTACCTGCTTCAATTGCTGCGTCCCCTGCCAGTCGATGTCGAGCAGGACGTCGCGCCCGTTCTCGATCTGCTTCACCACCTCGCGCTTCAACGTGCCATAGCGGTGGCCGAAGACGTGCGCCCATTCGAGGAAGGCCTTGTCGGCGACGAGCCGGTCGAACTCCTCGGGCGTGACGAAATGATAGTCGCGCCCGTCCACCTCGCCGTCGCGGATGGGGCGCGTCGTCGCCGAAACGGACAGGCCGATGCCGTCGTCGGCGGCGAGCAGCATTCGCGAGATCGTCGTCTTGCCGGCGCCGCTCGGGCTGGAAAGAACGAAGAGGAGGCCCCGTCTCTGGAGCGGACTGCCGGTCGCCATGCGCGCTAGTGGCTTGCGCGCGCGCCGTGCGTCAAGCAGGTTGCGCCGGTGGGGAAGTTCGTCGGGCTCTTGCGGGGGATCAATGTGGGGGAACACCGCAAGGTGCCGATGGCGCGGCTGCGCGAGATCCTGGAGGCGGCGGGGCTGCGGGGGGTGAGGACCTATGTCGCGAGCGGCAACCTGGTCTTCGAGGCCGACGCGGCGGCGAGCGCAGTCGAGCGGTTGATCGAGGAGGCGATCTGCGGCGAATTCGGCTTCGAGGTCGATGTCCTCATTCGCTCGGCCGCGGAATGGCAGGCGCTGCGTGCCGCCAATCCGTTCCCGCGGGAGAGCGCCGAGGACCCCGCCAAGGTGATGGTGACGCTCGGCCGGGCGGCGCCCTCGCAAGCGGATGCGGCCGCGCTCTCCGCCCGCGCCGGGGCGAACGAGAAGGTGGCGGTATCCGGCGGCGCGTTGTGGATCTGGTTCGGCGATGGTGCCGGCCGCTCTAA
>DASVVY010000113.1:0-15462 GCA_036386335.1 Allosphingosinicella sp. | reverse complement strand
GGGGTGAGGGGGCTCTGAGTGCGAGGATAGCTTCCGACGCCGGATCCCCCCACCCTGCCTTCTCCGCGTGGGGAGAGGGGTTAGTCGGGGCGGTCCCGCGCGATCAGAAGCTCATGCCTGATCGCCTCCAGGACGCTTTCGGTGTTGCCGAGCACATCGTGGTTCCAGAAGCGTGCTATCCGGTATCCGTATCTTTCGATCGCCTCGGTGCGGGCCGCGTCACGTTCGATGCTGTGCTGTCCGCCATCCAGCTCGATCGCGATGCGCGCAGTCCGGCTAGCGAAGTCGGCGACGTAATTTCCGATCTGGAACTGACGCACGAACTTCTCGTCGCCGAACCGACGCCCACGGAGATAGTACCAGAGCCGTTCTTCGGCCTCGGTCATCTGTCGTCGCAACCTTCGCGCGACGGACGTCAGGTGTTTCTGACCCACCGCAGCACCCCCTCACCCAACCCTCTCCCCGCCGGGGAGAGGGCTATTCGGCCCGAGTTTAGCACAGATGCCTAAGCGCACAGACATCTCTTCCATCCTCATCATCGGCGCCGGCCCGATCGTCATCGGGCAGGCGGCGGAGTTCGACTATTCTGGGACGCAGGCGGCGAAGGCGCTGAAGGCGGAAGGGTATCGGGTCGTGCTGGTGAATTCCAATCCGGCGACGATCATGACCGATCCGGAGCTGTCCGACGCCACCTATCTCGAGCCGATCACGCCCGAATTCGTGGCCAGGATCATCGAGAAGGAGCGGCCCGACGCGGTGCTGCCGACGATGGGCGGGCAGACCGCGCTCAACACCGCGCTTGCCCTGTTCAAGGACGGCACGCTGGAGAAGTTCGGCGTGCAGATGATCGGCGCCGACGCGGCGGCGATCGAGAAGGCCGAGGACCGGCTGCAGTTCCGCGAGGCGATGTCGAAGATCGGCCTCGAATCCCCGCGCTCCCAGATCGCCCACAGCCTCGAGGAGGCGGTGCGGGCGCTGGACGAGGTCGGGCTCCCCGCGATCATCCGGCCCTCCTTCACGCTGGGCGGCACCGGCGGCGGAATCGCCTACAATCGCGACGAGTTCGTGCAGATCGTCACCGGTGGCCTCGAAGCCTCGCCGACGACCGAAGTGCTGATCGAGGAATCGGTGCTCGGGTGGAAGGAATATGAGATGGAGGTCGTGCGGGACCGCAACGACAACGCCATCATCGTCTGCTCGATCGAGAACGTGGACCCGATGGGCATCCACACCGGGGATTCGATCACCGTCGCGCCGGCGCTGACGCTGACGGACAAGGAATATCAGATCATGCGCAACGCGAGCATCGCGTGCCTGCGTGAGATCGGGGTGGAGACCGGCGGTTCGAACGTCCAATTCGCGGTCAATCCGGAGAATGGCCGCCTCGTCGTCATCGAGATGAACCCGCGCGTCAGCCGCTCCTCGGCGCTCGCTTCCAAGGCCACGGGATTCCCGATCGCCAAGGTCGCCGCCAAGCTCGCGGTCGGCTACACGCTCGACGAAATCCAGAACGACATTACCGGCGTCACCCCCGCCTCGTTCGAGCCGACGATCGACTATGTCGTCACCAAGATCCCGCGCTTCGCCTTCGAGAAGTTCCGCGGCGCCGAGGCCTTGCTCTCGACCGCGATGAAGTCGGTCGGCGAGGCGATGGCGATCGGGCGCTCGATCCACGAGAGCCTGCAAAAAGCTCTGCGCAGCCTGGAGACCGGCCTGATCGGCCTCGACGGGGTCAGGGAGCTCTACGGCGCGCCGCGGATCGAGATCGAGGCGGCGCTCGCCCGCCCCACGCCCGACCGCCTGCTCGTCGCCGCCCAGGCGCTGCGCGAGGGCTTCACGGTCGCGGAGATCCACGCGATCGCCAAATACGACCCCTGGTTCCTCGAGCGGATCAAGGAGATCGTCGATGCGGAGGCGGAGGTCTGCCGCGACGGCATCCCCAACGACGCCGCCGCGCTGCGCCGCCTCAAGGCGATGGGCTTTTCCGACCGGCGGCTCGCCGAGCTGGCGCTCCGGGCCGCGAACATCCGCGGCGAGGCGGTCAAGGTGCGGGCGCGCAGCCACGGCCTGATCCACGACGCGGTCAAGGCGATGGTCGGCGCCACCACCGAGACCGAGGTGCGCCAGCTGCGCCACCGCCTCGGCGTCCGTCCGGTGTTCAAGCGGATCGACACCTGCGCCGCCGAATTCGAGGCGAAGACGCCCTACATGTATTCGACCTACGAGGCGCCGAGCTTCGGCGAGCCGGAGGACGAGAGCGCGCCCTCGGACCGGCGCAAGGTCGTGATCCTGGGCGGCGGGCCGAACCGGATCGGCCAGGGCATCGAGTTCGACTATTGCTGCTGCCACGCCTGCTACGCACTGGACGAGGCGGGCTTCGAGACGATCATGATCAACTGCAACCCGGAGACGGTGTCGACCGACTACGACACGTCCGACCGGCTCTATTTCGAGCCGCTGACGGTCGAAGACGTGCTCGAGATCCTGCACGCGGAGAAGCAGCGGGGCGAGCTGGTCGGCGTCATCGTCCAGTTCGGCGGGCAGACGCCGCTGAAACTCGCCGCCGCGCTGGAGAAGGAGGGAATCCCGGTCCTCGGCACCTCGCCGGATGCGATCGACCTCGCCGAGGACCGGGAGCGCTTCGCCGCCCTCGTCAACCGCCTCGGCCTCAGGCAGCCGGAAAACGGCATCGCCCGCTCGCGCGAGGAGGCGATCGCGGTCGCGGAGCGGATCGGCTATCCGGTGCTGACGCGGCCGAGCTACGTGCTCGGCGGCCGGGCGATGGAGATCGTCGACGGCCCCGCCCAGCTCGACGACTATATCGTCACCGCCGTCCAGGTCTCCGGCGACAGCCCGGTGCTGATCGACCAGTATCTGCGCGACGCGATCGAAGTCGACGTCGACGCCATCTGCGACGGCAGGGACGTCGCCATCGCCGGCGTCATGCAGCATATCGAGGAAGCCGGCGTCCATTCCGGCGACAGCGCGTGCTCGATCCCGCCCTACAGCCTCCCGGACGAGGTGGTGGCGGAGATCGAGCGGCAGACCCGCGCCCTCGCCCTCGCGCTCGGCGTCAAGGGGCTGATGAACGTCCAGTTCGCGGTCAAGGAAGGCATCGTCTATTTGATCGAGGTCAATCCGCGGGCGAGCCGCACCGTGCCGTTCGTCGCCAAGGCGATCGGCACGCCGATCGCCAAGATCGCGGCCCGCGTCATGGCCGGCGAGCCGCTGATGAAGTTCCTGCCCATCCACCGCGACATCCGGCATATCGCCGTCAAAGAGGCGGTCTTCCCGTTCGCGCGCTTCCCCGGCATCGACCCCGTGCTCTCACCGGAGATGAAGTCGACGGGCGAAGTCATGGGAATCGATGACGATTTCGCCAAGGCCTTCCTCAAGTCGCAGCTCGGCAGCAACATCGTTCTCCCCGAAAAGGGCGTGCTGTTCGTGTCGGTGAAGGACAGCGACAAGCCGCTGATCGTGCCGGCGGTGCGGGCGATGGCGGAGATGGGTTTCCACGTCGTCGCGACCGGCGGCACCGCCGACTATTTGCGGGCCGAGGGGATCGAGATCGAGCGGGTCAACAAGGTGGCGCAGGGGCGGCCGCACATCGTCGACCGGATCAAGGACGGCGGGGTCGACCTCATCTTCAACACGACCGAAGGCTGGCAGAGCTTCAAGGACAGCGCATCGATCCGCGCGTCGGCGCTGATGGCCAAGGTTCCCTATTTCACCACGGCCGCCTCGAGCGCCGCCGTGGTCCGCGCCATCGGCGCGTCCCGCGAGCACAGCCTTGATGTTCGCTCCCTCCAAGACTATTATTCCGTCTCCAGAGCGTGACCCCCACAATCCGCGACGACACCCGGCCGTCTCTCCCCCTGAGGCGGCGACAACGGAAATTTTGACGAAAGGCATTCGAATGGCGACGGTAGACAAGATGCCGATGCTGGCCGAGGGCTATGAGAAGCTCCAGAAGGACGTGCGGCACCTCAAGACCGTCGAGCGGCCCGCCGTCATCGACGCGATTGAGGAAGCGCGCGGGCACGGCGACCTTTCCGAGAATGCCGAATATCATGCCGCCAAGGAGCGCCAGGGCCAGATCGAGGCGCAGATCGCCGACATCGAGGACCGCCTCAGCCGCGCGATGGTGATCGATCCGACGTCGCTTTCCGGCGACAAGGTCGTGTTCGGCGCGACCGTCCACCTGCTCGACGAGGAGGACAAGCCGGTGAAGTACCAGATCGTCGGCCAGACCGAGGCCGACGCGCGGGTCGGCCGCATCTCCTACAATTCGCCGCTCGGCCGGGCGCTGATCGGCCGCTCGGTCGGCGACGAGGTGGAAGTCACCACTCCGTCGGGCGACCGCTATTACGCGATCGAGAAGGTTGAGTTCATCTAAACCGCGGCGGGCGCGCGCCTGCGCCTAGAAGCGCGGACTCAGCCGTACCCGCTCGACTTCCTTCCTGATCATCCGCGTCACGATGGCGTCCGCGGATATCGTGTAGATCACGAAGGCGAGATAGACGATCGTGAGCACCGCCTCGGCGATCTCGGGCAAGCCGGCGTCGCGGCTGCCGAGCACGGCCCAGCGGTAGAGGACCCAGATCCCGACCACGACGAAGATGGCGCGCCGCTCGCCCAGCCGGACCAGGAAGCGGTTCCAGCGCCACCAGAGCCCGCCGAGCGGATTTCCCTTCATCTTGCCGGCGGCAAGGAGCGAGAGCGCGTCGATGTCGGTCGGCACCTGGCTGAGGGCGGAGAGGGCGAGGCGGATCGCCTCCCCATTGTCGTGCTGCGCGAGCTTCACCCGGCCCATCAGGACGAGGCCGTCGCTGTTCTCCGGATGTATGCTCAGGACCGCGCGGGCGGCATTTTCCACGCGCCTGAGATCGCCGCGTTCGAGCGCGGAATAGCCCGTCTCGGCAAGAACGGCCGCGTCATACGGGGCGAGGTCGAGCGCGCGGTCCAGGCTTTTGGCGGCGCCGTCCCGGTCGCCCTTGAAGCGCAGGAACCTCGCTCGCGCCAGGTGGGCCGCGGCGTATTCCGGGTCGAGCTCGATTGCGGCATCGACCTCCTGCAGGGCTCGGCCGACATGCTGCTGGAGGTGCAGCGCGGACGCGAGCGTCAGCCGATACCGGCTGGAGGAGGGGTTGAGGGCGATCGCCGTCTTCGCCTCGTAAACCGCTCCCGCAAGGCGATTCTGCATCAACAGGCAGTGCGCGAGCGCGTCGTGGGCGGAGGCGTCTTCCGGATCGGCCGTGAGCACGTCGCGCAACGGCTCGACCGCGGCGGCGAAATTGCCCGCCCGCATCAGCGCATCGGCCCGGCGTAATGCGGCCTCGTGGAAGCTCACCGCCCGTCTCCGCGCAGCTGGCTCAGATAGCGCCTCAGTTCGAAGGTCCGCGCCTGCGACACATAGGCGAAGGCCGCCGAGGCGAGGCCCAAGCCCACGGCGGCCACCAGCGCGTAGCCGGCCTGGCCCACCGTCATCGTCCCGCCATTGATCAACCCGCCGAGCAGGACGAGGGCCAGGAAATAGAGGGGTATCGGCGCGAGCGCGCACGCAATCTCCCGGTTCCGCTTGGGGCCGTTCAACGCCACGGCGTTCAGGGCGATGAGCAGGAAGCCCCAGGGCTGGAAGAAGGCGGCGACCATGAAAACGAGGAACGGGGGCAGCGCGATTTTCGACAATTTACTCGGCCGGGGTTCGTCTATCAGCCGGTAGCGAAAGGCATCGCTCACAGGCCGTTCGCCTTCAGGAACGCCGCGACGTCGTCATACTGCCCGCCGGCGTTCGAATATTTGGCGTAGTTGCGGGCGGTTGTGAGCCATTCGAGCGTCGTCGGCCGCACCTCGCGCGCGGCCTCGATAAGGTGCCTGCGCGCCACCGGATGCTCGGTCCCGCTCGACAGCGATTCCTCGATCGCAAGATCCACCGCCGTGTTGACCAGATTTTCCAGATCCGCGCCCGAATAGCCGCTGGTCATGCCCGCCACCCCGTCAAGATCGAGCCCCGGCTCGACCGGTCGGCCCGCGAGCTGGATTTCGAGGATCTGCAGCCGCGCAGCCTTGTCGGGCGGCGGCACGAACTGCACCCGGTCGAACCGCCCAGGGCGCCGGAACGCCGCGTCGACCCCCCACGGCATATTGGTCGCGGCCAGGATCAGCACGCCTTCATTGTTGTTCGCGAAGCCGTCCAGTTCGGTCAGGAAGGTGGAGACGAGGCTGACATGGCTCTGATGCGCATTGCCGCTGCGCGATCCGGCCAGAGCTTCCAGCTCGTCGAAGAACAGCACGGTGGGCGTGTCGCGCCGCGCGTCGGCGAAGATCGCCGCGAGCTTGCGCTCCGCCTCGCCGATATACTTGTCGACCACGTCGACGATGGGCACGTTCACGAACCGCGCCTCGCACTCACCGGCCGTCGCGCGGGCGAGCAGCGTCTTGCCGCAGCCGGGAGGTCCGAAAAGCAGCACCCCGCCGCCGGCTTTCCTCCGATATTTCGCAAAGAGCGACGGCTTCCTGAACGGCGTCACGATCCGGCGGGTGATCTGCTTCTTGACCTCTTCCAGGCCGCCGACGGCGTCGAAGCCGATCGCGGAGGCCTGCTCGCTGAACATGGCGCGCGCCGCCTTGGCTTCGTCGTTCTTCAGCCGGCTTTCGGAGCGCAGGCCGCGGCTCGCCGACGCGAATCCGATGACGTTCGACGCCAGGTCGGGCGTGGCCGCCGCCTTCGCCGCCTCGATCATCTCCGCGATCTCGGGGGACTCGCAGAGCGGCCTCTCCGCAACGACGTTGAGGTAGTGGGCCTCGGCCTCCACCAGCTCGCCGACCGCGATCATCGCCTCGACCTGCTCCGCCAGCAGCTCCGAACGGTCGCTGCACAAATCTATGGCCGCGCGCATGTCGCCCATTTCGAGAGAGGCTCTTGCCAACTTCGCTCTGAGCTCAGCGCTTAGATCCTCCGCGGTGACCGCCTCGTCCACGATCTTTCGCCTGTCCCCGTCGTCGGCGGCGAGCTCGAAGGCCGCGCTCAGCAGCCGCGCGTCTCCGCTGCTGCCATAGGCGGTCAGAAGAGAGTCGAGCGCGGGGTTGTGACTCACGGCGCGGTCCTTTCAAACGCAGGAGATTCGGCGTCGGCGGAAGCCACGATTGCAGGAATTCGCGGCGGGCGCCATCCGCCGAGAAGAGCGCAACGGCGTATCAGGAGGCCCGGTTCTGCTCCGCAGAGGCGTCCGGCTCGAGCAGTCGGTGGAGGTGGACGACCACATATTTCATCTCGGCGTCGTCGACGGTGCGCTGCGCGTTCGCCCGCCACGCGTCGACCGCGCTCGCATAATCCGGATAGACGCCGACGACGTCGATCGTGTCGAGGTCGAAATCCAGCCCCTGCGGGTCCCTGACCCGGCCGCCGAAGACGAGGTGCAACTTGCTCATGCGCTCAGCCGATTAGCGGCGCGGCCCCGGAAGGCAAGCTCCCGGGGCGCGGCTCAGCGATTGCCCTTGCTGCGGACGGATTCGGCTGCGGCGCTTGCGGAGCTCCGCAGGGCTCCGACGGCACGATCGGTAAAATCATCGAGCTGCTGCCGGCTGGCGTCGCGCGCGGCGCGGCTTGCTTCCTTCGCCGTGTCGGTGATGCGCCGCCCGACCGGGCCGAGCAGCTCTTCCTCGCGCTGGGTGCGGGGAAGGAGCGCGCCGGCGATCGCGCCGAGGGCGAGGCCGCCGACCACCGCGGCCATCGGATTGGTGTCGATGCGTTCGGCGGTGCGCTGGGTGGCGCTCCGTGCGCTGTCGCGGGCCGCCGCATAAGCGGAGGCGGTGCGGTCGCGCGCGCTCTGGTAGGCGTCGGCGGCGCTCTGGCGGATACCGCCGCCGCCATCGCCCGTGCCCTCGCCGGCGCCGCTGTTGGTGGTGGTCGCGGTGGTGCCGCTGGTCTCGATGGTCATGCGCTTACTCCTTCGTCGGCCGTCCTCACCGCGATCGGCGCGGTGAGGTCGTAATTCTCGTTTGCGGTGTCGAGCTTCGTCGTCACCAGGTCCTCGTCCGGCCGCTTCGAGAACAGCCAGGAAAAGGCGGAGCGGATCGGCGCCCGCGCGAGGAACAGCGTGAAGGCCCCGAGTGCCGCGGAGACCGCCACCGGCCGGGCCTTCACCGCCTCGGCCGCGCCGCCGGCAAGCTCGCCGCCGCGCTCCTTGACGCCTTCCCAGGCATTGGTGGCGATCGTCGTCGGCTTCAGCCGCAGCTGCAGCTCCTCGACCGTGCCCCTGAGGCGCGCGCGGGCCAGCTCAGCCTCGATCCGCGCACGCCGGATTTCGTCCGCGCTCATGGCCTCGCCTCCCCGGCGAGCATCGCCGCCCGTTCCTCGGCATCTCCGCCGAGGACGCGGACCTTGCCGAAGCCCCAGTAAGCGAGGCCGCCGGCGATGGCGCTTACGACGATGAAGACGATCAGCCCGCCGAGCAGCGGCCCGACCAGCGGCACCAGCGCAAGGGCGCAGGAGACGATCAGCGTCACCAGCGCCGCATTCAGCAGGAAGACCGCGGCCACCAAAGCGGCCGCGCCGCCGGAGGCCTTGCTCACCCGACGCCGTGCGATCGCCTTGTAGAGGTTGGTCTCGGCGCGCACGAAGGCGCGGCCGTCGTCGGCGAGGCGGCCGAACAGGTCGCCGACCGACGCTTCAGGCACGGTCCCCCGCGGAGCGTCCAAGGTCAGGCCTCCCCTCCGCGGGTTCCGCCGGTGCCGCTTGCGCCACCGCCGCCCGTCGTGTCGTCGGGGCTGAGGCCGGCCTTGATCAGCCGGGCTACGGTGAAGCCGAGCACCGCCGCAACGCCGACGGCCACGGCCGGGCTCCTGCGGATGACGCCTTCGACGTCGCGATAGAGCTCGTCCACTTCCTTGCGGCGCAGGCTGTCGGCGACGCCGGAGACGGTGTCCGCCGCGCGTCGCGCATATTCGCCATATTCGCGGCCGAGCCGCTCATCGATCGTCTCCGCGGTGTCGCCGACCACCCGGGCCAGCTCCTCGAGCGCGTCGCTTGCACGCGTCTTGCCGCCCTGGGCGAAGTCGCGGACGCGGTCGCCGGCCTGGTCGCGAAGAGCCGATGCCTGGCTGCGCAGCTGCTCGACCACGCGGGTGCCGCCCGTGCCGCCGCCCGCTGAGGCGTCACCGCCCGTGTTCGTATCGGTCGTCGCCATAGCTCCTCCTCCTCCTCCTGCTCCGGCCGTCGTGCCGCCCGTTCCGTCGCCGGTTCCGCCCGCGATGAAGCCGCCGCCCGCGCCGTCGTCCGCGCCGCCGGTTTCCATCGCGCCGTTGATGATGTGATCGGTCCCTTCCGGGAGCTCGTCTTCGCGAGGGGCCATGGTCGGTTTCTCCACCCTTTGCCTAGGTTAGGTTCGCCGGACAGAACCGGCGAGGTCGGCTTCGCGTTCCGGGCGCCGGCGACGAAAGTTGCGTCGCCAGCGGTGCGCCGATAAGCCGCCCGCAGCCCATATAGTTTGAAACGAGGCCGTAACAATGACCGCCATCCTCGACGTCAACGCACGCCAAATCCTCGACAGCCGCGGCAATCCGACTGTGGAGGTCGACGTGCTGCTCGAGGACGGAAGCAGCGGCCGCGCCGCCGTTCCCTCGGGCGCTTCGACCGGTGCGCACGAGGCCGTGGAGCGCCGCGACGGGGACAAATCCCGATATCTCGGCAAGGGCGTCACCCAGGCGGTCGATTCGGTGCGCGGCGAGATCGCCGAGGCGGTCACCGGAATGGACGCGGAGGACCAGGGGGAGATCGACGCCCTGCTGATCGACCTCGACGGCACCGAGAACAAGTCGCGTCTCGGCGCCAACGCAATCCTCGGCGTCAGCCTCGCGGTCGCCAAGGCGGCGGCGGATTCGCGCGGCTTGCCGCTCTACCGCTATGTCGGCGGAGTTTCGGCACACGTCCTGCCGGTGCCGATGATGAACATCCTGAACGGCGGCGCCCATGCCGACAATCCGATCGACTTCCAGGAGTTCATGGTGATGCCGGTCGGCGCCACCTCGCTCGCCGAGGCGGTGCGCTGCGGGTCCGAAATCTTCCACACGCTGAAGAAGCGGCTCCATGATGCCGGGCTCGCCACCGCGGTCGGCGACGAGGGCGGCTTCGCCCCGAACCTCGCCTCGGCCCGCGACGCGCTCGACTTCATCATGCGGTCCGTCGAGGAAGCCGGGTACACCCCCGGCGACGACGTGGTCCTCGCGCTCGATTGCGCCGCCACCGAATATTTCAGCGACGGCGCCTACCGCATGGAAGGGGAGGGTTCGACCTTCTCGCCGCTGGAGAATGCGGACTATCTGGCCGCGCTCGCCCGCGACTATCCGATCGCCTCGATCGAGGACGGCATGGCCGAGGACGATCTCGACGGATGGCAGGCCCTCACCGAAGCGCTTGCCGGGCAGGTCCAGCTCGTGGGCGACGACCTCTTCGTCACCAACCCGAAGCGGCTTTCGATGGGGATCGACCGCGGCCTCGCCAACTCGATCCTCATCAAGGTCAACCAGATCGGCACGCTTTCGGAGACTCTGGAAGCGGTGTCCATGGCACAGCGGGCGCAGTACACCGCGGTCATGTCGCACCGCTCGGGCGAGACCGAGGATACCACCATCGCGGATCTCGCCGTCGCCACCAATTGCGGGCAGATCAAGACCGGCAGCCTCGCCCGCTCCGACCGCCTCGCCAAGTACAACCAGTTGATCCGCATCGAGGAGGAGCTGGGCTCGATGGCGGTTTATGCGGGACGCGGCGTCTTCCGGTCGCAAAAGGCTTGATTTGCAGCCGTTTTACTGATTCTGTAGCACCTGCATGTCAGTGGGGCGGAACACATTGGACTCGATCCGGCGGGCGGCGCTCCCGGCGCTCGCGATCCTGATCATCGCCAACTTCCTGGGCTATGCCATCGTCGGCTCGAACGGCATCCTCAGCTGGGGCGATTACCGGCGGCAGAAGGAGGAGCGCACCGTGCAGCTCGCCAAGCTCCAGGCGGAGCAGGCGCGTCTCAGCCATCGGGTGAAGCTGCTCGATCCGCAGCGTGCGGATCCCGACCTGTCTGAAGAGATGGTGCGCAAGGAGCTCGGCCTCGTCCGCCCAGACGAGGTGATCATCCCGCTCGCCAACTAGGCGCTCCTCGCCAACTCGGCACAAGTTGCGCGGCCCGGCGTTTGCCGCCATAGAGCCGCCACACATCCGGACTGACAGGAAGCCACCCGTGCCAAAGGCAGCAGCGCCGCAGCGTGCGACCAGCCCAGACCAAGCCTCAGCCCCGCCTCCAAGCTCCAACCGCCCCCGCCCGCCAGAGCCGCAGCGCCATTCCGCCACCCGCGAGGAGCTGCTCGAATTCTACCGCCAGATGCTGCTCATCCGCCGCTTCGAGGAGCGCGCGGGCCAGCTCTACGGCCTCGGCCTGATCGGCGGTTTCTGCCACCTCTATATCGGCCAGGAAGCGGTCGCCGTCGGCCTCCAGTCGGCGATGGACCCGAACAGCGACAGCGTGATCACCGGCTATCGCGACCATGGGCATATGCTCGCCTACGGCATCGATCCGAAGGTGATCATGGCCGAGCTGACCGGCCGCCAGGCGGGCATCTCGAAAGGCAAGGGCGGCTCGATGCACATGTTCAGCGTCGACCACAAATTCTACGGCGGCCACGGCATCGTCGGCGCGCAGGTCAGCCTCGGCACCGGCCTCGCCTTCGCGCACAAATATCGCGGCGACGGCGGCGTCTGCCTCTCCTATTTCGGCGACGGAGCGGCGAACCAGGGCCAGGTCTACGAGAGCTTCAACATGGCGGAGCTGTGGAAGCTGCCGATGATCTACGTCATCGAGAACAACCAATATGCGATGGGCACGAGCGTCAACCGCTCGTCGGCCGAGGACCAGCTCTACCGCCGCGGCGAGAGCTTCCGGGTTCCGGGCATCCAAGTGGACGGGATGGACGTCCTCGCCGTCCGCGGCGCGGCGACCACCGCGCTCGAATGGGTGCGCTCGGGCAGCGGGCCCATCCTGCTCGAGCTCAAGACCTATCGCTACCGCGGCCACTCGATGTCCGACCCCGCCAAGTACCGCTCGCGCGAGGAAGTGCAGGCGGTGCGCGAGAAGTCGGATCCGATCGAGGCGGTGAAGCGCGAGCTCGCCGCCATCGGCGTCGCCGAGGACGAGCTCAAGCGGACGGACGGCGAGATCAAGCGCATCGTCACCGAGGCGGCCGACTTCGCCGAGCAGTCGCCGGAGCCCGCGCCGGCCGAACTCTACACCGACATACTGGTCGAGACCTACTGATGGATCGCCGCGCGTCATCCCGGCGCAAGCCGGGGCCCGGGAACGCCCGCGTCCTCGGGGGGACCGATGCGCTTTTTCGCCTCACCCCTTTGTTCTTGGGTCCCGGCCTGCGCCGGGATGACGAGGAATGACATGCCGATCGAATTGAAGATGCCCGCCTTGTCCCCGACGATGGAGGAGGGGACGCTCGCCAAGTGGCTGGTGAAGGAAGGCGACGAGGTGAAGTCCGGCGACATCCTCGCCGAGATCGAGACCGACAAGGCGACGATGGAATTCGAAGCGGTCGACGAGGGGACGATCGCGAAGATCCTGGTGCCGGAAGGAACCGACGGGGTGAAGGTCGGCACCGTCATCGCGGTGCTCGCGGGCGAAGGCGAGGAAGCCGACGCAGGCGCGGGAGCCTCGCACGAGGCCGCGGCGCCCGAGGACAAGGGCGCCGCCATCGCCGCCTCTCCCGCCGAGGAGGCGCAGGCGCAGCAGGCGACGGTCAACGCCCGGCCGAAGGAGGGGGAGGCGCCGGCCAGCCTGCGGGTCGAGCCCGAAGTCCCCGAAGGCACGGAGTCGGTGCGCCAGACCGTGCGCGAGGCGTTGCGCGATGCCATGGCCGAGGAGATGCGCAAGGACGAGCGCGTCTTCGTCATGGGCGAGGAGGTCGCCGAGTATCAGGGTGCCTACAAGGTCACGCAGGGCCTGCTCGACGAGTTCGGCGCCAGGCGCGTCATCGACACGCCGATCACCGAATACGGCTTCGCCGGCGTCGGCACCGGCGCCGCAATGGGGGGCCTGAGGCCCATCGTCGAGTTCATGACCTTCAACTTCGCCATGCAGGCGATCGACCACATCATCAATTCGGCGGCCAAGACCAACTACATGTCGGGCGGCCAGATGCGCTGCCCGATCGTCTTCCGCGGGCCCAACGGCGCCGCGAGCCGGGTGGGCGCGCAGCACAGCCAGAATTACGGGCCTTGGTACGCGAACGTGCCTGGCCTGATCGTCATCTCCCCTTATTCCGCGGCGGACGCGAAGGGGCTGCTGAAGGCCGCGATCCGGTCCGAGGACCCGGTCGTGTTCCTCGAGAACGAGCTGCTCTACGGACAGACGTTCGATGTGCCGAAGCTCGACGACTATGTTCTCCCGATCGGCAAGGCGCGGATCGCGCGCGAGGGCGGCGACGTCACGCTCGTCAGCTATTCGATCGGGGTGGGGGTCGCGCTCGACGCCGCCACCCAGCTTGCGGAGCAGGGGATCGAAGCGGAGGTGATCGACCTCCGGACGCTGCGCCCCCTCGACAAGGAGACGGTGCTGCGCTCGCTCGCCAAGACCAACCGGATGGTGTGCGTGGAGGAAGGCTGGCCGGTCTGCTCGATCTCCTCCGAAATCATGGCGATCGCGATGGAGGAAGGTTTCGACGACCTCGACGCTCCGGTGCTGCGCGTGACCGACGAAGACGTGCCGCTGCCTTATGCCGCGAACCTGGAGCGGCTGGCGCTGATCCAGGTCGACAAGGTCGTCGAGGCGGCGAAGAAGGTCTGCTACCGTTAGGTCCGGCGACCTCGGCCTTTGCCGGGGCGACGGCGGCGCGCCGGTGACCACAGGTGCCTGAGCTCGACCGCGACCGCATCCTCGCGCTGAGCTACGTACCGGCGCGCCGCCGGGCGGCCGTAGAGGCGCTCTGGAACGTCGACCTTGCGCTCGGCCAGGTCCTCGTCGGAGGACGCGAGCCGCTGATCAGCCAGATCAAGCTCGCCTGGTGGCGGGAAGCGCTCGAGAAGCTCGACGCGGCCCCGGCCCCGTCCGAGCCGGCGCTGGAGGCGGCGGCGCGGCACGTGCTCCCCGCTGGCGTCAGCGGTGCGGAGCTGGCCCGGATGGAGGCGGGCTGGGCAGCGCTCCTCTCCCCGGAACCACTGACCGGCGAGGAGCTGGCGACCTACGCGACGATGAGGGGCGGGCTGCTCTTCCGGCTCACCGCACGGCTTCTCGGCTCCGCGTCGGACGCAGCTGCCGAGCGGGCAGGGGAAGCATGGGCCTTGGTCGACCTCGCCCGGCACAGCGGCAATGCGGCGGATGCCGATGCGGTCTCTGCGGCCCGATCGCGCGGCGGTGAGAGGCGCTGGCCCTCCCGACTGCGCCCGCTTGGCATGCTTGCTGCGCTTGCGGCGCGCGACGCGGAGGAGGGGGCTCGTCGGTGGGAGGAGCAGGGGGCGCCGACCCGCATGCTGCGGATGCTTCGTGTGCGCCTCACCGGGCGCTGATCCGTTTTCGCATTTTCTTCGACCGAAATGAACATTTCCGCGGACTGACTCCTGCTTCTTCAAGCAGGAGAGGGTGAATGGTTCGATGGATTGCGGGAGGCGCGTCGGCCCTGTTGCTGGCAGCCGCGATATTGTTCTTCTGGAAGAGCAGCGCGGAGGCGGAAGATCCGGTCCCGCCGCCGCCGCGGCGCGTCGCGAGCGCCGAGTTCAAGGGGCCGCTCCAGCCCGAGCCGCCCGAAGCCCCTCCCGCCGCGACCGAGAAGAGCAAGGAGGAAAAGCGCTTCGCCCGCGCCGACAAGAACCGGGACGGGCGGATCACGCTGCAGGAGCTGTTCGAACCGCGGCGCAAGGCGTTCGCCAAGCTGGACCGCGACGCCAGCGGGAGCCTCAGCTTCGAGGAATGGGCGGGGAGCACGTCCGACAAGTTCGCCAAGGCCGACGCGGACCGCTCCGGCTGGCTAAGCCCGGGCGAATATGCGGCGACCAAGCCGAAGACCAAGCCCAAGCCGAAGTGCCGCTGCTGAAGGGGGTCCCCGGGCGGGTCTTACCCCGCCAGCAACGTCTGCGCGGTTTCGCTGCCCGCGGCGAGGGCGCAGCGAGGAGCTGAGGCGAGCCATTCCCCCAGTTTCGCCTCCGCGCGGCTGGTGTAGAGGCGCTTGCGGTCGGCCTTCTTCGCCTTGCCCTCGACGGGGGGGAACAGGCCGAAATTGACGTTCATCGGCTGGTAGGTCTCCGCGTCCGCGCCGCCGGTGATGTGGCCGAGGAGTGCGCCGAGCGCCGTCTCCGGCGGGGGCGGGGGGAGCGCCTCGCCCCTGAGCTCGGCCGCCGCGAAACGTCCGGCGATGAGGCCGACGGCGGCGGATTCGACATAGCCTTCGCAGCCGGTGATCTGGCCGGCGAAGCGGATG
>DASVVY010000112.1:0-15359 GCA_036386335.1 Allosphingosinicella sp. | reverse complement strand
GCGGTCGCCCTGGACCAGCTTGTCGCCGATCTCGCCGAGCGCCTCGCGGGCCGCGTCGAGGCTCGCGACGAGCCGCTGGTCGGCGGTCAGGCCCTCGCCGTCGGTGTGGTGGCGATATTCGGGAGGGATGCGCTCATAGCGCTCGATCAGCTCGGGCAGATGCTTGCCCATCAGCCGCCGGGCATCCTGGGCGAGCGGATCGAGCGGGTCGACCTCGGCGAGCCGGGATTCGAGCAGGGGAAGCTGGGCGCCGATCGCGTCGGCCCGCTGCGCCGCCGGCGCCGGAAGGGCGGCGCGCCGGCGCACCAGCATGGATTCGAGCTGGCGAACGACGGTGCCGGTCGGCAGCTGCTCGTTATAGGCGACGCGCTTCGGCTCGGTCGGCCGGAAGGAGAAGAAGAGGAGGATGGCGAGCGTCGCGAGGGCGACGATGAACAGGCCCGTCCAGCCGATCGGGCCGACGATCAGGCCGAAGCCGATCGTCGCGACGATCAGCAGCCCGATCGCCATCCCCATCGTCGCGACCCGGCGGGCGACGTCGCCCATCGCCCGGCCGTAATAGCGGCGGGTGGACGCGCCCGGCCCGTAGCCGTCGAGACGCCTCTTATATTCGTCCCAACGGTCGGTGACCTCGTCGACCCCGCGGACCATAGCCTAGCCTTCGATCGGGTTGAGCAGGATCGAGCCGCCGCTCCGGCCGGAAAGCCGGTTCTGCTCGGTGCCCTCGGCGCGGGCGATGTAGCCGCGGCTCTTCTCGACCTCGCTGGAGAGGGTCTCGACCGTCTGCTTCATGCTTCCGAGCGCCTCGAGCTTGAACGTGTCGATCGTATCCATCGTGTCGTAGATGTTCTGGAAGGCGCGCTGGAGCGTCTCCAGGGGTATGGTCGAGGAGGCGGCCTGGCGGTGGATCTCGCCGGTCTGGCTCTTGAGCAGCTCGCCGGTGGAATCGATGATGTTGGCGGTGGTGGTGTTGAGCGAGGTGATCTGCTCCAGGACCAGCCGCTGGTTGGTCATCGCCTGGGCGACGGTGACGGCGGTGCGAAGCGCGGCGACCGTCGTCGTCGAGGCCCGGTCGACGCCCTTGATCAGCTCGACATTGTTCTTCTTGACGAGGTCGAGGGCGAGATAGCCCTGGACCGTCACCGCCATCTGGGTGAGAAGATCGGTGGTGCGCTGGCGGGTGTAGAAGAGGGCGGTCTCGCGGATCGCCTTGGCCTTGGCGGGCTCCGTCGCGTCGAGCTCGTTCGCCTTGTCCTCGAGCTTCTGGTCGAGCGCCTTGGAGATGTGGATCATCTGCTCGAGCTGGCCCATCGTCTTCCACATCGCGGCGCGCTCGGTGTTGATCGCCTCGTTGTCGTACTGGAGCTCCTCCTTGCCGGAGGCGAGGCTGTTGAGGATCTTCGAGATGTGGGTCTGCGAGCTCTGGTACTTCTGGAAATAATTGCCGAGCTTGTTGCCCCAGGGGATGAAGCCGAGGATCTTGCGCGACGTCGAGAGATTGCCCTGCTTGCCGGGGTCGAGCTCCTCGACCGTGCGGCGAAGCTCGAGCAGGTCGGCGCCGATCCCGGTATCCTTGTCGATCGCCTTGATCGGCCGGTCGAGGAAGCGGTTCGAATGGTTGGCCGCCTCCGCGATCTGCTTGCGGCCCATGTTGGTCAGCTCGTCGACCCGGCGGCCGAATTCGGGGCTGTTCGCGTCGGCGGCGACGAGATCGCTGACGAACTTGTCGACCACCGTCTCGAGCTTCGACTTCACGCCCTCCTCGATCGGCACCAGCCCGGCCGCCTCGGCGGGCGCGACCGTCTGCAATGCCTCGGGCGCTTCGAGCTTCAGCTTCGTCTCGGTGGCCATTCGCGCTCCTCCCCAAGTCCTGCCGCTAGATGGGGCAGGGGGCGGGCGGAGTGCAAGGGGAAAAGCGTGTTATTTCTCCAACACACCTACTGCACCGCCTACCGCGCCGGGGCCCCGTAGGCGCGCAGGAAGGTGTCGATCGCGGTCTCGACGTCCGCCCGTATCTCGTCGGGCTCGACCGCCGGCACGACGTTCCACACCCGCTTCAGATAATGCTGCGCCTGGAGCAGCACGACCAGCTGCTGCGCGGCGATCAGCGGATCGGCCTGGCGCAGCTCGCCGCGTCCCATCGCCTCGCTCAGATAGGCGGCGAGACGCTCCTGCGTCTGGCGCGGCGCGCGCTCGTAGAAGATGCGGCCGACTTCGGGGAAGCGCTCGGCTTCCGCGGCGATGATGCGGTGGAGGCGGATCGTATCCGGATCGAGCATCTTGGTCAGGATCGCTACCGAGAAGCGGCGGAGCGTCTCCTCGATGCCGCCGCTGAGATCGAGGATGGCGAGCAACTCCTGCCGGAACTGGACGATGGCGTCGTCGATCACCGCCGCGAACAGCTCTTCCTTCGAGGGAAAGTAGGTCCAGAGCGTCGTCTTCGACCCGCCGAGCGCGGCGGCGATGGCCGACATGGTGGTGGCCGCATAGCCCTGCTCGAGGAAGGACGCGCGCGCGGCCCTGAGGATGGTCTCCCGACGGTCCCGCCGCTGCGCCTCGCGTTTCGTCTCTTTGATCTGCATCATCGTACTATATGGTACGATATGGCCTTGACAAGAGCCCGGGAGAAGCCATTTGAGCGCCGTACCATCCAGTACGGTTTGAACGCATGGCCCCGCAATTCCGCTCCCGCCGCGCCGCTCCGGCGCTTTTCGTCGCGCTCCTCCTCGCCGGCTGCGCGTCCGTGCCCAAGCTCGGGCCGGCGCCGGAGCTTCGCTCGCCATCGGCCCTGGAGAGCGCCAAGAGCCTCGCCGCGCCGTCCGCGCCGTGGCCGGACCGGAGCTGGTGGGCCGCTTACGGCGACCCGCAGCTCACCCGGCTGATCGAGGACGCGCTGGCCGGATCGCCGACCCTGGAAGCGGCCGCGGCGCGGGTGCGGGCGGCGCAGGCGGTCGTCCAGCAGACGGCGGGCGGGCCCAACCTCTCCGCCGAAGTTCAGGGCTCGGCGCAGCTTGCGAAGCAGAGCAGCAACATGGGCATCCCGGAGGAGTTCGTGCCGAAGGGGATCCGGACCACCGGGCAGGCCGCTTTCAGCTTCAATCTCGACCTCGATTTGTGGGGCCGCAACCGCGCGGCGCTGGCGGCGGCGACCTCCGAAGCCGAGGCGGCGCGGGTCGACGCCGAGCAGGCGCGGCTGGTGCTGACCAGCGCCGTCGGCCAGGCCTATGTCGATTTCGCGCGGCTGTTCATCGGCCGCGACCTTGCGGTGCAGGCGGTGGAGGTGCGGGCGGGGACGCATGGCCTGCTGGCTCAGCGCGCAGGCGCCGGCCTGATCGCGCCCGTCGAGGCGACGCAGGCGTCGGCGGCCGAGCGGGCGGCGCGGGCCGAGCTCGCCTCGATCGACGAGCAGATCGCGCTCACCCGCAACCGGCTCGCCGCGCTCGCCGGCGCCGGGCCGGACCGGGGCCTGACGCTCACCCGGCCCGCCGGCACCGCCCTCCACCCGGTCGGCCTGCCGCAGAACATCGCGCTGGAGCTGATCGGGCGGCGGGCGGACATCGTCTCGGCGCGGCTGCGCGCGGAGGCGGCGGCGAGCCGGATCAGGCAGGCGCGGGCGGAATTCTACCCCAACGTCAACCTCGCCGGCATAATCGGACTGCAGTCGCTCGGCCTCACCAAGCTGGTCGACGCCGGATCGACCTTCGGCAATGTCGGCCCGGCGATCAGCCTGCCCCTGTTCAACCAGGGCACGCTCAGCGGCCGCTACGGCGAGGCGCGCGCCCGCTACGACGAGGCGGTGGCCACTTACAACGAGGCGCTGACGACGGCGCTGCGGGAAGTCGCCGACGTGGTGGCGAGCGAGCGGGCGCTGACGGTGCGGCTCGGCGAGGAGCGCGCCGCGCTGGCCGATGCCGAGGCCGCCTACGCAGCCGCCCGCCGTCGCCATGAGGCGGGGCTTTCGACCCGGCTCGAGCTGCTTTCGGCCGAGGATGCGCTGCTGCCCCGGCGCCAGGCGGTGGCGGAGCTCGAGGCGCGCGCCCTCAGCCTCGATGTTGCCCTGATGCGCGCGCTCGGCGGCGGATTTGAGAGACGATGACGGACATGGACCAGATGACGAGCAACGAAGCCGTGGCGGAAGCGCAAGCGGGCGAGCGGCGCGTCCGCCTCAGGAAGCGGCGCAAGCAGGCCTTTAGCGGCATCGGCGGCGCGGTGGCGCTCGGCGCGGCCGCGTTCGGCGGGTGGATGCTGTTCGGGCCGGACGACGTCTCGACCGACAACGCCTACGTCGCCGCCGACGTGGCGCAGGTGACGCCGCTCGTCGGCGGCGCGGTAACGGCGGTGAACGTCGCCGACACCCAGGAGGTGCGCGCCGGCGACCTGCTCGTCGTTCTCGATGATGCCGACGCGCGCAACACGCTCGCCGAGGCGGAGGCGCAGCTCGCCCAGGCGCTGAACCGTTATCGGGAGACCGGCGCCACCGGCGGCGCGCTGGCAGCGCAGGTCACCGCCCGCGGCGCCGACATCCAGCGCGCGCAGGCGCAGGTCGCGGCGGCGGAGGCGGGCCTGCGCAAGGCGGCGACCGACCTTCGCCGGCGTCAGAGCCTCAGCGGCACCGGCGCGGTGTCGGGCCAGGAGATCACCGACGCGCAGCGCGCCTATGCCGCGGCGCAGGCGGACGTGGCGGCGGCGCGGGCGGCGGTCGCTCAGGCGAGCGCGGCGCGGACGGCGGCGCAGGCGGAGCTCGAAGCGAACCGCGCCAGCGCCGGCGGATCGAGCGCGGGCGCCAACCCCGACGTCGCGGCGGCGCGGGCGCGGGTCGAGCAGGCGCGGCTGGCGTTGCAGCGCACCCGCATCCGCGCGCCGATCGCGGGCGTGGTGGCGCGGCGGCAGGTGCAGGTCGGCCAGCAGCTCAGCGCCGGCGCGCAGATCATGACCATCGTCCCAGTCGGCAAGCTCTACGTCGACGCCAATTTCAAGGAGAGCCAGCTGCGGAAAGTGCGCGTCGGCCAGCCGGTGCGGCTCACCTCCGACCTCTACGGCGGCGACGTCGTCTATCACGGACGCGTGCAGGGTTTCGCCGGCGGCACGGGGGCGGCCTTCGCGCTGATCCCGGCGCAGAACGCGACCGGCAACTGGATCAAGGTCGTCCAGCGCCTGCCGATCCGGATCGCGCTCGATCCGCGCGAACTCCAGGCGCATTCGCTCCGCGTCGGCCTCTCCATGGAGGCCGAGGTCGAAGTCTCCGGGGCGCGCTGACGGCGATGGCGACGAAGTGGAAGGAGCCGAAGCCACTCACCGGTTCCCGGCTGATGCTCGCGGGCTTCGTGCTGGCTTTGTCCAACTTCATGGTGGTGCTCGACACCACCATCGCCAACGTGTCGGTGCCGCACATTGCCGGGTCGCTCGCGATCGCGCCGTCGCAGGGCGTGTGGGTGATCACCTCCTATGCGGTGGCGGAGGCGATCACGGTGCCGCTCACCGGCTGGATCGCGCAAAGGTTCGGCGCGGTACGCAGCTTCGTCTTCGCGCTGGCCGGCTTCGCCTTCTTCTCGGCGCTGTGCGGCATGTCGAGCACCCTAACCATGCTGGTCGTCTGCCGGATCGGGCAGGGGCTGTGCGGCGGGCCGCTCATGCCGCTGACGCAGACCCTGCTGCTGCGCATCTTCCCGCCCGAGAAGAGGCCGCAGGCGATGGGGATGTGGGCGATGACGACGATCGTGGCGCCGATCGTCGGGCCGATCCTGGGCGGCTGGATCAGCGACAACTGGTCGTGGCCGTGGGTGTTCTTCATCAACCTGCCGGTGGCGGCGATCTGTATCTTCTCGACGTGGCGGATGCTTTCGCCCGCCGAGACTCCGATCGAGAAGAAGTCGATCGACACCGTCGGGCTGACCTTGCTCGTGCTCTGGGTCGGCGCGCTGCAGCTGATGCTCGATTTGGGGCGCGAGCACGACTGGTTCGCCTCGACCCTGATCACCGGCCTGGCCGTGTTCGCGGGGCTCGGCTTCGCCGTCTTCCTCGCCTGGGAGCTGACCGAGGAGCATCCGGTGGTGGACCTGCGCGTGCTGCGCCACCGCGGCTTCACGATGAGCGTCGTCGCGCTCTCCTTCTGCTTCGCGACCTTCTTCGCCAGCATCGTCATCCTGCCGCAATGGCTGCAAAGTTCGATGGGCTATTCGGCGACGCAGGCGGGCTATGTGATGGCGTTCAACGGCGTCTTCGCGCTCGTGCTCGCGCCGGTGGTGGCGCGGCTGGTGACCAAGGTCGATCCGCGGCTGCTCGTCTCGGCGGGCATATTGTGGATCGCCGGCACGTCGCTGCTGCGCACCCACTGGACGACGGAATCCACCTTCTGGACGCTGGCGCTGCCGCAGCTGCTGCAGGGTATCGGCATGCCCTTCTTCTTCGTGCCGCTGACGACGCTGGCGCTGGGCGCGGTCGAGCCGCGGGAGACCGCGTCGGCGGCCGGGCTGATGAGCTTCCTGCGCACGGTCGCGGCCGCGTTCGGGACGTCGGTGGCGACCACCTATTGGGACAATCAGGCGCGAGCCGAACGCAGCCTGCTGGCGGGCGCGCTCAACGCGCCGGAGGCGGCGATGGCGCGGCTTCAGGCGGCGGGCTTCAGCCGCGAGCAGGCGCGGGCGATGATCGAGCGGATGGTCGACCAGCAGAGCGTGATGCTGGCGACGAACCACATCTTCCTGATCGCCGCCGGCTTCTTCGCGCTGGCGGCGCTGATCATCTGGTTCGTGCCGAAGCCGCCGCCCGGGAGCAACCCGATGGGCGCGGCGCACTAGCGCGCAGGGGAGCCTCGCGCGGGCGGGCTCCCCCTCTGCCGTTCGTCAGGTCTCGGAGGCCTTGCGGCGGCCGCGGCGGGCCGGCGCCTTTTTCGCGTCCTTGCCGCCGCCGTTGCCGCCGGCGGCGCCGCCGCCCGCCGGGGCGGCCGAGCGCTTGCGGTTGCGGCCGAGGCCGATCGCCTGCGCCATTTCGCTGCGGCGCTTCGAGTAATTCGGCGCCGCCATCGGATAATCGCGCGGCAGCCCATAGTCGCGGCGATACTCGTCCGGCGACATTCCGTGGGCGGTTTGCAGGTGGCGCTTCAGCGTCTTCTGCTTGCGGCCGCATTCCATGCAGACGATGTAATCGGGCTTCACCGAGGCGCGGATCGAGACGACCGGCGTCTTGCCCTGCGGCGCCTCTTCCTGCGGCTGCCCGAGCCCGGTGAGGGCTTCGTGGACTCGCTGCACGAGGTTTCCGATATCCCCGACCGCAACCGTGTTGTTCGAGACATGGGCGGCGACGATGTCGGCGGTGAGCGTAATCAGTTGCTCCTGCTCCATCATTTGAACTCCTTCGCTATGTACTGGCCCCACGGGATTCGAATATGGACGCGCCCCTGAACGATCATTGCCGAATTGTCGAGCCGCTACACGACATTTCTGCGGCGGAAGTAAAAAAACTCTCGGGACCAGTTCCCGGGTGTGCCGCGTCTGCCCTGATCGGAGCGCTCCCCCATTGCTGCGCGGTCGTGACAACGGGGGCTCGCATGCACTTCATTTCATCATTGTCGGCGCCGCCCTCGCGCCGCGCAGGAGGTGGACAGCGCCGCAATCAACCGCATCATCCAGGCTCGATCGATATGGCGAGCATCTCGGCGCTGAACGCTGTAGAACGTCGCTTCCCCGTCAGCCGGGGTTAAGATCGCTCGCGATACACGATATCATTCGCACTCCAGCTCGAAGAATAGACCCATGCGCAAGCTCATTCCGCTCCTGATCGGGAGCCTCGTCCTCGCTTCCTCACCCGTTCTCGCCGGCCCGCCCAAGGGCGAGGCGAAGCTCGCCAAGGCTCTACAGGGCCGCGTCGCCGGCGAGCCGGTCGACTGCCTCTATCTGCAGGACATCCGCTCCAGCCGGATCATCGACCGCACGGCGATCGTCTACGAGGGCCGCGGCGGCAAGCTCTACGTCAACCGCCCGGATGCGGGCGCGGACGCGCTCGACGGCTTCGACGTGCTCGTCACCCATACGAGCACCGGCCAGCTGTGCGACGTCGACGTGGTGCAGCTCTACGATCCCAGCGCCCAGTTCCAGACCGGGCTGGTCTTCCTCGGGCGCTTCGTGCCCTACACCAAGGCCGAAAAGGCGCAGGCGGACTGATGGCGGGCCGCTCTCCCGAGGCGCTGATGGATGCGCTGCGGGAGTTCGGCCTCGCTTATCCGGAGGCGCACAGCAAGCGCCCGTGGCCGGGCCACGACGATCTCGGCGTCCGCGACAAGACCTTCGCCTATCTGAGCGCGGTGGGGGAGCCGTTCAGCGTCTCCGTCAAGCTTCCCTATACCGGCGAGGTCGTGCTCGGCCTGCCGTTCGCGAAGCCGACCGCCTACGGCCTCGGCAAGAGCGGCTGGGTGACGCTGGAGCCGGGGGAGGGGGAGATGCCCTCGCTCGACCAGCTCAAGGAATGGGTCGACGAAAGCTACCGCGCCCAGGCGCCGCGGCGGCTCGTCAAGGAGCTGGACGCGCGGGGTTAGCGCCGCCCGCCGCCGCCTCCGGCAAAGCGAAGACGATGAGCGAGCTTGCCCGCTCGTGGCCGAGCAGCTCGGGGGCGTAGCCTTTGACCCAGCCGCCCCAGCCGGTCGGCACCGCCACATATTGCCGCCCCCGGACGCTGTAGGTGACCGGGTTCGAATGGATCCCGGAGCCGGTCCGGAACTGCCACAATTGCCGGCCGGTGCGCGCGTCGAGCGCGATGAACTCGCCCGTCGGCGTGCCGACGAAGACGAGGCCCCCCTGGGTGCTGAGCAACGAGGCGACGATCGCGTGGCGCGACTTCCAGTGCCAGACCAGCCGCCCGCTCGGATCGTAGGCCTTGACCCCGCCGCCGTTCACCTGTCCCGGCTTCACCTCGAAGTCGCCGCCCCAGTAGGACAGGCTTTCCTTGAACTCGCTCCTGAAGGTCCGGAAGGTCGCGCAGCCGTCGATATAGGGCGTGTAGAGGAAGCCGGTCTGGCGGCTGTAGGTGGCGTGGGGCCATTCCTTCGCGCCGGCGGGGAGCGGGCAGATCTCGGTCGGCTCGGGCCGGGGCGCGCGGATGTCGGAGACGGCGCCGGTCTGCGGGTCGATTCTGCCCCAGGTCACCCTTTCGCCGAACTGGACGATGTTGACTTTCGCCCCGGTCGCCCGATCGAGGATGAACAGGTAGCCGTTCTTGTCGAAATGCGCGAGGAGCCTGCGCCCGCCCTGCTCGAACAGGATGTTCTCGTTGGTCCCGTCATAGTCCCACAGGTCGTGCGGCGTGAATTGGTAGTGCCAGCGGATCGTGCCGTCGTCGGGGTCTATGGCGAGGACGGAATTGGTGTAGAGGTTGGCGCCCGGGCGCACGCTGCCGTCGAAATCGGGCGAGGGGTTGGCGGTGTTCCAGTAGAGGAGGTCGAGCTCCGGGTCGTAGGAGCCGGTGATCCAGGCCGCGCCGCCGCCGCGCTGCCACGCATCGCCATCCCCCCAGGTTTCGGATCCCGGCTCGCCGGGCTTCGGCACCCCGTAGCGGCGCCAGATGCGCTGCCCCGTCTCGACGTCGAACGCGTCGATATGGCCGCGCACGCCATATTCGGCCCCCGACGAGCCGACGATGACGAGGTTCTTGACGATGAGCGGCGCGAGGGTCGAGCTTTCGCCGGCGCGCACGTCCACCCAGACCTTGCTCCACACCCGCTCGCCGGTGCGCGCGTCGAGGGCGATCAGGTGCCCGTTCGGGGTCGAGTAGAAGACCTTCCCGTGCGCCACCGCGACGCCCCGGTTGACGTTGCCGCAGCAAAGCGGCGTGTCGAGCGGAACGGCGTGCCGGTAGCGCCACAGCTCCTCGCCGCTGGCGGCGTCGAGAGCCCAGACGTAGCCGTCCCACCCCGACAGATACATGACGCCGTCGACGACGATCGGCGCTGCCTCGAGCGTGAAGTCCGAATGCTTGGCGATGATTCCGATCGGCGCCGCCTGGAACATCCATGCCGGGGCCAGCCCGGCGACGTTCCCCGCATCGATATGGGCGAGGCTCGAGAAACGCTGGCCGTCGTAGGCGCCGTAATAAGTAAGCCAGTTGTGCGGCTCCGAACGCGCGCGCGCGATGCGCTCGCCGGTGACGGCGTCGGCGACGGCCGGGGCGGAATGCCGCATCGCGGCGTCCCGCTCCTTGAACAACTGGTCGCGCCGGGTGACCGGCCAATTGGGCGCCTGCTCGGACGGGTAGCAGCCGCCCGTCAGCGCCGCGGCCGCGCAGACGGCCAGCCAGCGGTCAGTGCGCATGGGCACGGGGCGGCCTCCTGTTGCCGGGCTGCGGCTGGCGCGGCCGGTCGAGCCGCGCCTCCGGCGGCACCTCCCCCTTGACGATGACGACGCCGAGCATGCCGCGGCCGACGTGGTTCTCGACCGGGCAGCCGAACCAGTAATAACCGGGGGCATCGAGCTCGAGGCGGACGACGCCGCGTGTAGCCACCGGAAGCGTCATGATCTTCCGGTCGCCGTTGCTCGCCGCGAAGATGGCGTGCGGCCGCTGATCCTCGTTGGTGATGTCGAGCTCGAGCGTGCCGCCGCGCGGCATCACGATCACCGCCGGATACCAGAGATATTCGTCCTTCGGGATGCGGATCCTGTCGCGCATCACGCCGTCCTCGCCGACCGCCGCGCGCGACGCGCCGCCGGTGGCATAGAGCCTGCCGACCATCGCCTCGTTCGGCTCGTCGAGATTGGGAAGCTCGTTCATCAGCGTCGCCATCTCGGGATCGACCTGCCCGAGCACGCTCGGCCTCAGCAGCCCCGCATATTCGCAGCCGGAAAGGCCGAGCGCCGCCGCCGCCGAGAAGACGAGCGCGGTTGGCAGGCGGCGACGTGGCATCCCTGTTCCTCCACAGCCATCGCGCCCCCGCTCCGACTCGAAGAGTGGTTCATAACCTATCAGAAACGATGGGCTTTACGAGCTAGACTTTGAGCCGACGCAAAGTCTCGTCGCCGAGCTTCCCGGTGAGCCCCGGCACCTCGTCGAGCTCGCGCAGCGACGTGAAGCCGCCGCGCTCGTCGCGGTAGCGGACGATCTCGAAGCCGTGGCCCTGCAGGCCCTCGACCGCGTCGAGCTCCTCCTGCGTCGCGATGTTGATGTCGACCGTCATCCTCCCTCCTGCGCTGCGCCCCAACGCACGCCGCCGAGAAAAAGAGCCCGCGGGCGTGTCACAAGCGGCCCCGCCATTTCGTCCTCGGTGCAAAGGAGGGACAGGGATGGCACGCATTCTCGCCGCACTGCTCGCATTGTTTCTGGTGGGGAACGGGACCGTCATGCTCGCCGCTCCGGAGGCGTGGTACCAGGCCGTCCCCGGCGTCACCGGGACGGGGCCGTTCAACCGGCACTTCGTCAACGACGTCGGCGGGGCGTTCCTCGTCGCCGGCGGCGGACTCGGCTGGGCGGCCTTGCGGCCGGCGCAGGGCTGGCCGGCGGCGGTGGCGGGCGCCGCCTTCCTCGCCCTCCACGCCCTCATCCACCTCGCCGAGGCGCTCGGCGGGCACGGGCTGCACGCGATCGGGCGCGACTTCAACGGCGTCTACCTGCCGGCCCTGCTCGCCGTCGCCCTCGCTTTCGTCCTCAAACCCCGCATCCAGGGAGACACGACATGCTGAAGCGCTTCTTCACCCGCCGCATCGACCGCTTCGAGCGCGAATGGGGCTATGATTCCGGCCACCTGCGCGAGGTGCTGTCGGCGAGCGAACGCGCCTTCGCCAAGATCGCGCTGATCGGCCCGCTGATCCGCCACCGCGAGGACGTGCCCGACGACCTCCATTGGGCGGCGGCGCTCACTGCGACCGCCGCCGCGGGATGCGAGCCCTGCCTGGCTTTGGTCGTCGAGATGGCGCGCCGCAGCGGGCTTGGGCAGCCGCTCATGGACGCGATCCTGGCCGGCGATGCGGAGCGGATGACGGCGGCCGCCGCGATCGGCTATCGTTTCGCCACGGCGGTGACGGCGCGCGACGCCGTCGCCGCGGGACGGACGCGCGGCGAGGTGCTGCGCCAGTGGGGGAGGAAAGCGGTCGTGTCGCTGTCGATCACCGTCGCCACCGCCAGCTTCTACCCGAGCCTCAAATACGGCGTCGGCAAGGGCCGCGTCACCGGCGGCCTCGGCGCGGCGGTGGCGCGGCGCAGGGCGGCGGCGTGAGCGACGGGGGCGAGTCCGCGTCAATCTTCGAGGCCGAGCGGCCGCGGCTCCAGGGGCTCGCTTACCTGATGCTCGGCTCGGTCGCCGACGCCGAGGATGTTGTCCAGGACGCGTGGCTGCGCTGGAGCGCGATCGACCCCGCCTCGATCGCCGAGCCCCGCGCCTGGCTGGTCCGCGTGGTGAGCCGCCTCGCCATCGACCGGCTGCGCTCGGCCCGCGCGCGGCGCGAGGAATATGTCGGTCCCTGGCTGCCCGAGCCGCTGGTCGAGAAGGCCGGCGCGGCGCCTCCGCCGGGCGAGGGGCTGGAGCGGGCCGAGGACCTGACCGTCGCCTTTCTGCTCGCCCTCGAACGCCTGTCGCCGCTGGAGCGCGCGGTGTTCGTGCTCCACGACCTGTTCGGCACCGGCTATGGCGAGGTCGCGGCGATGCTCGGCAAGGCCGAACCCGCCTGCCGCCAGCTCGCCGCCCGCGCCCGCGCGCACGTCGAGGCGGCGCGCCCGCGCTACACGCTCGCCGAGGCGGAGGCGAAGCGGCTGACCGAGGCCTTTCTCGAGGCGGTGGCGCGGGACGACGCGCAGGCGCTCGGCGCGATGCTCGCCGACGACGCGGTGCTCGTCTCGGACGGCGGCGGCAAGGCGGTGGCGGCGCTCCGCCCGATCGTCGGCCGCGACCGCATCGCCCGCTTCTTCCTCGGCCTGTCGGCCAAGCTGCGCACCCGCGGCGCCGTGTCGGTCCGGCAGGTGCGGGTCAACAGCCTCCCCGGCCTCGTCGTCGACGCGATGAACGGCACCACAACCTTCGCCTTTGAGACGGACGCCGCCGGCCGCATCGCCGCCATCTACAGCGTCCGCAACCCCGACAAATTGCGCCACGTGGCGGCGGCGCAGTAGCCATCGACCCAGTGCAAATCGATTGATGGCAGGTGACAGGTGAGCGCCATGGGCCTCAGTCCCAGGAGTTGAAGATGACGTCCCCGATCCTCTGTGGCTTCCAGTACTTCAGCTGACGGAGTTCCGCTGGGGCAAGCTCGGCAAGGAGTTCCCGGTCGAGTTCCGACCTCAGCCACGTGACGGACAGCGGCCGGAATTCGGTAAGCGCCGCGAACGTGTCGGCAAGGCTAACCGGCTCGACGAAGTTCAGCAGAGGAAATCCCATCCCGAAATGACCGGGAGGGACGAACGCTATGAAGGGGTGGACGCAATTCGCCACAACCGACACCTCCTCTACGGAGGTGCGCACCGTTGCGCCGTAATAGCTCCTGCCCAACACATTCAGGTCGATGCCCTCGATCGAACCGTTCTGCACTTGCGCCGCAAGGTGGCAAGCACGTTTGAAGGCGTGGGGATCGACGGCATGAGCGGCTTCCGGGTCGCCAAAGAAACCTGTGATCCCGCGAGGCAGCCGGTTCAGCATCAACAGTCACTTAGCCTCACCGCCGCGTTTCAGCCACCGCCTAGCATCCGTCGCTGGACAGGAGCGCACTCACAGATCCGGCAGCGTCTGGCTCGCTTCGCCCCAGCCCTGGAGGGCGCGGGAGGTGGCGCGGTCGGCGAGGGTCGCCGCGTCGCGCACCGAGAAGGGGGCGCCGGACTGGAGGTCGTCCAGCTCGTCCCAGCTGATCGGCGCGGCGACGGTGGCGCCGTCGCGGGCGCGGGCGCTGTAGGGCATGATCGCGGTCGCGCCGCGCTGGTTGCGCAGATAGTCCAGGAAGATGCGGCCCTTGCGCTTGACCTTGGCGAGGTTGGCGGTGAAGCGCTCGGGCTCGGTGGTGGCCAGCGCCACGGCGAAGCGCTGGGCGAAATCCTTGACCTGCGGCCACTCGGCCTCCGGCACCAGCGGCACGACGACGTGGAGGCCCTTGCCGCCGGTCACCATCGGGAAGCTCTGCAGGCCCATGTCGGCGAGATATTTGTGGAGCTCGCGCGCCGTCCTCTTCACCTCGCCGAAGCCGAGGCCCTCGTCGGGATCGATGTCGAAGACGAGGCGGTCGGGCTGCTCGACCGCTGCGACGGGCGAGCCCCAGCCGTGGAACTCGATCGTCCCCATCTGCACGCAGGCGATTATCCCCGCGGCGTCCTCGACATAGACATAGTCGACGACTTCGCCCTTCTTCTCCTCGATCTCGATCTGGCGGACCTGGGGGCCGAAGGTGGCGGTGTTGTGCTTCTGGAAGAAGCATTTCTTCGCCCGGCCCTGCGGGCAGCGCACCAGGCTCAGCGGGCGGTTGGCGGCCCATTCCAGCATCATCGGCCCGATCGTGCGGTAATAATCGACCAGCTCCTGCTTGGTGATGCCGGTCTCGGGCCAGAGCACGCGCTCGGGGTTGCTGATCTTGATATTGTCCGGCGCGGCGGCGGGGGCGACCGGCTGCGGCAGCTCGCGGACCACCTCCTTCGCCTTCTTGTCGGAGCGCAGGCCGAGGAAGCTCGGGTGGCGGACGACCCCTTCGGAGGTGAATTCGGTGAAGGCGACCTCGCAGACCAGCTGCGGCTTCACCCAGTGGGCGCCGCGGGCGTCCGGGCGGGGGACGGCGGTGGGGGCCTTGTGGGCCTCGATCCGCTCCATCCGTACGAGGAGGTCGTGCATCACGTCCATCGAGAAGCCGGTGCCGACCTTGCCGACGTAGCGCAGGCCGCCCTCCTCGTGGACGCCGAGCAGCAGCGAGCGGAAGCCGCGGCCCTTCTTGTCGCTCGGAGTCCAGCCGATGATGACGAATTCCTGGCGCTGGATGCATTTGATCTTGAGCCAGCATTTGCTGCGCGCGCCGCGATACGGGGCGTCGGCGCGTTTCGAGATGATCCCTTCCTGCCCGGCCTCGCACATCGCATCGAGGAGCTGCTCGCCGTGGCCGACGATATGCTCGGCATAGAGGAGGGTGGGCGGCTTGCCGGGGCCGAGCAAAGCGGCAAGGCGCTGCTTGCGCTCGATATTGGGGAGCTTGGTCAGGTCCTCGCCCTCGATCTCGAGCGCGTCGAACAGGAAGAGGGTGAGGCCGCGGCCGCCTTCGGATATCGCCTGCTGGAGGGCGGAGAAGCCGCTCGCCCCTTTCTCATCGAGTTTGACGATCTCCCCGTCGAGAAGGGCCGAGCCCACCTCCAGATCGCGCGCGGCGGCGACGATCTCGGGGAACTTGTCCGACCAGTCGAGGCCGGAGCGCGTATAGACC
>DASVVY010000111.1:0-13440 GCA_036386335.1 Allosphingosinicella sp. | reverse complement strand
CACCAGGTGCTGCCGCTGGAGCAATGCGAGGAGGCGCTCGAAGGCGCCGCGGCGATCGTCAATGCGAGCCCGCTCGGCATGGAGGGCTGTCCCGAAATGCCGCTGCGGCTGCTCGACGCGGCCGCCGCCGCCGCGCGCGGGGCGACATTGTTCGACATGGTCTATAAGCCGCTTGGGACCCCCTTTCTCGCGGCGGGCCGGGCGAACGGCGGCGTTGCGGTGGACGGGCTCACCATGCTGATCGGCCAGGCGCGCCCCGCCTTCAAGACCTTCTTCGGCCGGGAGCCGCCCGCCGACGAGGCGCGGCTGCGTGACATGCTGAGCACATAAAGGCGGCATTCATCGCCATGGGTGCAGGGTCGCTTGACAGGATCGCACTCCGCGAAGCAGTTGGATCACGATGACGCAGACCGTCCGCCTTGCCCCTGAGGCTCTCGCGACCGCCCCGCGCGGCGCCGGCGCGGCTGCGTGGACCTTCTATTACTATTTTACCGCGAGGGCGGCGACGGACTGACGCGCTCGAAACGAGCGACCCATCCGAACCCCGCCCGGCCCGACCCGAGCGGGGTTTTTTATTATTCCGGCAAGAAGGAACCTTCGAAGTGACCGACCAGAAGAGCAGACAGGAGCCCGCCGCCAAGCACGGCGCCCTTGCCTCGCCGACTCCGCCGCCCGGCGCCGCGGCCGACTGGACGGTGCCGCAGCATTGGGACGAGCTCACCGCCGAGGACCATTGGGTGTGGGACACTCTGTTCGCGCGCCAGCAGACCCTCCTGCACGGCCGCGCCGTCGATGCGTTCGAGCAGGGCCTCGAAGTGCTCCACCTCTCGCGCCCCGGCGTGCCGAATTTCGATGAGCTCAACGAGAAGCTCCACGCCCGCACCGGCTGGACCGTGGTCGGCGTGCCGGGCCTCGTCCCCGACGACGTCTTCTTCCGCCACTTAAGCCAGCGCCGCTTCCCCGCCGGCACCTTCATCCGCCAGGCGAAGCAGCTCGATTACCTCGAAGAGCCGGACGTCTTCCACGACGTTTTCGGCCACGTGCCGCTCCTCGCTCAGCCGGCGGTCGCCGATTTCATGCAGGCGCTGGGCGAGCTCGGCCTGCAGGCGCTCGACAAGGGCGCGCTCAACCGGCTGGCGCGGCTCTACTGGTACACGGTCGAGTTCGGCCTCGCGCGCGAGGCGGGCAAGCTCAAGATCTACGGCGCCGGCATCCTGTCGAGCTTCGGCGAATCGCATTACTCGCTCGACAGCGCCAAGCCCCACCGGCTCGGCTTCGACCTCGCCCGCGTGCTGCGCACCCGCTACCGGACCGATACCTTCCAGCAGAGCTACTTCGTCATCGACCGCTTCGAGGACGTGCTCCGCCTCGTCCAGCGCGGCGACTTCGCCTCGCTCTGCGACCATCTGGAAGGGCTGCCCGACCTCGACCCGGCCGAGGCCGGTGTGGAGGAGCGGCTGGCGGCCTAGGGCGGTTGCGGGGCGCCCTTGACATTGATCTGGCGCGCGCCACTCAAATAATATAAATATTGCGGCCTCTGGCGCGGGGGCGGATCCATGAACAGGCAAAATTCCGAGCGGAAGCGACCGACCGTCTATGAGTTTCTGAATTCTGGGTTTGGGCTGTGGCTCTGCGCGACACTTCTCGTGCCGCTGATCGGGTTTACCTACGCGCAAGTGCAAAAGACGATTGACGCAGACCGCATCGCCCTGGAGGCCAAGCGGGCGCAGGCAGTCGCGAATGCGCAGCTCGTTCATGAATGGGTGCCGGAGATCACGAGCGACCGGCCCAAGTCCGCTCGCGTAGCGGCCGTCGTCCTGACGCATCTCGCCAAGAACGGGTCGCTGGACCAAGGACTGAACCACGCCGTCACCGAGATTATAGGCGAGGCCTATAGCGCCGGCACCGCCCAGGACGCGACACCGCAGGAACGAGCCGTCGCGGATGCGATCGCCAAGGTCGCCGACCCGTCGTCGGCCGCCGTCGGTCCCGCAAGTGCGCCGGCTGCGGCCGCCCCGGCGGCCGTCCGGCCGAGCGCGCCACTTGCGGTGCAACTCGCGCCGCGGGTCTACATCCAGATTCCCGATAATGCACTGAGGCAGCGGGCACGTGAGCTCGAGGGACAGCTCGAGGCGGCGGCGATCCAGGTGCCCGGAATCGAATATGTCCCGGCGGCGTCGCCGGACCGCACACAGGTTCGCTACTATCTCGCGGACGACAGGAACGCTGCGAAAAAGGTGGCGGACATCGCCCGCCAGAGCGGCTTCGCAGACGTCGCGGTCGTGAAGCTGGCCGATAAATATGCCAGCCGCGTTCGCCCCGGCCATTTCGAACTTTGGATCGGGAAGAACGCCCTTCGACTCTAGGTCCCTGCATTTGCGTCATTGACGCGGCGGAGCGCTCTCGCCTAGCGTTGCAGCATGAGCGTCAGGCGCCTCGCCCCCGAATCAGCATACGCGCCGCGCCTGTCGGGCGGCTGGTGGCGCTGGCCTGTTGCACGAGCCATGGGCGCGCCTGCCTAAACGGATCCTCTCGCAAGAGCTGTCGATCGAAACCAGGCCCGCCCCCGAGCGGGCCTTTTCTTTAACCGAGTTTCGGAATTCCCAGATGATCATCGTCCTCCGCCCCAACGCCTCCCCCGAAGCCGCGCAGAACATCCTCAAGCGCATCTCGGAGGCGGGGCTGCAGCCGCTCCACATGCCCGGCTCCGAACGCGTCGTGCTCGGCGCGCTCGGCGACGAGCGCATCCTCGCCGACCTCCAGCTCGAGGGGGATCCGGATGTGGAGGCGGTGAAGCCAATCCTAGCTCCATACAAGCTGGTCAGCCGCGAGCTCCATCCGCACGACACGGTGGTGCGGATCGGCGGGATGGCGATCGGCGGCAGCGGCTTCAAGGTCATCGCCGGGCCCTGCGCGGTCGAGAACCGGGACCAGCTGCGCAACACCGCCGCGGCGGTCAAGGAAGCCGGCGCCACCGGCCTTCGCGCGGGCGCCTACAAGCCGCGCACCAGCCCCTACGGCTTCGCGGGGCATGGCCCGGCGGGGCTCAAGCTGCTCCGCGAAGTGGGCGACGAGCTCGGCATGCCGGTGGTCACGGAAGTGATGGACACCGCCGACCTCGATCTCATCGCGGACCAGGCCGACGCGCTGCAGATCGGCGCGCGCAACATGCAGAACTTCGCGCTGCTCCGCGCCGTCGGCAAGGTGAAGCGGCCGGTGGTGCTGAAGCGCGGCATGTCGGCCAAGATCGAGGAGCTGCTGCTCGCCGCCGAATATCTCCTCGCCGCCGGCAACGAGCAGGTGGTGCTGGTCGAGCGCGGCATCCGCACCTTCGAGACGGCGACCCGCAACACGCTCGACCTCAACGCAATCCCCTACATCAAGCAGAAGACCCACCTCCCCGTGCTGGTCGATCCGTCGCACGGCACAGGGGTCCGCGATTTCGTCGTGCCGATGTCGCTCGCCGCAGCCGCCTGCGGCGCCGACGGGATCCTCGTCGAGGTGCACGAGAACCCGGCCGTCGCGCTGTCGGACGGCGCCCAGTCGCTCTACCCGCACCAGTTCGCGGCGTTGATGGACGCGCTGCGGCCGGTGGTCCGGGCGGTCGGGCGCGAGATGTGATGCACGGCACCCGCCCGTCCGCCGCGCTGGGCCTCCAGCGCCGGCTCCCCGCCAGCCCCGACCGGCTCGCGCTGTACGCGGCGCTGAGCGACGGCGGCCGCCGCGCCGACACCTTCCTGCTCGAGCGCAGCGTCGGGCCGAGCCTGCTGATGGACCAGGCGGCGGTGCGCGCCGAGTGCCGCGGCCAGGAGGTGGCGCTCGCCGCTCTCTCCGCCGGCGGGCGCGAGGTGCTGGCGCAGGTGGCGCGGCGGCTCCCTGAGTTCGTCGCAGACACCGCCCCCGAGCGCCTGGTGATGCGCTTTCCGCGGGTCCGGAGCGCCGATGCGGAGGAGCGCCTGCTGGCACCCTCGCCGCTCGACGTGCTGCGGGCGCTGACGGGCCTCACCTCCGACTCACGCGAGGAGCCGTTCACCGTCACGCTTCTCGGCGTCAGCGCCTTCGACCAGGCCGATTTGTTCGAAGACCTTCCGGCCAACGCCGAGGACCCGCTCGGCTTTCCCGACTACGTCTACTGGCTCGCCGAATCGCTGATCGTGTTCGAGCCGGGCGCGCGGCCGCGGCTCGTCTGCACCGCATTCGGCGCGGGCGAGCGGGTCTATAACGACGCGGTCGAGCGGCTCGGCCGGCTGGTCGAGCGCTGCGCGGCCGTGGCGCCGCTGCCGGAGCCGCCGGCGCCGACCCGCGCCGAGGCGACGCAGGTCGACCTCGACGACCCCGCCTATGGCGCCGTCGTCAGCCGCCTGCGCGGCCATATCGCCGCGGGCGACATCTACCAGGTGGTGCCGTCCCGAACCTTCCGGGCGCCCTGTCCCGATCCGCTCGCCGCCTATGCCGCGCAGCGCCGGCTCGACCCCAGCCCCTACCAGTTCTTTATCGCCGGTCCCGAGCACGTCCTGTTCGGGGCATCACCGGAGACTTCGGTTCGGGTGTTCGAGCAGGAGGGGGTGCGCACCGTCGAGGTGAAGCCGATCGCTGGCACCCGTCCGCGGGGCGCGACCGGAGACGAGGACGACCGGCTCGAGGCCGAGATGCGGCTCGACCAGAAGGAGACCGCCGAGCACATGATGCTGGTCGACCTCGCCAGGAACGACGTCGCGCGGGTGAGCGCGCCCGGTACCCGGCGGGTGGCGAAGCTGATGACCGTCGAGCGCTACGCCCGGGTCATGCACCTCGTCTCCTCCGTCACCGGCAGGCTGCGGGACGGCCTCGACGCGCTCCACGCGCTCCAGGCCTGCCTCAACGTCGGCACGCTGACCGGCGCGCCGAAGATCCGCGCCACGCAGCTGCTTCGCGCGACCGAGCGGACCAAGCGCGGCCCCTATGGCGGCGCGATCGGCTGGCTGAACGGCGAGGGGCTGCTCGACACCGGCGTCGTCATCCGATCGGCGGTGGTGAAGGACGGCACCGCCTACGTCCGCGCCGGCGCGGGCGTGGTCTACGACAGCGACCCGCAGCGCGAGGCGGATGAGACGCGGCGCAAGGCCTCGGCCCTGCTCTCGGTGCTCGCCGCTGTGGGAGCGCAGGCATGAAGCGCCACGTCCTCCTCATAGACAATCTCGACAGCTTCACCTTCAACCTGGTCGAGGCCTTCGAGCGGCTCGGCCCGGAGGTGCAGGTGCTGCGCAACTCGGTTCCCGCCGCCGACGCGCTCGCCGTCGCGCAGGAGAAGGACAGCCTCATCGTCCTCTCCCCGGGTCCCGGCCGGCCGGAGGATGCCGGATGCATGCTGGAGCTGATCGGCCTCGCCATGGGCAAGGTGCCGATGCTCGGCGTCTGCCTCGGCCACCAGGGGATGGTCCAGCAGGCCGGCGGCGCGGTGACTCGGGCGCCCGAGCCGGTGCACGGCAAGGCCTCGCTCCTCGTCCACGACGGCGAGGGGCCGTTCGCCGGCATCGACGAGCCGATCCATATCGGTCGCTACCATAGCCTCTGCACCCGCGACCTTCCCGCCCGCTTCCGGGTCCACGCTTCGATCGAGGGCATGGCGATGGCGATCAGCGACCGCGAGGCCCTGCAGACGGGCCTCCAGTTCCACCCCGAATCGATCCTCACCCGCGGCGGCGACACGATGCTCGCAAACATCCTGGGCGGCGCCTGAGGCGGCAGGCATGGCGCGGTCCCTCCCGGGCGGCTATGAGCATCGGCATCGAAAAAGACACGAGGATGGCGAATGGCAGCGATGACGGCCGGGGGCGCGTGGACAGCCCGGTAGCGCAGCGCATCCGCGAGCTGATCGTCGACGGCACCCTCCCGCCCGGCACCCGCGTCGCGGAGGCGGCGCTCGCGGAGCGGCTCGGCGTGTCGCGGACGCCGGTGCGCAACGCCCTGCCGGCGCTCGCCACCGAGGGGCTGCTCGAGCCCGCCGGCAAGCGCGGCTATGCGGTGCGCGGCTTCCGCGTCGAGGACAGCTTCCGCGCCACCGAGGTGCGCTGCGTCCTCGAAGGCTATGCCGCGCGCGAGCTTGCCGCCCGCCGCGACCGGGGGCCTATCATCGCCGAGCTGCGCGACTGCCTCGCCCAGGGCGACGCCATCTTCCGCAAGGGCCATGTCGTGAAGGAGGACGAAGGCGCCTATGCGCGGATGAACCGGCGCTTCCACGACATCATCGTCGGCGGCGCGCAGGACCCGCTCCTCACCGAGCTGATCCACCGCGTCTACGCCGTGCCCTTCGTCGCGCCGGGCGTGCTCGCCTTCAATCGGGTGCCGTTCGACGAGATCTTCCCGATCCTGATGTCCGGCCACCACCAGCACCACGCCATCGTCGACGCGATCGAGGCGGGCCAGCCGGACGTGGCGGAGACCCTGATGCGCGGCCACTCCAGCCCGGCGCGCAAGAGCCTCGGCCTCGACAAGACGCCGGAATCGGGACCGCCGGGAACCGGAGTGGTCTGAATCGCAATTCGGCCGAATAGCTGGCTTGGGGGCGCGACCAGACTCGCGTTAGCGGAGAATCGGGAGAGCGACTCCGGCGAAACCCGTGTGACAGACGCTCAGTGAATTGAGCCTACATTGCGAGCCCGAAGTCCGATACTGCCCCCGTGCAGCGGTCGATCCGCATCGCGTAGCTCGGGCTCCCCGCTCGAATCCTGTTCCCGTCGCGCATCGTTATCTCCGCATCGTACACCAGTATCTCCCAAGCAGTGGAATCCCCAGCCTCGAAAAAAATTTCGTAGCTCTCCGGATTTGCATACGGAAATGACAGGTCAGAACGCTTCTGCTCCCCCCGCGGACTCGCGGCGATGGCAGAAGCGGCAATCCGTTTGGCAGCCGCCTCGTCGGGAGCGACTGGGTACAGCACGG
Organism: Allosphingosinicella sp.; assembly: GCA_036386335.1. Taxonomy (GTDB): domain Bacteria; phylum Pseudomonadota; class Alphaproteobacteria; order Sphingomonadales; family Sphingomonadaceae; genus Allosphingosinicella. The sequence goes on along the minus strand of DASVVY010000111.1, from coordinate 6,519 downwards.
TGCAGGTCCCGCTCCCCGGTTCTGGTTCCGACGCAATCAGAAAGAGGACCAGGGCTGTAAGCACTGAATTCCAGTTCTTCGGAAGTGACCTGCAAGGTATCATTCTGGAGGAGATCCTCTTCAGGAGCAATGTCTCTCGTTCAGCCGCAGCAAACACTCAGGCGCGCGCTCGTCCAAGCGACGCGCCTCAGGATCTCGGCCCGCGGCCCCCGAGCCGAGGCTTTCCGGAATAACTTGACCTTAACCGCGATCTGCGCATAGCAGGGGCCGTCGGGCGGTCGCTCCTGCGGGCGCGCGATGCATCAAGAGTGGGCCAGCGGGCCCACGCCAACCTGCCCTACCCGGGCAAGGTGGCGGTCCCAGTTACCGGGACGATGCGGCCGAGCCGGCAACGAAGCGGGTCTCCAGGCAGCATCTCCCCGAGTGTGAAGGAAGGAAGATGGAGCTGTCTTTCGCGCGCGACCCGAGCCCGAGCCATGCCGCCCTCGCCGGGCAGCGGCCGGCGATCGGCTTCCGCCCGGCGCCGGTCCGCACCCCGGCCTCCGAGCCGATGGAGATTTTCCTCGACGCCGAAGTGCCGCTTCCGGAGCACCTCTCCCACCTCGGCGCCAGCACCCGCGCGACCGCGGTCGGCAATCCACTCGGCCGCGTGGTCGTCGTCCTCGGCGGCATTTCCGGCAACCGCTTCGTCTGCCGCCGCGCCGACGGCAGCGCCGGCTGGTGGGCCGGCCTGGTCGGGAGCGGCCGCGCGATCGATCCGGCGCGGCACCTGATCGTCGGCCTCGACTTCGCCGCCGACGCGTCCGGACGAATCGCTCCCTCCACCCGTGAGCAGGCGGAAGTGCTCTGCGCCGCCCTCGACGAGCTCGGCATCGCCGCGGCGGACGCGATCGTCGGCGCCTCCTACGGGGGGATGGTCGCCCTCGCTTTGGCCGAGCGCTTCCCTGAGCGGGTCAAGAAGCTGGTCGTGATCTCGGCCGGCGCCGAGCCGCACGCCGCCGCCACCGCCGCCCGCGAGCTTCAGCGCCGCGTCGTCGCGCTCGGCATCGAGAGCGGCCGACCGGAGGAGGCGCTCGCCATCGCCCGCGGAATGGCGATGCTCACCTACCGGACGTCGGACGAATTCGCCGAACGGTTCGAGGGCGGCATCGCGGCCGAATGCCCGCTGACCCAGTCCGAGCCCGGCGGCTACCTGCGCGCTCGCGGCGAGCAGTTCCGCTCGGTCATGTCCCCCGAGCGCTTCCTGAGCCTCTCCGCCTCGATCGATCGCCACGCTGTCGATCCGGCGCGCATTGGCTGCCCGGTGCTGCTGATCGGCGCCGAGACCGACCAGCTCGTGCCCACCGCGCAGATGCGCTCACTCGCCGCGCGGCTGGGCGGACGCGTGCAGCTGCGCCTGCTCGACTGCCTCTACGGCCACGACATGTTCCTCAAGGAAGCCGAGGCGGTGGGCGAGCTGGCCGCGCCCTTCCTAGCCGCCTGAGCCGGTGATCCCGCCCCGTAAGCCGGCGACAGTCGTCGCCGCCGCGCGCCCGGAGCAGGACCCGGCGCATCACAGCCTTTCGCCCCCGCTGTGGACCTCGGACACGTTCCGCTGGGACGATGCGGACACCAAGCCGCCCTACGATTATTCCCGCACCGTAAACCCGAACCGCGACATGCTCGCCGAAGCCCTGGCGGAGCTCGAAGGCGCCGCGGGCGGGGTGATCACGAGCAGCGGCCAGGCGGCGGCCCTGCTGGCCCTCACCTTGCTCCCGGTGGACGCGCGGGTGGTGGCGCCGCACGATTGCTACGGCGGCACCTACCGCTTGATCAAAGGCTTGGAAGAGCAGGGCAAGCTCAGCGCGACCTTCGTCGACATGCTGGACGAGGGGGCGGTCGAAGCGGCGCTCGCGGACGGCGCGGAGATGGTCTGGCTCGAGACGCCGAGCAACCCGCTGCTGCGCGTCACCGACATCGCCCGCTGCGCCGGGGCGGCGAAGGAGGCCGGCGCGTTGGTCGTCGCCGACAACACGCTCCTGACGCCGGTGCGGCAGCGCCCGATCGCCCTCGGCTGCGACATCGTCATGCATTCGACCACCAAGGCTCTGAACGGCCATGGCGACCTGTTCGGCGGCGCCCTTCTCGCCGCCGATCCGGCGCTGCTCGAGAAGCTCCACTGGTGGGCGAACGCCGCGGGCCTCAACGGCTCGGCCCATGATGCGTGGCAGACGCTGCGGGGCCTCAGAACCCTGACGTTGCGCGTGGACCGGCAGGAGCAGACGGCGATCCGCATCGCCCAGTGGCTGGCGGGGCACGACATGGTGCAGGGCGTGAACTTCCCCGGGCTCGCCGGCCACCCCGGGCACGGCCTCGCCGCGCGCCAGCAGGACGGCCCCGGCTTCATGATCAGCTTCCGCGTCGCCGGCGGCGCGGCGGGCGCCGCGGCCTTCCTGAAGAGCCTCGAGCTGGTGACCCTCGCCTCCTCGCTCGGCGGCTTCGCAACGCTGATCTGCAAGCCGGCCACGATGACCCACCGCGGCATGCCGCCCGAGGCCCAGGCGGAGGCGGGGATCGACCCCGACCTGCTCCGGCTGTCCGTAGGGCTTGAGGACGCCGACGACCTGATCGCAGACCTGGAGCGCGGATTTGCGGCGATGGCCTGAGCCGTTCCGGCGGACGCGCCGGGCCAACGCCTCGCCGCAGCCTCATTGTCTAGTCGGCAGCTAGGGATACGAAAGAAGCGACGGCTCGGCTGAGTCGGAGAGCAACGGGGGCTCCGGTTTGCGAGGGCCGGAGCCCCTTTCGCATGAAGCCTCTCTCCGCGGAGAGGCGAGTTTCAGGCGAAATAGCCGGCGCGCATGACGAAGTCGCCGAAGCGCTCGCCGGGGGTGCGCTCGCGGGCGTAGCGGCCGAGCGATTCGGAGAGGATATCGAGGATCGCTCCCTCGCCGATATTCTCGCGGTACGGGCGGTTCAGCCGCTCGCCGTGGAAGCCGCCGCCCAGATAGAGGTTGTACTTGCCCGGCGCGCGGCCGCTGAGCGCGATCTCGGCGACGTAAGGCCGCGAGCAGCCGTTTGGGCAGCCGCTGAGGCGCAGCGTGATCGCATCGTCGGAAAGGCCATTTTCGGCGAGGATCGCTTCGACCTTCTCGAGGAAGTCCGGGAGGTAGCGCTCGGCCTCCGCCATGGCGAGCGGGCAGGTCGGCAGCGCCACGCAGGCGATGGCGTTCAGCCGGACGGCGCTCGCCTGTGCGTCGTTGAGGAGCCCGTGGTCGGCGAGCAGCCGCTCGATAGCCGGGCGATCCTCGGCGGCGACGTCGGCGATGATCAAATTCTGGTTCGGCGTGATGCGGAAGCCGCCCTTGTGGACCTCGGCGATCGCGCGCAGGCCGTCCATGATCGGCTCGCCGGGACGGTTGGCGACGCGGCCGCTGAGGATGTGGACGGTGTAGTTGAAGCGACCGTTGCCGTTCTCGCGCCAGCCGAATTCGTCGCCGTTCGAGGTGAATTCGTAGGGCCGCGCCGGCTCCAGCGGCGCGCCCATGCGGCGCTCGATCTCGCCCTTCACCCAATCAACGCCCTTGTCGTCGACCGTGTACTTGAAGCGGGCGCGGGAGCGCTCGGCCCGGTTGCCGAAGTCGCGCTGGACGCCCATCACCGCGTCGGCGGCCGCGATCACCCGGTCCTTGGGGATATAGCCGATGACGTCGGCGAGGCGCGGGTAGGTGTTCGGGTCCTGGTCGCTGCGGCCCATGCCGCCGCCGATCGAGACGTTGAAGCCCTCCAGGCCCTCCGGCCCCGCGACGGCGATGAAGCCGAGGTCCTGCGTGTAGACGTCGATGTCGTTCGACGGCGGGATGACGAAGCCGATCTTGAACTTTCGCGGCAGGTAGGTGCGGCCGTAGAAGGGCTCCTCTTCCTCGGAGGTGGCCACGCGCTCGGTGCCGTACCAGATTTCGTGGTAGGCGCGGGCACGGGGGATGACGTGGTCGCTGGTCGCCTTGGCGAGCGCGGCAACCTCCGCGTGCAGGTCCGAATCACGCGGATCGGCGGTGCACATGACGCCGCGCGCGTCGTCGCCGCAGGCGGCGATCGTGTCGAGCAGCACTTCGTGCAGGCCCTGGATGGTCGGCTTGATGTCCTCCTTCACCACCCAGTGGAACTGGAAGGTCTGGCGGGTGGTGAGGCGGATCGTGTCGCCGCCATGGGCGCGGGCGAGCTGATCGATCTTCAGCCACTGCCCGGGCGTGCAGACGCCGCCCGCGAGGCGGACGCGGACCATGAAGGTGTAGGCGGGCTCCAGCTTCTGCCGGCGCCGCTCGTCGCGTATGTCGCGGTCGTCCTGCTGATAGATTCCGTGGAATTTCATCAGCTTGTTGTCTTCGAACGTCACCGCGCCGGTGATCCGGTCGAGCAGAGCGTGGGCGATCGTGCCGCGAAGATAGTCGCTGTTATACTTCAGCGTCTCATCCGGCCCGAGCTTGTCGAGCGGCTGCGAGATGTCGGTGCTGCGATCGACGGTGGTGGTGTCGGTCATGCGTCGGCCCTCAATAGACGTCGCGCTGGTAGCGGTGGTCGGCGGCGAGGCGGCGGACGTAGTCCTCGGCGGTGTCGCGGTCGACGCGGCCCTGATCGGCGACGATGGTGATCAGCGTCTCGTGGACGTCGCGGGCCATGCATTTCTCGTCGCCGCAGACGTAGACGTGGGCGCCTTCCTCGAGCCAGGCGTAGAGGTCCGCCGCCTGCTCCAGCATCCGGTGCTGGACGTAGACCTTGGGCTGGCCCCTGTCCCGCGAGAAGGCGACGTCCATCCGGTCGAGCACCTTGTCCTTGAGCCAGCCCTGCCATTCGGTCTGGTAGAGGAAGTCGGAGCGGAAGTTGCGCTCGCCGAAGAAGAGCCAGGACTTGCCGCCCTCGCCGCGCGCCTCGCGCTCCTGCAGGAAGCCGCGATAGGGGGCGACCCCGGTGCCGGCGCCGATCATCACGATCGGAGCGTCGCCCTTGGGCAGGCCGAAATGCGGGTTGTGCTGGATGTAGACCGGGAGCGTGTCGCCGACGTCGATCCGGTCGGCGATCTGCGAGGAGGCAACGCCGCTGCGGGCCTCGCCGTGCAGCTCGTAGCGGACCGGCGCGACGGTGAGGTGCGCCTCCTCCGACACCGCCGCCATGCTCGATGCGATCGAGTAGAGCCGCGGCTGCAGCGGGCGGAGGCCCGCCAGGAAGGTCTCGGCACCGACGCCTGGGAGCGGATATTGGCGCACGATGTCGACGATGTGGTGGTTCCTGAGGAACAGCAGCCGCTCGGCCGCATGCTCCTCCTCGCGAAGCCGGCCAAGCTCCGCGGCGCCGGTGAGCTTCGCCCACTGGTCGAGAAAGCGCGGGCTGGCGATGGCCACCTCGAACCTTTTCTCCAGCGCCTCGGCCAGCGGGAGCGTCTCGCCCTTCACGCTGACCGGCGCGTCGGCGGAGAGGCCGGCGACGTCGAGCAGCTGCGCCACCACTTCGGGCGCGTTGGCGGCGGCGATGCCGAGTGCGTCGCCGGGCTCATAGACGAGGCCCGAGCCCGCGAGGTCGAGCTCCACGTGCCGCGTCTCCTTGCTGGAGTGGCGGCCGACGATGGTGAGGTTCTCGATCACGGCCGCCGGGAAGGGGTTCTTCTTGTCGTAGGCGGAAGCCGCGACCGCGGCCGGCACCGCCGACGGAGCGACGAGCGCGGGCGCTGCCGAAGCGGCCAGTTCGGCGGCGAGGATCTCGACCACCGCGCCGCTCCACTGGGCGGCCGGCTCCTCATAGTCGATGTCGCAGTCGACGCGGTCGAGGATCCGCTTCGCGCCGAGCTCCTCGAAGCGGCGGTCGATCCTCTTGCCGGCCTCGCAATATTTTTCGTAGGTCGAATCGCCGAGCGCGAGCACCGAGAAACGGACATTCTCCAGGTTCGGCGCGCGCTTGCCTTCGAGGAACTCGAAGAAGGCGACGGAAGGCTGCGGCGGATCGCCTTCGCCGTAGGTGCTGACCACGAACAGCACGTCCTGCTCGTCCTTCAGGTTGCGGACCTTGTAGTCCGCCATGTCGAACAGTTGCGGCGACAGGCCGCGCTCGGACGCGGCGGTGGCGAGCGACTTGCCGAGGTCGCGGCTGTTGCCGGTCTCGGTGCCGTAGAGGATGGTGAGGGTGCGCCCCTGCGGCGCCGGAGCGGCCGGCGGCTGGGCATCCCCACCGCGCAGCAGGCCCGCGTCGAGACCGGCGAAATAGCCGCTGATCCAGCGCGCCTGCACGGGCGACAGGCTGCGGGCCAGCGCCTCGACATGCTGCCATTGTTCGAGCGTCAGCGCGCCCTCGGAGAAGAATGGCTGTGCCGTCATCGCGCGCGCTCCCCTGCAGTCGCTGCGGCGGCCATCAGATCACCCATTCTTCCGCCCCTTGTTCGCCGTCTTCGGCCGCTTCGACGCGGCGGCCCGGATGCGCCTGCGCCTCCGGCACCTCGGCGGTCACCAGCACATGGACGCCCGCCCGGCTCATCAGCAGCGCCACCTCGCG
>DASVVY010000110.1:0-9273 GCA_036386335.1 Allosphingosinicella sp. | reverse complement strand
CCTGAAGGTGACGATGCCGGAGATCGAGATGTAGAGGCCGAGCGCGAGCGCCTTCTGCGCGAAGTCGGCGCTGGCGGTGAAGCAGTGGATGACGCCGGTGAACGCCCCCTTCCCCATCTCCTCCGCGAGGATGGCGTGGGTATCGGCCTCGGCCTCGCGGGTGTGGACGATGATCGGCAGCCCGGTCTCGCGCGCGGCGGCGATATGGGCGCGGAAGCTCGCCCGCTGCCGGTCGCGATCGCTATGATCGTAATAGAAGTCGAGGCCGCTCTCCCCGATGCCGACGACCCGCGGGTGCGCCGCCCGCTCGACCAGGGTCGCCGTCTGGACGTCGGGGTGGGAGTCGGCTTCGTGCGGGTGGATGCCGACCGAGGCCCACACGTCCTCCTCCCGCTCCGCCACCGCGATCACCTCGTCCCATTCCGACTGGCGGGTCGAGATGTTGAGCATCGTCCCGACGCCGGCGGCGCGGGCGCGCGCGAGCATCGCCTGCTGCTCCTCGACCAGGCCCTTGTAGTTGAGGTGGCAATGGCTGTCGGTGAACATCGTCACTCCGCCGGCACTTCCAGCCTCGGGAAGATGGGTGCGGGCGGCGCGAGCGTGAAGCCGGACGCGGCGAGCCGCGCATAACGCTGGGTGTCGCCGAGCGCGGCGAAGCTGCGTTCCTCGGCGGGGACGCCCATCTGGTCGAGCAGCCTGGCCGCGGAGCCGGGCACCACCGGCGCGATTGCGATGGCGAGGTCGACGATCGCCTCGCACAGCGTCGCGAGGACCGCCGTCATCCGCTCCGGATCGGTCCGGCGCAGAGCCCAGGGCGCCTGCGCGTCGATATACTGGTTGCAGGCGAAGACGGCGCGCAGCCACGCCTCGATGCCCTGGCTCAGCGCCAGATCGGAGAAGAAAGCCGGCACCTCCTCCCCTACGGCGCGGCGGACCAGCGCCAGCAGCTCGGCGTCGGCCGCCGCTCCCCTGCCCCCCGCCGGCAGCACGCCGCCGCAATTCTTCGCGATGAAGGAGAGCGTCCGCTGGGCGAGATTGCCGAAGCTGTTGGCGAGATCGGCGTTGACCCGCGTGACGATCGCCTCGGCGCTGTAGCTGCCGTCCTGGCCGAAGGTCACGTCCCGCAGCAGGAAATAGCGCAGCGGGTCCACTCCGAAGGCATCGGCGAGCTCGCCCGGGTCGATGACGTTGCCGAGCGACTTCGACATCTTCTCGCCGCGGTGAAGAAGGAAGCCGTGGCCGAACACCTGCCGGGGCAGCGGCACGCCCGCCGACATCAGGAAAGCCGGCCAGTAGACGGCATGGAAGCGGACGATATCCTTGCCGATGACGTGAATATCCGCTGGCCAATATCGCCCATAAGTCTCTGATTGAATGTCGGGATAGCCGACACCGGTGAGGTAATTCGTGAGTGCGTCGACCCAGACGTACATGACGTGGCCGTCGCTGCCGGGCACCTTCACCCCCCAGTCGAAGCTGGTCCGCGAGATGGAGAGGTCGGACAGACCTCCCTCGACGAAGCGCATCACCTCGTTGCGGCGGGCTTCGGGCCGGATGAAGTCGGGATGCACGCGGTAATATTCGAGCAGCTTCTCCTGGTAGGCGGAGAGGCGGAAGAACCAGCTCTCCTCCACCGTCCACTCCACCGGCGTCCCCTGCGGCGACAGGCGCTCGCCGCCCTCCCCTTCGACGAGCTCCTTCTCGTCGTAAAAGGCCTCGTCGCGCACCGAATACCAGCCTTCGTAGCGACCGAGATAGATGTCGCCGCGATCGGCCATCGCCTGCCAGATCGCTTGGCTGGCGCGGTGGTGGTCGGCCTCGGTGGTGCGGATGAATCGATCACAGGAGATATCAAATCTCTCGACCATCTTACGGAAAAGAGACGACATTTCTTCAGCAAGCCGGGCCGGCTCGATGCCGCGCTCGCGCGCCGTCTGGGCCATTTTGAGGCCGTGCTCGTCGGTTCCGGTCAGGAAGAAGACGTCGCGGCCCATCGAGCGCTGGAAGCGGGCGACGGCGTCGGTCGCGATCGCCTCGTAGGCATGGCCGATATGGGGCGGCCCGTTAGGGTAGCTGATGGCAGTGGTGATGTAGAAGGGTTCAGCCATCTGCGGTCTTCGGGGCAAGGGTCGCGAGGATCCCCGCCAGCTCGAAGACGACGCTCTCGGGCTCCAGCGAGAGGTGCTTCGCGCTTGCGGCGAGGGCCTGCGCCCTTTCCCACAAGCGCAGCGCCTCGGCAAGCGCCGCTCCCCGCCGCCTTTTCGCCTCGGCCGCCACCACTGACGGCACCCGCGCCAGAAAGGCCTCATAACGAGGCTGCGCCAACTTGACCGCGAGGCTCTGCGCCAGTGCCGCCCGTTTGGAATTGGTTGGATCGCCATCGCGGGCGAGCGCCTCCATCGACCGGTCGAGGGCGGCCACGTCCAACCCCCGGAACGCGATCGCGCGCCCGGGAGAGCCCTGCCCCGCGACCCTCAACTCCTCGATCTCGCCCGCGTCGGCATCGGGAAGAGCCCCGCGCAGGGCCGACGTCATGGCGTCGTCGTCGAGGCTCGACAGTCTGAGCAGCCTGCAGCGGGAGCGGATCGTAGGCAGCAACCGTTCGGGCGCGTGGCTCACCAGCAGGAACAGGCTCTGCGGCGGCGGCTCCTCCAAATTCTTGAGGAGCGCGTTGGCCGCAGCGCGCTCCAGATCGTCGATCGAGTCGATGATCACCACCCGCCAGGGCGACAGGGACGAGGTGGTCGCGAACAGGCGCTGCAGGCCGCGCACCTGGTGAACGCTGATGCTCCGGGCAAGCTCGCCGACGGTGCTGTTCTCCTTGGGCAGCCGCTCCAGCCGCATCAGGTCGGGGTGGCTGCCCGCCGCGACGAGCTTCGCCGCCGGGTGGCTGTCAGGAACGTCGATGTCGGGCATGTCGACCCTCCCCTGCCCCTCCGCCAGCACCTTGAGCGCCGCCTTGGCCGCGAACAGCGCCTTACCCACTCCCTCCGGTCCCGCGATCAGCCAGCCATGGTGAATTCGCCCGCTCTCCAGGCTGTCGCGGAAGGCGGCGACGGCGGCGTCATGGCCGAACAGCGGCGTCACAGCAGGTCCTCCAGAGCGGCGAGCAGTCGCGCCGTCACCTCCTCGGCCGCACCGGAAGCGTCGATGCGCCGGAAGCGCGCCGGATCCTCCCGAGCCAGCGCCGCAAAGGCGGAGGCCACCCTTTCGTGGAAGTCGCTGGAGCGGGCTCCGATCCGGTCGGAGCCCTCGGCATCGCGCACCTTCAGCCGCTCCGCCACCGCCTGCGGCGGAAGCTCCAGCAGCAGGGTCCTTTCCGGGAGAAAGCCGCCGCTGCCGATCTCGTGGAGGCGTCGGACCGCCGCGGCTCCGACCCCTCCCGCAATCCCCTGATAAGCGACCGAGCTATCGACGAAGCGATCGCAGAGCACCCAGGCGCCGCGCTCCAGCGCCGGGCGGATGGTGCGGGCGACGTGGTCGGCACGGGCGGCGGCGAAAAGCAAAGCCTCGGCCTCGATCGTCCAGCGCTCCTCGCCGCCTTCGAGCAGCAGCGCCCGGATCGCCTCGGCGCCCGGGCTCCCGCCGGGCTCGCGCGTTTCGGCGACTTCCAGCCCCCGCGCCCGCAGCTCCGCGGCGAGGCGCCGCAACTGGGTCGATTTGCCGGCCCCCTCCCCGCCTTCCAGCGTGATGAAGCGGCCTTGCACCGTCAGGCGAAGAGCGAGGCGAGGCCCGCCCAGATGCGGCCGAAGAAGCCTGCCTCCCCGATTGCCTTCTCGGCCACCAGCGGCAGGCTCTGCGGCGGCGTGTCGGGCGTGGTCACCACCAGGTCGGCGACGTGCTGCCCGGCCTTGATCGGCGCCTTGATCGGCCCCTGATAGACGACGCGCACCTTGATGTTGCCGCTCGAGACGCCGGCGGGGAGCGTGACTGCGATGTTCTGCGGCGCGACCAGCGCGACCTCGTCATCCCCGCCGAGCTGGACCTGCGCGTTCGCGACCTTTTCCCCTTTCTGGAAGAGGGGCTGGGACTTCCACGCTCGCATCCCCCAATTCGCAAAGCTGACCGAAGCATCGATGCGCTGGTTGAAGCTGGAGAGGCCGGATACGACCAGGATTATCCGCCGTCCGTTCTGTTCCACCGACCCGGTGAACCCGTATCCCGCCTCCTCGGTGTGACCGGTCTTGAGCCCGTCGGCGCCGGAAACGCGGCCGAGCAGCGGGTTGCGGTTGGCCTGGGTGATCGGCTGGTTGCCGCCCAGGGTCTTGCCCCAGGTGAAGGACTGGACGGTGTAGAATTTCTTGTAGAGGTCCGGAGTCTCCTCGATCGTCGCCCGCGCCAGCCGGGCGAGATCCTTTGCCGTGGTGTAGGTCGCCCCCTCATCGGGCCAGCCGTTCGAATTGCCGAAATTGGAATTGGCCATGCCGAGCCGCTTGGCTTCGCTGTTCATCAGCGCCGCGAAGGCGGGCTCCGTCCCCGAGATGCACTCCGCGAGGACCACTGACGCGTCGTTGCCGGAGAGGGTGACGATGCCGTGGAGGAGGTTCTCGACGCTCACCTGCTCGCCGGGCGACAGGAACATGGTCGAGCCGGCAGCAGGCCCGTGCCAGCGCTGCCAGGTTTCGGGGCGCACCTGGCACATCTGTTCGAGCTTCAGCTCGCCGCGCGCGATCATGTGGAAGGCGAGGTGGGTGGTCATCATCTTCGCCATTGAGGCGGGCGGGATGCGCCGGTCGGCGTCCTTCGCGTACAGCACCGCTCCCGACGACAGGTCGACCAGATAGGCGACCGGCGCCGGCGTCTCGAACGGCGGCGCCGCGGCGGCTGCCGGAATCGCAGTTGCGGCAAAGAAAGCGAACAGCAACAGAGGCTTGCGCGTCATGCTTAAGGTCTCATCCTCGGAAGGTTCTGGAATGGATCGGGTGCCCGCGGCGATCTTAACCGCTCCCCCTGCCCCGCGCCAGAGGCGTCAGCGCGACACGGCGTCGGAGAGCAACGCGACGGTGAGCGCGTAGAAGTTTGAGCAATTGTAATCGAGGATGGTGCGGTAGTTGGTGGTGAGCAGATAGGCCTGCGCGCCCGGCCCATCCGGCTCGAGCAGCGTCGCCATCTCCGTATCGCGCGGCGGCACGCCCTTGGGGAGGATGCCGAGGCGGCGCCATTCGCCCATGGTCAGCCAGCGGCTGTGGCGCTCGTGCACCCGCGGACAGCGCGGCGACAGGAGGCGGGTCCTGAGACCCGAGCGGTCGAAGCCCTGCGGCACCGTGACGGGGACGCCCCAGGGCACGCCCGGCCGCCAGCCTGCCTTGTTGAAATAGTTGGCGATCGAGGCGAGCGCGTCGAGCTCGCTGGTCCAGATGTCCGCCCGGCCGTCGCCGTCGCCGTCGACCGCCCGCTTCAGATAGACGCTCGGCAGGAACTGCGGATGGCCGGTGGCGCCCGCCCAGCTGCCGCGCAGCCGGCTGCGCGGTACGCCGCGGTCGAGCATCTTCAGCGCCGCGACGAACTCGTCGCGAAACAGCTCGCGGCGGCGGCCCTCATAGGCGAGGCTGGCGAGCGAGCTCAGCAGGTCGAAATCGCCGGTGACGGTGCCGTAGCTCGTTTCCTTGCCCCAGATCGCGACCAGCACCGAAGGCGCGACGCCGTAGCGGCGGCCGATCTCGCTCAGCCGAGGCAAATAGCGCGCATAACGATCGCGGCCGCGGCTGATCAGCACGTCGCCCAGATGCTTGGCGCGATAAGGGGCGAACGGAGGGGTCGCGGTACTGCCCGCGGGGCCGCCCGGCTGCCCCTGGTCGAGCTGCACGGTCCGGGCGCTGAAGGCGAGGGTCGGAAAGACGCTCTCGACCGTGGCGCGGCTCACGCCCGCCGCCAGCGCTTGGGCGCGCAGCTCCGGGACATAGGCTTCGAAGCCCTGCTGGCTGAGCCCGGCGACCTGTGCCGAGGCGGCGCTGCCGAGGAGGACCATGAATGCGAAAAGCAAACGCAACAAACGACGCATGAAAACTCCCCCGGGGCTCAGCACTGCTTGCCACAAGCGAGGCGCCGTCGATACGCGGCTCGTCGCGCGGGTTGCACGGCAGACCCTGCGCGGCCTAGAGCGGCGGCCCGACGGACAGGTGGCCGAGTGGTTTAAGGCAGCGGTCTTGAAAACCGCCGTGGGTTCACGCCCACCGTGGGTTCGAATCCCACCCTGTCCGCCAGCAACGAAAAAGGCGCGGCCGCCGGTGCAGCCGCGCCTCTTGCGTCCGGCTCGCCGGTCAGGCGACGAAGTTGAAGTCCGTCGTCGCCAGCGTGGTCAGTTTCTCCAGCGTGACGATCAGGATCGGGCTCTCCGTGGTGCCGGTTCCGTCCGGATCGAACCAGAGCCGCCCGGTGTTGGTGTCGAAGTGCAGATGCGCGCTTCCGTCGGTGCCCGAGCTCATCCCGGCGCTGGCCGAGAAGGTCATCGTATCGACGCCGAACTCGGCGGCGCTGATCTCGAGCTTGTCGGTGCCGCGGACGAAATCGGTGATGACGTCGTTGGGCCAGTAGGTACCGGAGTTGTTGCCGTCCTCGAGCACGAACGTGTCGGCGCCATCGCCTCCGGTCATTATGTCGGAGGCGCCGTCGCCGTCGAGCCGGTCGTTGCCGCCGCCCCCCTTCAGGACGTCGTCGCCGCTCCCACCCCTGAAGGTGTTGGCGAGCCCGTCGCCGATCATCACGTCGTCGACCCAGGTGCCCTCGTAGATCTCGACCTCGGAGAAGCGGTCGTTCTTGGCGACGCCGTCATTGTTGAGCTGGTTCGACAGGTCGAGGTAGACCGAGCCCCAGCTCGGATAGAAGCTGACGGTGTCGGTGTCGGCTCCGCCCTTGACGGTATCGGCGGCGAAGTCGTCTTCGGAAATGTTGATCGTGTCGTTGCCGGCGTCGCCGTTGACCTTGTCGGCGCCCTCGTCGATGTTGATCACGTCGGCGCCGTCGGCCCCGTTCATCGTGTCGCCGCCGGTCCCGCTGTCCTGCAGGGTATCGTTACCGATGCCGCCGTTGAGGGTATCGGTGCCGTCGTCGCCGTCCAGCCAGTCATCGCCGGCGCCGCCGACCAGGACGTCGTTGCCGCCGCCGCCGTAAAGATAATCGCGCAGCGCGCCGCCGGTCACGTTGTCGATCCCGGTGCCGCCGGCGAACTCCAGCTGCTCGAATCCATCAATGGTGGTGCCGTTGGCCAAGGTCACGACAGCCTGCTGGAGCGTGTAGGTGACGCCGACCGTGCTGTTGGTGAAGCACAGGCGGATGACGTCGGTGCCCGTCCCGCCCTTGCCTGTGTCGCCGACGCCGATCAGCACTTCGTCGTCGCCGACGCCGGCGTCGATCGTGTCCTTCTCCGTCCCGGTGTCGCCGCTCTTGACGACGTAGTAATATCCGCCCGAACTGAGGTCGTCATTGCCTGCCCCGCCCTGAATCGAGTCGGCGCCGGCGCCGCCGGAGACGGTGTCATCGTCCTCGCGGCCGTTCATGATGTCGTCGCCCTGGTCGCCGTTCAGCGTGTCGTTGCCGGTACCCCCGTTGATGGAGTCGTTGCCACCGCCGCCGTTGATATAGTCATTCCCTTCTTCGCCGACCAGGTTGTCGGCATTGGCCTGGCCATCATCGTCGCCGTAGATGTAGTCGCGCCCGAAGCCGCCGTAGATGGTGTCTGCGCCGTTGCCGCCCTCGAGCGTGTCGTTGCCTGCCCAGCCTTTCAGCGAATCGTTGCCTTCGCCCGACTTGATCGTGTCGTCGTGCAACCAGCCCTGGATCCCGTCCCCCAGCTTCGTGCCGACGATATTGTACTTCTCGACCTCCTTCACGGTGAGCCCGCCCACCGAGTAGGCGACCGTCGGATCGAGGGGAACGAAGGTGAGCGCGGCGGTGCGCGCGGAGAAGTCCGCGATCAATGTGTCAGTGCCGTAGCCGCCCTCGATGATATCGCCGTTCAGCTCGCTGACGGTGCCCACGTAGAACCTATCGTCGCCCGAGCCGCCGAAATATTTGTCCTTGCCGGCACCGCCGTACAGCGTGTCGTTGCCCGAGTCGCCGTAGAGCTGGTCGTCCCCGACCTCGCCGTACAGCGTGTCGTTGTTGAAGCCGCCGCGGAGAATGTCGTTGCCGCCACTGGTCGGGGTCGACCAGTCGGTGGAGAGGCTGTCGCCGTAGAGATAGTCGTCGCCGTACCCGCCGTTCAGCGTGTCGATGCCCTGGCCCCCGTAGATATAGTCCGAGGCGTAGGTACCGTTCAGCGTCTCCGGATTGGTGGTGCCATTGATCGTACCCATGTCTGATTCCCCCCGATATCGAATTCGCGCGCGAAGGTGCTGCGGTTAAAGCGAAATTGCAAGACGGCGCGAGACGGGCCGGATACATTCTTCATAGTGTGTCTCACCGTGGCCCAGCCTCGATCGGTCCGCCCCGAACCAGCCGCCACCGCTCGATGCGGCGCGCGGCGGCTCCGCAAGCCTTCCCTCCCGCGGTAAGCCGCGCTAGGCGCGAAGGATACGCAAGAGCGAGGAACGACATGGGGCAAGCCACGGGCCGCTTCGACTGGGCGGATCCGTTCGGGCTCGACGGTCAGCTGACCGACGAGGAACGGATGGTGCGCGACACGGCCGAGGCCTATGCGCAGGAGCGGCTGCTGCCGCGCGTGACCGAGGCGTTCCTGAGCGAGGAGTTCGACCGCTCCATCATGAGCGAGATGGGCGAGCTCGGCCTGCTCGGCGCCACCATCCCGACCGACTATGGCGGGGCCGGCCTCAACTACGTCTGCTACGGCCTCGTGGCGCGCGAGGTGGAGCGGGTCGACAGCGGCTACCGCTCGGCGATGTCTGTCCAATCCTCTCTCGTCATGTACCCGATCCACGCTTACGGCAGCGAGGAGCAGCGGCGAAAGTACCTCCCCGGCCTCGCGACGGGGGAGCTGGTGGGCTGCTTCGGCCTCACCGAGCCGGACGCAGGCTCCGATCCGGGGAGCATGCGCACCCGGGCGCAGAAGATCGACGGCGGCTATCGCCTCACCGGCTCCAAGATGTGGATCACCAATTCGCCGATCGCCGACGTGTTCGTGGTCTGGGCAAAATCCGACGCGCACGGCGGCAAGATCCGTGGCTTCGTGCTCGACAAAGGGATGAAAGGCCTGACCGCGCCCAAGATCGGCATGAAGCTGTCGCTGCGCGCCTCGATCACCGGCGAAATCGTCATGGACGAGGTCGAGGTGCCCGAAGAGGCGTTGCTGCCCAATGTCGAAGGGCTGAAGGGCCC
>DASVVY010000109.1:0-4077 GCA_036386335.1 Allosphingosinicella sp. | reverse complement strand
GGCCGGCGTCATCTTCCTGAGCATTTCCGAGGCGGTCCGGGAGCATCCCGACCTCGTTCGGAAATACCTCGGCAGCGTGGTCCCGCAGCGCGACAACTACTTCGCCTGCCTCAACAGCGCGGTCTTCTCCGACGGCACCTTCGTCTACATACCCGAGGGCGTCCGCTGCCCGATGGAGCTGTCGACCTATTTCCGCATCAACGCGGCCAATACCGGTCAGTTCGAGCGCACACTGATCGTCGCCGACAAGGGGTCCTACGTCTCCTACCTCGAAGGCTGCACCGCGCCGATGCGCGACGAGAACCAGCTCCACGCAGCCGTCGTCGAGCTGGTCGCGCTGGACGATGCCGAGATCAAATATTCGACCGTCCAGAACTGGTACCCCGGCGACGCCGAGGGCAAGGGCGGCATCTACAATTTCGTCACCAAGCGCGGCGCCTGCCGAGGCGCCCGATCGAAGATCAGCTGGACGCAGGTCGAGACCGGAAGCGCCATCACCTGGAAATACCCGTCCTGCATCCTCCAGGGCGAGGAGAGCGTCGGCGAATTCTATTCGGTCGCCCTCACCAACAATCGCCAGCAGGCCGACACCGGCACCAAGATGATCCACATCGGCAGGAACAGCCGCTCGACCATCGTCTCCAAGGGGATCAGCGCCGGCCGCTCCAACAACACCTACCGGGGCCTCGTCCGGGTGCTCGCGGGCGCCGAGAACGTCCGCAACTTCACCCAGTGCGACTCGCTCCTGCTCGGCGACCGGTGCGGCGCCCACACGGTACCGTACATCGAGGTGAGGAACCCCACCGCCCAGATCGAGCACGAGGCGACGACCTCCAAGATCAGCGAGGACCAGCTCTTCTACGCAATGAGCCGCGGCCTCAGCCAGGAGGACGCCGTCGCCCTCATCGTCAACGGCTTCGCCCGCGAGGTCCTGAAGCAGCTCCCGATGGAGTTCGCGGTGGAAGCGCAGAAGCTTCTCGGCATCTCGCTCGAAGGTTCGGTTGGATGATGAGCCGAAGCACCTATGCCCCCTCTCCCCCGCGGGGAGAGGGTTGGGGTGAGGGGAAGCGAGCGTCCGCCGCCGCCGAACAACGACCAGCACCCGACCCTCAACCCTCTTCCCTCCGGGGAGAGGGCTTGAAGGCGCAGAAGCTGCCGGGGATCAGCTTCAAAGGGAGCATGATGTGACGGCGCGGTTCGACAAAGACCGCCTCGAGACCCCGATGATCGGCCGAGCAACGGGGCGAAGTTTCGCTGGAACCACTCTGGAAGGGAGCGTCGGATAGCTATGGAACAGGATTTCGTGGGCCTGACCCAACTCGCGGGGATCACCCCGGACCGGCAGTTCATCCGGGACGCGGAGCCCGATTTTCTCTCGACGAAGGCGCTCGCCATCGACGCCACGACCGTCACCGTCGCCGAGCTCGCGGAGCTGGTCCAGTTCCTGTTCGGGGTTATCGGCCGCCTCCGCCCCCCTACGGCGGACGACTTCAACGCCCTCTCCGACGGCGCCCGGCGCCATTTCAAGGAGATGCGCACCGATGCTCAGCATTGAGGCCGTCCTGCCCCGGCCGGTAGTAAAGTCACGCCGCAAAGGGCTGTCGCTGGGCGCGCGCCGCAAAGGCGCCGCTGACGTGCGCGCCAGCCCCGCCGCCCCCTTCGTCGTCGAGTCGCAGAAGCTGCTGGGGATTAGCTTGGGGGGGAGTTTGGGATGATCTTACTGCTCGTCGCCCTGCTCCAAGAGCCGCCGCCGCTCGATATCCAACCCTTCATGGACGAGAAGCCGGCGGCGCACGCTTTCGAGGAGTTGTTGGCGTGCCTGGGCGGCGGCGGGTTTGAGCGTCGCAATGATCCCCGAGACGTAGGGGCGGTGGCATCGGACGTTGTTAAAGCCTGTGATGGGAAGGCGGCGAAGTTGCGGGCCACTTTGCGCGACGTCTATTTTCGCAAGCCCGCACTGGTGCCCATCGGCAGCTCGCCGGAAGAGGCCACCGACCTGTACATCGCAGCCATGAAAAAGCGCATGGAATTCGTGATCGCCGAAGAACGGAAGCACAGGTAACATGCTCCAGATTGAAAACCTCCACGCCACCGTCGCCGACAAGCCGATCCTGAAGGGCCTCTCGCTCCAGGTGAATCCAGGCGAGGTGCATGCCATCATGGGACCGAACGGGGCGGGCAAGTCTACGCTCGGCTACGTGCTCGGCGGGCGCGAGGGCTATGAGGTGACGGAGGGCTCCGTCACCTTCGAGGGCAAGGACCTGCTGGAGATGGGCGCCGACGAGCGCGCCGCGGCGGGCCTGTTCCTCGGCTTCCAGTATCCGGTCGAGATACCCGGCGTCTCCAACGTCCAGTTCCTGCGCACCGCGCTCAACGCCCAGCGCCGCGCGCGGGGCGAG
This sequence comes from Allosphingosinicella sp., assembly GCA_036386335.1. Taxonomy (GTDB): domain Bacteria; phylum Pseudomonadota; class Alphaproteobacteria; order Sphingomonadales; family Sphingomonadaceae; genus Allosphingosinicella. The sequence goes on along the minus strand of DASVVY010000109.1, from coordinate 1,678 downwards.
GAGGAGATATCGGCGGGGGACTTCCTGCGGCTGGCGCGGGCCCAGGGCGATGCCCTCGGCGTCTCGATGGACATGCTGAAGCGGCCGGTGAACGTCGGCTTCTCGGGCGGCGAGAAGAAGCGGAACGAGATGGTCCAGATGGGGATCATCGACCCCAGGCTCGCCGTCCTCGACGAGACCGACAGCGGCCTCGACATCGATGCGCTGCGGGTGGTCGCGGACGGCATCAACCGGATCATGCGGGCGCCGGACAAGGCGGTGCTGCTGATCACCCACTATCAGCGGCTGCTCGACCTAGTCGTGCCGGACTTCGTCCACGTGCTCGCGGAAGGGCGGATCGTCCGCTCCGGCGGCCCCGAGCTCGCCCACCAGCTCGAGCGCGAAGGCTATGCGCAGGTGGCGGCATGATTTCCGCTTTCCTACACCCGGGTGTTCGTGGTCTGTTCAGGGGTATGGACGAATCTTTCAGCTCCGCCCTTCCGCCACCGACCCTCGCGGCTCGGTTGGCCGCAAATGCACAGCGACGTACCGATACCTTTGTCACCTTCGCGCCAATGGGCGCCGTCCGCTGATGCTGCTCGATCTCCCCTCCGCCCGCGACGAAGCCTGGCGCTGGAGCGACCTGTCGGCGCTGCCGGAGATCGCCGCCCGAACGCCGTCCGGCCGCGTGCCCGAGACGCTGCCCTGGCTCGAATGCGCGGTTGAAGGCCCGCGGCTGCTGTTCATCGACGGCCGCCTCGCCGCCGATCAGAGCAATCCCGGCACGATCGGGATCGGCGCGATCGAAGTCGCCCCGGCCGACCACGCCCTCGCCCGCCTCGTCGGGCGTGAGGGGTGGAAGCTGCGCCTCGGCAGCGGCCATGCCCCGCTCGGCCTCGTCCAGATCGTCCACGTCTCGACCGGGGCCGCCGACCATCTGGCGGGCGAGATAATGCTCGACGTGGACGCGCAGGCATCGGTGGTCGAGACCTTCATCGGCGAAGGCTGGACCAACCGGCTGACGCAGATGACCCTGTTCCGGAGCGCGCGGCTGATGCTCGCGCGGCGGGTGCTCTCCGACGGCGGCTTCGTCAGCCTCACCGACCGCGTCCGCGTCGGCGAAGGCGCCAGCTTCACCCTGACCAGCCTCGCCGCCGGCGAAGCGGACACGCGGCTCGACGGGTCGGTTCACTTCGTGGGGGAAAGCGCTTATGCCGAAGCGGGCGGGGCGCTGCTCGGCCGCGGCCGGCGCCGCCACGACGCCAACCTCGTCGTCCGCCACGAGCAGCCGCACGGCGTCAGCCGCCAGGTCTGGCGCTCGGTCGCCGACGACCAGGCGGTCTGCTCGGTCGCGGCGCGGGTCGAGGTCGCCCGCGGCGCGCAGAAGACCGACGGCGAGCAGTCGCTGAAGGGCCTGCTCCTCAACCGCGGCGCCACCATCAACGCCAAGCCCGAGCTCGAAATCTTCGCGGACGACGTCAAATGCGCCCACGGCGCCACCGTCGGCGAGCTGAACCGCGACGCCCTCTTCTACCTCGCCAGCCGCGGCGTTCCCGCGGCCGAAGCCAAGGCCCTCCTCACCGCCGCCTTCGTCGCCGACGCGGTGGAGCGGGTGGGGGAGGAAGCGGTGCGGGAGGCGTTCCTTGCGGATGCCGAGGCGTGGCTGGGGGGAGGCAGCACATGACCATCGACGGCCTGA
>DASVVY010000108.1:0-17995 GCA_036386335.1 Allosphingosinicella sp. | reverse complement strand
GGCTGGCGGGCGCAAGGCCGCTCCTCATCGACCGCGGCGGCGACGTCGGGGCCGTGCTCGCCCGGGAGCGGCCGGACCTGGTGATCGATGCCGCCGGCCCTTTCCAGGGAAGCGGCTACGCCGTGCCCCGCGCCTGCATCGCGGCCGGCATCGCCTATTTGGACCTCGCCGATGCGACGGCCTTTGTGGCCGGCATCGACGCGCTTGACGTCGAGGCGCGGGAGGCGGGGGTGCCGGTGATTTCAGGCGCCTCCAGCGTGCCCGCTTTGACCGGCGCGGTGGCGCGCAAGCTTGCGGAGGGCTTGGACCGGGTCGGCAGCGTCGACATCGCCCTCAGCGCCGCCAACCGCGCGACCGGCGGCGCCTCGGTGGTGGCGGCGATCCTGAGCTATGTCGGGCGGCCGGTCCGCGTTCGGCGCGGCGGGCGCTGGACCTCGGCGCGGGGCTGGCAGGAGATGCGGCGCGAGGATTTCGTCCTCTCCGACGGCACCGCGTTGCGCGGGCGGCTGGTCGCGGTCGCCGACGTACCCGATTGCCTTCTGCTCCCGGACCTGCTCCCCGGCCGCCCCGCCGTCAGCTTCCGTGCCGGGACCGAGCTCGGCTTCCACATGGTCGCGCTCTGGCTGGCGAGCTGGCCGGTACGCTGGGGATGGATCAGGTCCATTCGCGGCGCGCTGCGATGGCTGCTGCCGCTCTACCGCCTGACGCAGAGCCTTGGCGGCGACCGCTCGGCGATGCGCGTCTCCCTCACCGGAAGTGAGGCCGGGAGGAGAGTCGAGCGGCACTGGACGATCGTCGCGGAGCGGGGCGAGGGGCTGGAGGTGCCGACGCTCGCCGCCGAGCTGCTCGCCGGCGAGATCCTCTCCGGCCGCTGCCCCGCCGGCGCCCGCAGCGCCGCAGGGCTACTGTCCTTCGAGCGCTTCGAACCCGCCTTGTCGCGCCTGGCGGTGCGCCACGAAACGAGTGAGCGAGACCTGCCGCCGCCGCTCTACGCACGCGTGCTCGGCGCCGCTTTTGACGCGCTCCCGCGCGCGGTTCGGCGGCTGCATGACATCGGCCGGGACGCCGGTGCGGCGGGGGAGGGCAGGGTGGAGCGGGGGAAGGGCCTTCTCGCCCGCGCGGTCGGGGCCGTGATGCGCTTTCCGCCGGAGGGCGTCTGGCCGCTCCACGTCTCCTTCTCGGAACGCGGCGGGGTCGAGACCTGGACCCGCGACTTCGGCGGCCATCGTTTCTACAGCACGCTGAGCGCCCGCGGCGGCGGCATCGTCGAGCGCTTCGGCCCGGTCCGTTTCGTCTTCGGGATTCCCGTGGGCGCCGAGGGCCTCGAGATGCGCCTTCGCGGCTGGAGCGTTTTCCGGATCCCGCTCCCGCGCTTCCTGGGCCCCCGCATCTCCGCCCGGGAGTGGGAGGATGAGGAGGGGCGGTTCCGGTTCGAGGTACGGGCTGCGCTGCCGCTCGTGGGCGGCATCGTCCGCTACGCCGGCTGGCTCGTCGGCATCGAAGAGGCGCTCGACGAGAAGGGCGGCCCGCTTTCGGACCGCCCTCTTCGGCAAATGCCTGCGAAGCCGCTTAGCGCTTCGAGAACTGGAAGCTGCGGCGGGCCTTGGCGCGGCCGTACTTCTTGCGCTCGACGACGCGCGGGTCGCGGGTGAGGAAGCCGGCCTGCTTGACCGCGGTGCGCAGCGCCGGCTCGTAGCGGGTCAGCGCCTGCGCGATGCCGTGCTTCACCGCACCGGCCTGGCCCGAAAGGCCGCCGCCCTTGACGGTGGCGATCACGTCATATTGGTCGCGGCGCTCGGCGATGTCGAACGGCTGGTTTATGACGAGGCGTAAAGTCGGCCGGGCGAAGTAGACGGATTGGTCTCTGCCGTTGACGACTATCTGCCCGGACCCCGGCTTCAGCCACACCCGAGCCACCGCATCCTTCCGGCGGCCAGTGGCGTAGGCGCGGCCCTGCTTGTCGAGCTGCTGCTCGCGCAGCGGCGCGGCGGGCGCGGCGGGCTGGACCGGAGCGGCCTCGGCGGTGTCGGCGGCATCGGCAGCCGGAGCGGCGGCGGGCGGCGCGCCCGCGCCCGTCAGCGCGCCGAGATCGGAAAGGGACTGGCGATTGTCGGTCATCACGCACCAACCTTGTTCTTGCGGTTCATGCCCGCGATATCGAGGACTTCGGGGCTCTGCCCGGCGTGCGGATGCTCGGTCCCGGCATAGAGGTGGAGGTGGCGCATCTGCTCACGCCCGAGCGGCCCGCGCGGGATCATCCGCTCGACGGCCTTTTCGAGCACGCGCTCCGGGAAGCGGCCCTCGAGCACCTTCGCGGCGGTGACGCCCTTGATGCCGCCGGCGTAACCGGTGTGGCGCCAATAGACCTTGTCCTGCAGCTTGCGGCCGGTGAAGCGGACCTTGTCGGCGTTGATGATCACGACATGGTCGCCCATGTCGACATGCGGGGTGAAGCTCGGCTTGTGCTTGCCGCGCAGCAGGTTGGCGACGATCGTCGCGAGGCGGCCGACGACCAGCCCGTCCGCGTCGATCAGGTGCCATTTCCTTTCCACCTCGGCCGGCTTCGCCGACCTGGTGGTCTTCATCAGCGCCCTCATGGCTCTAGACCTCTTTGAAATGAACCGCGCCGCCCCACGCGGGAGCGGCGCCGATGCGCGGCCAAATGGCAGCGACTGGCTGGAAAGTCAATGTTTCGGCCGCTTTCGCGGAAGGTATTATGTTACCGCACCGGTTTCCGTTGCCAGCCACTCGGCATAGGGAGGGTGCGATTCCGAGATCGGCCACGCCACCGCAGCGGGCACATCGTAGCTGTGCAGCTCGGCGATGCGGGCAATCAGCGCCTCCGCGCCCGCTTCGCGCGTCTTGAAAAGAGCCGGCACTTCCGTTGCTTCCTCGATCCTCCCCTCCCACCGATAAATGGAATGGCAGGAGGCGAGGATGTTGGCGCAGGCGGCGAGGCGCTCTTCGACGACGATGCGCGCGATCCGCCGTGCTTCTTCCTCGTCGCCGAACGTGGCGTAGACCGTCACGATGCCTGTCATGCGCCCCGCTCGCCGAGCCGGTGGGCGGCGACAATGACGGCAGCGAGGACCAGCGCCGCCACCGCCTGGTGCGCGGCGGCGACCCACAATTCGACGCCGCTCAGCAGCGTCGAGATGCCGAGCAGGATTTGCAAGGCAACCAGGGCGACCGCCGCCGCCGCCGGCGCGCGATGGCCCGCTCGCCACGCGCCCCGCGCCAGCAGGACCACCGCCGCGGCCGCCGCCCACGCCCACCAGCGGTGGACGAACTGGACGACCAGCGGGTTGTCGACGAAGTTTCTTAGGAAGGGCTCCAGCATCGGCGCGTCCGACGGAAACCATTCGTGCCCCATCTTCGGCCAGCTCGCATAAGCGTAACCCGCCTCGAGCCCTGCGACATAGGCGCCGAACATCAGCTGCAGCGCAAGGACGCAGAGCGCCCAGATGGCGAGCGTCGGCATCCGCGCCGGCCTCGCGCCGGAATCGCGCGCCAGCGCGAGGAGATCGAGCGCGACCCATAGCAGAGCCGCCAGGATGGTCAGCGCGGTGAGGAGGTGGATGGCAAGGCGGATGTGGCTCACCTCAGGCCGCTCGACGAGGCCAGACGCCACCATCCACCAGCCGATCGCCCCCTGCAGCCCGCCCAGCGCCAGCAGCGCCGCCAGCTTCCAGCCGTAGCCGGCCGGGATCGCCCGCTTCACGGCGAACCAGAGCAAAGGCAGCGCGAAGGCCAGCCCGATCAAGCGGCCGAGCAGCCGGTGCACATATTCCCAGAAGTAGATGTTCTTGAACTCGGAGAGCGTCATCCCCGTGTTGACCAGCTGGTATTGCGGGCTCTCGCGATAGGCGTCGAATTCGGCCTGCCATTGCTCCTCCCCGAGCGGCGGGATGGCGCCCGACACCGGCTCCCAGCGGACGATGGACAGGCCCGATTCGGTCAACCGCGTAATGCCGCCGACGACGATCATCAGGAAGACGAGCGCCGCGACCGCCAGCAGCCAGCCGGCAATCGCCCGGGGCCGCTCACGGCGCTCCGGCGCGGCAGGCGAGGCGGCTTCGCTGAGGGCGGACGACATGCAGGGGCGGCTATGGCCCCTGCGAAAGGCGATGCCAATTGGAACTTTTAGGCAAACGTTATATTGTATCGCACCAGCAGAGCGCCTATAGAAGCTCCAGGGAGACGAACGAACAGATGTTCGCGAACGCGACGAGGAATGGAGCGATCGACCGGCTGGCCATCGGCCTCTCGGGGCTGTGCCTCGTCCATTGCCTCGCGAGCGCGGTGTTCGTCGCCATGCTCGCTTCGGCAGGCGGGCTGCTCCTCCACCCGGCGATTCACGAATTCGGCCTGGTCATCGCCATCGCCCTCGGCGTCATCGCCCTCGGCCGCGGCGTCCTTGAGCACGGCTTCATGATGCCGTCCGCGGTCGGTGGGCTCGGGCTGGGCGTGATGGCGGGCTCGCTCGCGCTCCCGGAGAGCCTTGCCGGCACCGTCTACACGGTCATCGGAGTCGCCATCCTCGCGCTCGGCCACGACCTGAACCGGCGCGCCGTCGTCTAAGGACCCCCGTGTGCTTGCGGGCGCGGCGCGGAAGGCTTACCTTGCCGCCATGGCGCACCATCACCACCACGAGAGCCATGCCGGCGAGTCGCTGATGAATGCGGCGCAGGAGACGATGGAGCGCTCCGGCGAGCAATGGACCCAGATGCGCGCCGCCGTCTTCGAGGCGCTGGCGAGCTTCGACCGGCCGGCTTCGGCCTACGACATCGCCGACAAGGTCAGCCAGACCGAGGGCCGCCGCGTCGCCGCCAACAGCGTCTACAGGATCCTCGACCTGTTCGTCGGCGCCAACCTCGCGCGCCGCGTCGAGAGCGCCAACGCCTACATAGCGAACGACCATCCGGACTGCCTTCACGACTGCATCTTCCTGATCTGCGACACGTGCGGCCAGACCAAGCATATCGACGACGATAAGCTCTCCGGCGGCGTGCGCGCTGCCGCGAAGGAGGCCGGCTTCGCCCCGGATCGCCCCGTCATCGAGGTCCGCGGCCGCTGCGAGGATTGCCGCGAGAGCTGAGGCGGCATCGTCTCTCCGCGTTCCCGGACGGCCGCTCCGCTGAGGCGCCGTCCGCAGCCACCACACTGATTCTGCACCGCCAATCCATTCGACACTGCGCGCGCTTTGGTCTACCGCGGCCCGGCGAGAGGATCCAGATCGCCCACTTATGACCGAGCGCCCGAACACGCCGCTTCTCGATACCGTCGCCACGCCCGAAGACCTGCGGAGGCTGAAGCCGGAGGAGCTTCTCCAGCTCGCGAACGAGCTCCGCGCGGAGACGATCTCGGCGGTGTCCGTGACCGGCGGCCACCTCGGCGCGGGCCTTGGCGTCGTCGAGCTCACCGTCGCGCTCCACTATGTGTTCGATACGCCGAACGACAAGCTCATCTGGGACGTCGGCCACCAGGCCTATCCGCACAAGATCCTGACCGGCCGGCGCGACCGGATACGGACGCTCCGGCAGGGCGGCGGCCTCTCAGGCTTCACCAGGCGGTCGGAGAGCGAATACGACCCGTTCGGCGCCGCCCACAGCTCGACCTCGATCTCCGCCGCCCTCGGTTTCGCCGTCGCCAACAAGCTCGCCGCCACGCCGGGCAAGGCGATAGCGGTGATCGGCGACGGGGCGATGTCGGCGGGCTTGGCCTATGAGGCGATGAACAACGCCCAGGCCGCGGGCAACCGGCTGATCGTCATCCTCAACGACAACGACATGTCGATCGCGCCGCCTGTAGGGGGCCTCTCCCACTATCTCGCCCGGCTGGTCTCTTCCGGCAAATATCTGACGGTCCGCCACCTCGCCCAGCGCTTCGCGCGCAAGCTGCCCGACCGGCTGCACAGCCTTGCCCGCAAGATCGAGGAATTCGCCCGCGGCCTCGCCACCGGCGGCACGCTCTTCGAGGAGCTCGGCTTCTATTATGTCGGCCCCGTCGATGGCCACAATGTCGAGGCTCTGGTCAAGATCCTCGAGAATGTCCGCGACGCCGACGAGGGCCCGATGCTGGTCCATGTCGTCACCAAGAAGGGCAAGGGCTACGGCCCCGCCGAGGCGGCGTCCGACAAATATCACGGCGTGCAGAAGTTCGACGTCGTCTCCGGCGAGCAGGCCAAGGCGGAGCCTGGCCCGCCGAGCTACACCGCCGTCTTCGCCAAAGCCCTGCTCGCCGAGGCGGAGCGGGACGAGAAGGTGACGGCGATCACCGCCGCGATGCCCTCCGGCACGGGCCTCGACAAGTTCGGTGCCCGTTTCCCGGAACGCATGTTCGACGTCGGCATCGCCGAGCAGCACGCGGTGACCTTCGCGGCCGGCCTCGCTGCACAGGGCTACCGGCCGTTCGTCGCGATTTACTCGACTTTCCTGCAGCGTGCCTACGACCAGGTGGTCCACGACGTCGCGATCCAGGACCTCCCCGTCCGCTTTGCGATGGACCGCGCGGGGCTCGTCGGCGCGGACGGTGCGACCCACGCGGGCAGCTTCGACCTCGCTTACCTGTGCACTTTGCCGAATTTCGTCGTCATGGCCGCTGCCGACGAGGCGGAGCTCGTCCACATGGTCCACACGATGGCGCTCCACGATACGGGGCCGAGCGCGGTCCGCTATCCCCGCGGCAATGGAGTCGGCCTGGCGCTCCCCGGGACGCCGGAGCGGCTGGAGATCGGCAAGGGCCGGGTTGTCAGAGAGGGCAAGAAGGTCGCGATCCTTTCCCTCGGCACTCGCCTCGAGGAGGCGCTGAAGGCCGCCGACATGCTGGAAGGGAGAGGCCTTTCGACCACCGTCGCGGACCTGCGTTTCGCCAAGCCGCTGGACGAGGAGCTGATCCGGCGCCTGCTCGCCACCCACGAGGTCGCCGTGACCGTGGAGGAGGCCGCCATCGGCGGCTTCGGCGCCCATGTGCTCACCATGGCGAGCGACCTCGGCCTGACCGATGCCGGCCTGAAGCTGCGCACGATGCGGCTGCCTGACATGTTTCAGGATCAGGACAGGCCCGAAAAGCAATATGAGGAAGCGGGCCTCCACGCCGAAGGCATCGTCGACACGGTCCTGAAGGCGCTACGCCACAACAGCGCCGGAGTGGTCGAGGGCGCGCGCGCCTGACAATCAATGCCGAAACGCAAAAGCCGCCGGGGGTAACCGGCGGCTTTCACGTTAGCGGCACTCTCGGGCCCTCAGATCAGGATGGTGCCGACGACGAGCGCCTGGGCGGCAAGGGCGACGATGCCCGCCGCGGCGATTTCGACGATGCGCATGAATGTTCCTCCACAAGGGGAAGCCGTTTCGCTCCCGAGCCGGAATGTAAGGAGGGAGCAGCTATTCTCAACTGCAAAGGTAGAGAATAGAGGTGCAATATGTGCACGTGTATTAGGTTGCCGTCCGCGCGGCCTCCGCCAGCTCCAGGCCACGGCGGCGGGAGGCCTCAAGGGTCCGCAGGACCAGCGCCGCGAGGCCGTCCTCCGCGTCGAGGACCCTCAGCCCTGCTTCCGTCGTGCCGCCGGGGCTCGCCACGCGCCGGGCGAGCTGCCCGGGCGTCTCGTCCGAAGCAGCCGCGAGTGTTGCCGTGCCTTCCGCCATGAGCGCCGCAAGCCGGCGCGCCTCGCCCGGATCGAGCCCCAGCCGTGCCCCGGCTTCCGCCAGCGCATCGAGGAAGCGGAACAGGAAGGCGGGTGCCGCGGCGGTGAGGGCGGCAGCGACGTTGAAAAGCGCCTCGTCGTCGAACCAGCAGGCGCGGCCGAGGGGGGCCATCAACGAGTCGATGGTGGCACGCTCCGCGGGACCGGCACCGTCCGCGATCAGCTCTATGACCCCCTTGCCGAGGCTGACCGGGAGGTTGGGCATGGCCTTCACGATCACACGCGGCGCCGGAAAGCGCGCGCGAAGGGCGGCGAGCTCCACCCCTGCCAGGATCGAGATGAGGATCGTCTCGCCCTCCAGCGCGGGCGCCAGGCGGGGAGCGACCTGGTCGAGCTTCTGCGGCTTGACGCCGAGCAGCACCACGGCGGGAACCTCATCTTCCGGTGGCGCGGCAAGGGTTCGCACCCCGGACGCCGCCGGCCGTTCGCTGGGGCGCACCACCGTGATCTGCGAAGGCTCGGCCCCGGTAGCGAGCCAGCGCTGCAAGATCGCCCCGGCCATGTTGCCGCAGCCGATCAGCCACAGCCGGCCGGGAAGGGTGAGGAAACCGGTCACCGGCCGTCCATGCGGCGAGAACGGCCTTGGGGCAACGGCCGTGAGCAGCCTCTTCGCACAGCGTTCCCGGGAGCGGCTCAGGCCTCGCCCTGGGTTTCAATCAGGGCGGCCGCTATCGCTTCCTGCGGGCTCTTGCCGCCCCACAATACGAACTGGAAGACCGGGTAGAATCGCTCGCATTCCTCGATCGCCGCCTCGACGAGCGTCTCCGCCTGCGCCAGCGAGAGCACGCCGCCCTCGTCGCCGTCGAGCAAGGCGGCATGCCGGAAGAGGACGAGGCCCGAACTCTGCCAAAGCTCGAAATGGCCGAGCCAGAGTTGCTCGTTGATCAGTCCGATCGTCTCGTACGTGACGGTGCGCTTGTCGGTCGCGACACGGATATCCGGCAGCGCAAGGAACTGAAGGACGCTGTCGTCCTCCCGCCAGATCGCGCGAAGCTCATATTGCGCCCAGCTGCCCTGGAAGCTGGCGACGATCTCCTCGTCTCCGCTCCGCTCGCACGTCCAGCCGTGGGCGGCGAAATAATGTTCGAGCATATCGATCGGCGCGCTTGTCTCGCGCTCGAGCTCGAATTCGTCTACGTTCATTGCTTCGTTCCGGCCCCGCTTTGTTCGCCTGACAGAGTGCCCGGCTCCGCGCCGGGGCGCAAGGCTGGAGCCGCCATTATCCTGTGGATTAGGCGTCGGGGCCTGACGAAGCTGTGGATTGTCCGGCGCTGCCCCCGCTCCCCGCCAGCTCCAGCGCCTCGATCCGGGCCCTGAGCGTCTGGGCCTCCTCGCGGGCGGCGACGGCGATCGCCTTCACCGCGTCGAATTCCTCGCGCGTGACCATGTCGAGGCCGCCGACCCAGTCCCGCATCCGATCCCGGAACGCGTTCTCGGCTTCCCGCGTCATCCCGGCGATCGTGCCGGCGGCGCCGTTCATCACCTTCACCAAATCGTCGAATATACGGTTTTCGGACTGCATGCGCGTCCTCCTGGAAAGCGTCAGGCCTCGATATCGGCACTGACCCCGCCGGGCGCAAGGCGCTCCGCACCGGGGTTGAGCGCCTCGACGCGCTGGGTGAGCAATCCCGCGAACAGCAACCAGGCGAGATAAGGGATCAGCAGGAGCGCCGCAGCCCGGCGGATCCGCGCGAACAGGAGCGCCGAGAGCCCGGTTAACAGGACCATCACCACGATCATCAGGAATGCCGCGCCGACCTCGTGATAGGCGAAAAAGACCGGCGACCAGGCGTAATTGATCGCCAGCTGAGCCAGGAACAGCGACAGCGCGAGGCCCCGGCCACGCGCGCCGCGGGCGTGCAGGATCAGCGCCAGCGCAAGCCCCAGGAGGATGTAAAGGATCGTCCAGGCGACCGGGAAAGCCCAGCCGGGGGGCATGAAGCCGGGTTTGACCAGCGCGTCGAACCACGGATTGCCGTAGCCGGACCCGGAGACACGGGCGGAGACGGTGCCGAGAAGCAGGAGCAGGGGGACGGTGACGAGCGCCCAGCGCAGGTAGGACATCCGCAGCTGCGATTTCGAGGCGAGCCCGCGCATTGTTTCGCATCCTCCTGCCAAAGCGGGGCTAGCCTCTGGGGCGCGTAGCGGCAACCCTGCCCTCGCCACTGGCCCTTTCGAACCTGAACGCTTGCTGCCGAGGCGGTTCAGGGATGGCTCAAGCGATTCGGTGTCTAAGGGCTTCAGAGCAGCAAGGAGTCACGCTCATGAAGAAGGTCCTGATGATCACCGCCGCGGCGATGGCTTTCGCCGGCGTCTCGGCCCCCGCGGCTGCGCAGCAATGGGGTCGCGGCTACGACCGTGGCTACGATCGCGGTTACGATGGTGGCTATGATCGCGGTTACGGCCAGCTCACGGAGCAGTTCCGCAACCGGATCGAGCGCGGCATCCAGCGCGGCACCATCGACCGCCGCGAGGCGAGCTATCTCTTCCAGAAGCTCGAGCAGCTGAGCTGGCAGGAGCGGCGCCTGTCGCGGAACGGCTACGACCGCGGCGGCCAAAACACCCTGCGGGTGCGCGCGCAAGCCCTCGACTGGGCCATCCGCAAGTATGAGCGCAGCGGCCGTTATGCCGACCGCAACGATCGTTACGATCGCTCCGACCGGTACGATCGCCACGACCGCTACGACGACTAACCCCGAGTGAAGCGGAGGCGCCCCGATACGGGCGCCTCCGTACACCCTTAGCACTTCGGACTCCGCCGCCCGGCGAGCAGGAATTCCACATTCCCTTCGGGGCCGGTGATCGGGCTCCGCACCAGACCTTCGACGGCCCAACCGCGCGAGCGCAGCCAATCGGCGGCCGCGGCGCAGACCCGTTCGTGCACCGCCGCGTCGCGCACCACGCCGCCTTTGCCGATCTCGTGCCGCTCCGCCTCGAACTGAGGCTTCACCAGCGCAACCAGCCGCCCCTCGGGCTTCGCGAATGCGAGCGCGGCGTCGAGCACTTTCGCCAGGGAGATGAAGCTCGCATCGCAGACGATGAGGTCGACCGGCTCGGTGACGATCTCCGCCGTGAGGTAGCGGGCGTTCGTCTGCTCGTGGACCGTGACGCGCGGGTCCTGGCGCAGCTTCCAGGCGAGCTGGTTGGTGCCGACGTCGACTGCGAACACTCTCGCCGCGCCCCGGTGCAGCAACACGTCGGTGAAGCCGCCCGTCGAGGCGCCGACGTCGAGAGCGACGGCGCCGGCGACGTCCCAATGGAAATGGTCGAGCGCGTGGGCGAGCTTGAGACCACCGCGTGACACCCAGGGATGATCGCGGCCGCGCACCTCGAGCGTCGCGTCGGCGACGAGCGTCTGCCCCGCTTTGTCGATCCTTCGTTCGCCGGAAAAGACCACGCCGGCGAGGATCAGCGCCTGCGCCTTCGACCGGGTCTCGGCGAGGCCGCGGTCGACGAGCAGCTGGTCGGCGCGCGTCTTGGTCATCCACGCTCCCTACGTCAGCACGCGCCGCCCTGAACAGCCGCCGCGGCCCGGCAAAGTCGCTTGCGCCATCCCGCCGCCGCGCTAGACCCACGCTTTCAGCCAGGAAAACGTGGAGGGAGCAGGATGTTGGGCTTTAAGCGGATCGTCTCGGCGCTGATGCTGTTAGCGGTAACAGCGTGCGCCGCGCAGGTGGATTCCGCCGGCGGCACCGCGGCGCCCGTCGCCTCGGAGCAATTGCGCCGCGGCGTCAACGTGCTCGGCTACGATCCGATCTGGGAGGACCCGGCGAAGGCGCGGTTTCAGGAGCGGCATTTCGCGGAAATCCGCCGTGGCGGCTTCGACTTCATCCGCGTGAACCTTCACGCCTTCCGCCACATGGACGCGCAGAACCGGTTGCCCCCGCGCTGGTTCGACCGGCTCGACTGGATCGTGCGGGAAGGGACGGAGGCCGGACTTGCCGTCATCCTCGACGAGCATGACTTCGAATTCTGCGGCAAGGACGCCGACACCTGCCGGACCAAGCTCACCGCCTTCTGGCGCCAGGTCGCGCCGCGGTACCGCAACGCGCCGCGCAGCGTCCTCTTCGAGCTCCTCAACGAGCCGCACGGTCAGCTCGACGCCGAGCGGTGGAACGCTCTCTCCGCCGAGCTCCTCGCCGTGGTTCGCGAGACCAACCCCACCCGCACCGTCGTCATCGGCCCGACGCAGTGGAACAATTACGGGCAGCTGGCGACGCTCCGGCTTCCGCAGGACGACCGCAACATCCTCGTCACCTTCCACTATTACGAGCCGTTCCGCTTCACCCACCAGGGCGCCTCGTGGGCCGGGGAGATGAAGGACGTCAGCGGCATCGCCTTCGGGGAAGCGGACAAGCCCCAGATCAGGGCGCATTTCCAGCAGGTCGCCGACTGGGCCCGCGCGAACGACCGGCCAGTGATGCTCGGCGAGTTCGGCGCGTACGACATGAGCGGCACGCCCGCGCCGATGCGAGCCGACTATACGGCGACGGTGGCCCGGGAGGCGGAGCGGCACGGCTTCTCCTGGGCCTACTGGCAGTTCGACAGCAACTTCCTCGTCTGGGACATGGACAGGAACGCCTGGGTCGAGCCGATCCACCGGGCGCTCATTCCGCGCTCGGAGTAGCGGGACGGGGCGAGAAGTCGATGCGGGCCACCTCGCGGACGCGGCCGCGCTCGAGCCGGCCCTCGACCAACTGGTAGCCGAGCAGAGCGAAGGTGCGGTTGCCGAGGAAAATCGGCCGCGCATTGCTGTACCAGTCGACGCAGCTTGCTTCGCATGCGTCGTCTGCCACACTTCCGAGGTGCGCTTCGATCTCTCCGGCGTGCGACAGGCGGCGCGAATCGCGGCGCAGAAACAGCATCGACGCCGAGCTGCCGAAGAAGCGCGCGAAATTCGGATCCGCGCGCCGTGCGACCGGCAGCCCCAGGGTTCCCGAGGCCCCGTCGGGGTGCCGAGCAGGTCGATACGGTCCACCGCGTGGGAGACGGAGAACTTGGCGGCCGGCCCGCCGAGGACGGGCGCCGCGACAAGGGCTGCGGCTCTGCGGGTTTCACCGTAGGGCCCGCCACCGTAGAGGACGTAGGCGCCGGCGAAGCGGTTGTGGAACGACCAGCTGTCGCCTCCTAGCTTCGGCAGGAGCCTGTAGCGTTCGCGGAAAGCTCGCGCGAGCCGTTGCCGAAATCCGCGAAATGAATCCGGGCGAGCGCCACGTCGCCACGCGAGAATTCGGGAGCGAACATCGCGTCGCCGCCGCTCTCGCCGCGCAGGAGCACGTTGAGCACGCCCCTTCGTCGACCGTCGCTTCCTGGTTGTTCGTGATCGAAGCCTCGGCTCCGGTTCCGAAGCTCTGCGGAAGCTGGTTGATGAGGTCCCCGACTTGGATCGTTCCTTTTAGGCCGATCTCCTGACCCGAAACGATTGTGACTGGGGCCCGAGCGCCTCCCGAGGGCGGCGGCGGCGTTGGTCTGGGCGGGGGCGGCAGGGGGAGCGGTACCTCGGATCGCTCCTCCCGCCGGAGCCGGCGCACATAGGATTTCAGCTCCGCGTCGGAGCGGAATGGGTGAGGCCATCACGCGGTTCGGACGCAGCGGGGGCAGCGATCGCCTGCGTCGGCACGACTAGCCAGGCGAGGCCACTGAAGAGAGCAATCGCACAGAGCCCGACGAAGCTTTCACGGCCGTGTTGCATCGGTGTCTCCCTCGCCCCCGCGAAGGTAACAGGCGCCGGGGGTGCAGCAAGAGCCGAAATTGCTGTGCATAAGCGCGCGAATTGCGCTTCGCATGGGCCGCACCTGGCCGTAACCTTCCGTCCATGGGCGGGGACGAATCTTTCTTCGACGAGCAGCCGGAAGTGCGTGAGGCGGACCGACTGACGCTCGACCTCGACGGGTGGGAGGGGCCTCTCGACCTGCTGCTGACGCTGGCACGCAACCAGAAGGTCGATCTCGCCAAAATCTCCATTCTCGCCTTGGTCGAGCAATATCTCGCCTTCATCGCCGATGCGAAGAAGCTGAAGCTCGAGATCGCGGCCGATTATCTGGTGATGGCCGCTTGGCTCGCCTATCTCAAATCCTGCCTGCTGCTTCCCAAGGAGCCGGGAGTCGATCCGAGCCCCGAGGAGCTGGCGATGCGGCTTCAGCTGCGCCTCCAGAGGCTCGCCGCGATGCGCGAGGCGGGGGCCCGGCTGATGGGGCGCGACCGTCTCGGCCGCGACGTCTTCCTCCGCGCGGCGCCGGAAGGGCTGCGGGTGATCCGAAGGTCGCTGTGGCAGGCGGACCTTTACGAGCTGATCAGCGCCTACGGCTCGATCCGCGCGCGCACCGAGCCCGCAGTCCACATCGTCTCCCGCCGGCCGGTGATGACCTTGGAGGAGGCGCTGCTGCGGGTCGAGAGGATGGTCGGCACCCGCCTGGAGTGGACTCGGCTCGAGACGTTCCTCCCGGAGACCCAGGACCGCGAGTTCCGCAAATCGGCGCTCGCCTCCAGCTTCGTCGCCGCCCTCGAGCTCGCCCGCACCGGGAGGGTTCAGCTCGAGCAGGACGGCCCGTTCACCCCGCTCTGGGTGCGTGCCGCGTGAACGAGCTTTCCGATGCCCTCCGCGCCGTCGAGGCGACCTTGTTCGCCGCCGCCGAGCCGATGACGGCGGAGGAGATCGGCGACTATGTCGGCCCCGGTATCGAGGTCGCCGCCGCCCTCGCCGAGCTGCGGGCGCATTATGCAGGGCGCGGCGTCAACCTCGTCGAGAGGGGCAGGCACTGGCATTTCCAGACCGCGGCCGACCTCGCCCACATCCTGCGGCGCGAGCGGGAGGAGCCGCGCCGGCTCAGCCGCGCCGCCGTCGAGACGCTGGCGATCATCGCCTATCACGAGCCGGTGAGCCGCGCGGAGATCGAGGCGATACGCGGCGTCCAGATCTCCAAGGGGACATTGGACGTGCTGATGGAGGCGGGCTGGGTCCGCCCCGCCGGCCGCCGCGAGGTGCCGGGCCGGCCGCTCACCTACGCCACCACGCAGGCCTTTCTCGACCATTTCGGGCTCGAGAGCCGGCGCGATCTCCCCGGGATCGACGACCTCCGCGCGGCCGGCCTGCTCGACCCCATCGACGCGGCGATGGAACAGCTAGTGCTGGAAAGTGAGCCGGAGGGCGACTAGGTAGCTCGCAAGTCGTTTCCGGAGAAGCATCATGGGTGGTTTCAGCGTCTGGCACTGGCTGATCGTGGGGGTCGTCATCCTGCTGCTGTTCGGCAAGGGCCGCTTCTCCGACATGATGGGCGACATCGCCAAGGGCCTGAAGAGCTTCAAGAAGGGCATGACCGAGGACGACGACGCGCCCGCCCGTCCCGCCGAGCCGCCCCGGCAGATCCGCGATTCCAAGACGCTCGAAGTGCCGGCCGACCGCGGCCCGATCGAGCCCCCCGCCGCCGACCGCAGTCGCGACCTCGACGCGAGCGACCGGCGCGAGCCCTGATCGCGCCGCGCCCGCACGGCCATGTTCGGCGTCGACTCCACCGAGCTGCTGGTCGTGGCGGTGATCGCCCTGCTGGTGATCGGGCCGAAGGACCTCCCGAAGGCCATGCGCACCGTCGGCCAGTGGGTCGGCCGCGCCCGCGGCATGGCCCGCCATTTCCGCTCCGGCTTCGAGACGATGATGCGCGAGGCCGAGCTCGAGGAGATGGAGAAGAAGTGGCGCGAGGAGAACGAGCGCATCATGCGCGAGCATCCAGCGCTCCCGAGCTGGGACGCACCGACGCCCGGCGCTGACGGTTCGGCAGCCGCGCCGCCGCCGGCCGACCCGGCGCCCGAAGCCGAACCCTCCCCACCGGCCGCGTCGGCCGCACCGCCGGAAGGCGAGATGCCGCCGCCGCGCAGCGACGAGGACCCGCGCGAGCTGCCATGAGGGACCTCGACGAAACCAAGGCCCCGCTCCTCGATCACCTGATCGAGCTCCGCCGGCGCCTCCTCTGGTCGGTCGCGGCGATCGCCGTCGCGTTCGGGGCTTGCCTCTATTTCGCGCGCCCGATCTTCGCCTTCCTGGTCCAGCCCTTGCTCAAGGCCGGGCAGGGGCGGCTCATCTACACCAACATCTTCGAGGCCTTCTTCGTCGAGGTGAAGGTCGCCTTCTTCGCGGCGCTGATGATAGCCTTTCCGGTCATATCGAACCAGATCTGGCGGTTCGTCGCCCCGGGCCTCTACGCCAACGAGAAGAAGGCCTTCCTCCCGTTCCTGCTGCTGACCCCGCTCCTGTTCCTGCTCGGTGGCGCCATGGCGTATTACGTGGCGATGCCGGTCGCGCTCCACTTCCTGCTCAGCTACCAAGGCAATATCGGCGGCGTGCAGCAGACGGCGCTGCCGGGAGTCGGCAATTATCTCGATTTCGTCACCCGCTTCATCTTCGGCTTCGGCGTTGCCTTCCTGCTCCCGGTGCTGCTGATGCTGCTCGAGCGCGCCGGCATCGTCACCCGCGCGCAGCTCAAGTCGGGCCGCCGGTACGCAATCGTCGGAGCATTCGCGATCGCCGCCGTGCTGACGCCGCCCGACGTCGTCTCGCAGCTGCTGCTCGCGGTTCCGCTGTGGACGCTTTACGAGGCGTCGCTGGTCGCCATCTGGTTCACGGAAAAGCGGCGGAAGAAGGAGAGTGCCCCCGCCGAGGCGCGCCCCGCCGATAGCTGACAGCCGCCCCGCGGCGCCTCAGTGCTTGCCCTGGTCGAACAGGTCGATCCGGATATGCCCCTCGCGGCCGCGCCGGCTGGCGAACGCGGCGCGCCAGACGAGCCATGCCCCGCACAAGGCAAGGAGCGCCACGATCAGGTAGCCGATCTCCTGGCGCATGATGTCGATTCCCCCATTCCGTGCCGGCCGGCGACCGGTACACCGTCGGCTGTGGATAAGTGTGTGCCCTTTCCGGACCTTTGTCCAGTCGGGGTCGCCGCCGGAACGGAGCAGGGTCGCTCCAGGGCGGCTATCGCGCGAACGGGTCGATCGTGCGGATCGTGCCGTCCGCATTGTGGACGAGCTCGGTCACCTTCGCGTTCCTGAGATGGGTGCGGTTGGTGAGCTGGGTGTCGTGGTAGAAGAGATACCAGTGCTCCCCCACCTTCACGATCGAATGGTGGGTGGTCCAGCCCTGCACCGGCTCCATGATCCGCCCGCGATAGGTGAAGGGGCCGTAAGGCGAGTCGCTGGTCGCGTAGACGAGGTAGTGGGTGTCTCCGGTCGAGTAGCTCAGATAATATTTGCCGTTGTACTTGTGCATCCACGCCGCCTCGAAGAAGCGGCGGTCGTGGTCGCCGCCGAGGAGCGGGCGCCCGTTCGCGTCGACGATCATCGCCTCGCGCGGGGCTTCGGCGAACTGCAGCATGTCGCCGGAGAGCTTCGCCACCCGCGGCATCAGCGCCGGCCGGTCATCCTGGCCGAGGTCCGTCTTGGAGCCGTTCGGGTCGTAGCGGCCGTTCGCCCAGCGCTGGAGCTGGCCGCCCCAGATTCCGCCGAAATACATGTAACTCTGCCCGTCCTCGTCGGTGAAGACGGCGGGGTCGATGCTGTAGCTGCCGCGGATCGGCTGCGCCTCGGCGCGGAACGGCCCCTCCGGCCGGGTGCCGGTGGCGACGCCGATGCGGAACACGCCTTCGCGATCCTTGGCAGGGAAATAGAGGTAGTAGCGCCCGTTCCTGTAGGCGGCGTCGGGCGCCCACATCTGCTTCTCGGCCCAGGGCACGTCCCGCACGTCGAGGGCGACGGGATGCACGGTCACCGGCCCGCTGATCCGGGGCATCGACATGACGCGGTAGTCGCGCATCTCGAAGTGGGAGCCGAGATCGTCCTCGGGCGTGGTGCCCTCGATGTCGTGCGAGCCGTAGACGTAGATCCGGTTGTTGAAGACGTGGGCGGACGGGTCGGCGATGTAGACGTCGCGGACCAGCGGCTGCGACAGATAGCGCAGGCCCTCGGGCGAGCGCGCCTCCTCGTTCTGGACGGCCGGCGCGCAGGCTGCGGCGGCGAGCGCGGGCGATGCGGCGGCCGCGAGCCTCAGGGCAAATTTCGTCCGGAGCACGCTTGTTCCTCCTCCTTCTTCCTCTCGAGCGGTACAAACCCTCGGCGGCGATAAGGTTCGATCCGCGCGGAGCGCAAACGAAAAGGGCCGCCCTTGCCGGGCGGCCCTCTGCCTAAGGTCCTGAAGCGGTGCTCAGGTGGCCTTGTCGCCCGCCTCGCCGACGGACTCGATGTCCTCTCCGGCGCCCTTCACCGTGTTGCATGCGGCGAGGGCGAAGCTCGTTGTGATGAGGCAGA
>DASVVY010000107.1:0-15757 GCA_036386335.1 Allosphingosinicella sp. | reverse complement strand
CTTGGCAGAACGGCGGCGCCCAGATCGCGCCCCACGCGCCGCGCGGGTGGCAAACCGAAGCGCCCTCGGCGATCCCCTTCGCCGAGGGCGAGCACCCACCGACCGCCCTGGATCGCGCCGGGCTGGAGCGGGTTCGCGAGGCCTTCGCCGCCTCTGCGCGGCGGGCGGACGGCCTCGGGCTGGACCTCATCCAGCTTCATGGTGCCCACGGCTATCTCCTCCACCAGTTCCTCTCGCCGCTCTCGAACCGCCGCGACGACGAATATGGCGGCAGCCTCGAAAACCGTATGCGCTTCCCGCTCGAGGTATTCGACGCCGTCCGCGCCGTCTTCCCGACCGACAAGCCGGTGACGATGCGGGTCTCCGCCACCGACTGGGCGGAGGGCGGCTGGGACCAGGAGCAGACGATCGCCTTCGCGCGCGCCCTCGAAGCGCGCGGCTGCGACGGCATCCATGTCTCCAGCGCAGGCCTGACGCCGGCGCAGAAGATCCCTGTCGGCCCCGGCTATCAGGTTCCGCTCGCCCGCGCCGTCAAGCACGCGGTCGGCATGCCGGTGGTGGCGGTCGGCCTCATCACTGGCTTCGACCAGGCGGAGGCGATCGTCGCGTCCGGCGACGCCGACGCCGTCGCCCTCGCCCGCGGCATCCTCTACGACCCGCGCTGGCCGTGGCACGCAGCCGCGGCGCTGGGCGGGAAGGTGAAGGCGCCCAACCAGTATTTGCGCAGCCAGCCCAGGGAATACCCGCACCTGTTCCAAGGCTAGGCCAACGCGGCCTCGAGAGCATCGAGGATCGGCATCTGGCTCGGCAGGATCTTGATGCGGGCTTCGGCGAGGGAGAACCAGGCGGCACGGTCCACTTCGGGAAAGTCGCGAAACTCCCCGCTCCTCGGCGGATATTCGACGGTGAAGCTGTTGCTGACGATCGCGTCGGCGTCGAGATCGCCCTCCAGCGCGAAGGCCTCGACCCACTTGCCGCCGGACTGGCGGACCTCGCACAGCCGCCACGGCGCACCCGGGAGGCGGGTGCCGAGTTCCTCCTCGAACTCGCGCAGGGCACAGGCCGCTGCCGCCTCGCCGGGCTCGATGCCCCCTTTGGGGATCATCCACGCGCCCTCGTCGCGACTCCGCCAGAACGGCCCGCCCGGGTGCACCAGCAAGACCTCCAGCACGCCCTCACGGCGCCGGTAGAGCAGGATGCCGGCGCTTCTCGGCGGCGGCATCAGTCGTGGCGCAGAGGGACGAGGATCGAGTGGGTGGTCCCCGCCTCGGAGGATCGCAGCTCGCTCTTGCCGCGCAGGCGCTGGACGAACGCGGCGACGAGGCGCGTGCCGAGCCCGCTCTTGCCGCGCCCGCTGGTCGGCATGCCGCGGCCGTCGTCGGCGACCTCGATCCGCGCCGCCTCCCCCTCCCGCACCGCCCGCACCCGTATCTCGCCGCCGCCGTCGCCGAAGGCGTGCTTGCAGGCGTTGGTGACGAGCTCGTTGACGATGATGCCGATCGACACCGCCGTCTCGTGCGGCACCAGCATCGGCTCAAGGTCGACCGAGAGGCTGATGCCGTCGGGCAGGATGCCGCGGCGGATCTGGTGACAGATCTCCTCGAGCTGGTCCTGCAGGCGGACGGCGGCGAGACCCTCGCTGCTCGGGGCCAGCGCGTCATAGACCGCCGCCACCGCCTTCAGCCGCTCCGCCGCCTCGTTGAGCGCGCCCCGCACCTCCTGGCTCGACGAGCGGTTCCCCTGCAGAGTCAGCAAGCTGGTGACGATCTGGAAGTTGTTCTTGGTCCTGTGGTCCATCTCGCGCAGCGCATGGCCGAGGAAGTTGATCCGCCGCGCCCGCTCGACCTCGCCCGCCCGCACCTCCCGCTGATAGAGGGCGAGGGCGAAAAGGATGAGGAGCTGCGTTCCGGTGGCGAGGATGAGGCCGTAGCCGATCGCCGGGTCATCGACCGAGAAGCTCCCGCGGGGCGGGAGCAGGAAGTACCAGATCAAGGCCTGCCCGAGCAGGAGCGCGAGCAGGCCGCTACGCCAGCCCGCCAGCAACGTGGCGAGCACGATCGAGAGGAAACCGAGCGCGAAGGGCGCGAGCTGGTCGGGGAGCGGCGCCAGCAGGCTCCTCAGCACGACGAACAAGGCGGTGATGCCGACGCCGACGAGCAGCTCCGTCACCGGCCTGGGCAGGCGCCGCGACAGGCGCCGCGGCAGATCGATGGTGACCAGCCTCCGCAAACACTCCCCCGTGCGCCCGAAAGCGCCGCTCGCCCCGCAGGCACGCTACCACAGATTGCTTCAGAGGGGAGAGACGTGATTGCTGATCCAGATCAAGCGCCGCTCCGCGCGGCCTAAGGCACGGCCGTCACCACCGGCCACCCGTCGCGATACTCGATCCGGTCGATGAGCATCACCCGGCGAGTGTTGATCCCATCGGTCGGCTTGGTGCGTGGCCGGCGGGTATCGACGGCGTGATAGACGATCCAGTCCTGCCCCCTCCGGTCCGTGGCGATGGAATTGTGCCCCGGCGCGATCCACTTGCCGCGCGCCTCAAGGACGACGCCGTTGCCGCGGACCTCGAACGGCCCGGTGGCGCGGCGGGAGCGGGCGACCATCGCCGCGTAATGCGCCTTCGCCCCGCAGCAATCGTCACCGGAGAAGAACAGGTAATACCAGGGCGCCCGGTAGATCACCCAGGCGCCTTCGACGAGGCGCCGGTAGGTGCGCGGATCGTCCGAGGCGATCGCGTGGACGAGCGGAACCGCCTCGGTACCCCGCGCGAAGGAGACGCGGTCGGGGGCGAGCTGCCGCACCTTGATCGGCCCGAAGCCGGAGCCCCAGTAGAGGAGGCGGCGGCCGGTTCGCGGATCGTCAAACGCCATCGGATCGATGTTGACGAACCCGGGGCCGCATTCGAGCGGCTTGCCGACGTCGGTGAACGGCCCCTCCGGCCGCTCCGCCGTCGCGACGGCGAGGCAGAGGCCGCGGGAGGGATCGTCGAGCGCCGCGTCCGGCTTGGCCGAGTAATAGAGGTAGAAGCGGCCCTCGTGCTCGGAGACGTGGGGCGCCCAGAAATCCTGGGTGCGGCTCGCCCAGGCCGGCTTGGTCGGCAGCGCGTCGCCGAGCCGCGCCCAGCGGACGAGGTCCCGCGAGCGGGCGACCTGGATGTTGAGGGTGCGGCCGTCCTTCTCGCTCTGGGTGGCGTAGGCGTAATAGAAGCCATCGGACGCACGCAGCACCGCCGGGTCGGGGAAGTCCTCGTCGAGCACCGGGTTGGCGTGGGGCGGCACCGGCGCCGGAGGGGACGCGACGCAGGCTGCGGCGAGGGCGAGCAGAACAAAGGTCAGGCGGCGCATGGAGGCTCCTCCTCAGAAGCGGCGGGCGAGGCCGAAATATAGCTCGACGTCCGGCGCGCTGCGGTTGAGGCCGACATTGGCGCCCGCGTCCAGCTGCAGCTCGCTCCCCACCATGAGCGCGCCCGACAGGCCGGCGAGGAACTGGGTGGAGGAGCCCGCCGGGTCGCGATCCCGGACGGCGGCGAGCTCCACTGTCGCGCCGGCGGCCTCGCCGAGCGGGATGTCGAGTCCGGCGACGCCACCGAACGACATGTGCCGGCCGTGCCGATCCTCGTCGACCGCGGCGTCGACGCTGCCCGTGAAGCCGAGCGCGAAGCCTCCCGGCAGCTCGTAGCTGACGGGAAGGATGAGACCGGCACCCCAGTCGCCGGCACCGATCGCCGCGCCGCCCGCCGGCAGGGTCGCGTACGGCATGATGGCGGCCGAGAAGCCGGAGCCGTCCGGATTGCGCAGGTTCTGGCGCAGCGCGACCAGCAGGTCGCCGACGCCGCTCGCCTTGTCGACCATTCCCCCGGCCCGATCGCGAACCGCGCCGAACGCAGTCCAGCCGAGCTGGACCTCCAGGCTGTCCGTGACGCCGTAGCGAACGAGCAGGTCGCCTGCCTGGAAGGTGTCGGTGCGGTCACCTCCGGAGCGCTCCAGCGTCCAGTCGAACAGCCCAAGCTCCACCGCCGCATGGCCGCGGTCCATCGTGCAGGCGGGCGTGCCGAGGCCGGGCCTGTCCGGGCAGAATTCGCGCAGATCCTCGGCGGCGGCCGGGGTGGCGGCGAGGCAAGCCGCGAGGCCGGCGGCGCAGGCAAAGAAGCGCATTCGTCCTCCCTGTTGGACGATACCCTATAGGTGGCGCAACACGCGGAGCGCAAACCTCACCGCTTGTCCTGCCCTCGCCCGCAGTCCAGAACCACGCGATGAGCCATACCGCCGACGAACCCCTTCGCCGCGACATCGGCTTCTTCGGCTCGGCGTTCCTCTCGTTCAACGGCCTCGTCGGCGCGGGCATCTTCGCCCTTCCCGGGACCTTGCTGACCCAGTTCGGCGCCTTCAGCCCCTTCCTCTTCCCACTGTTCGGCGTGCTGGTGCTGGTGATCGCTTTCCCCTTCGCCCGGGTCGCGGCGCACCATCCGCATTCCGGCGGCCCGGTCGTCTACGCCGCCGCCTTCGGGCCCGCCGCCTCGTTCCAGGCGGGCTGGATCTACTATGTCGCGCGGGCGACGGCGCTGGCCGCCAACACCAACGTCCTCGTCACCTACCTGGCCGGCTGGTTCCCGGTCCTCGGCAGCGGCTTTGCGCGCGCAGGCCTGATCCTGGCCGTCTGCGCGGCGGTGACTGCAGTGAATGTGATCGGCGTCCGCCGCGCGATTCGCACCCTCGACGTGCTGACGCTGCTGAAGGCGGTGCCGCTGCTCCTCGCGGCGATCATGGGCCTCATCCTCGCCGGCGGCGCCATTGCCCCGCCTGCCCCCCCGCCGCTGTCCGAACTCGAGGCGGCCGCGCTGCTGATCCTCTATGCCTTCGTCGGGTTCGAGAACAGCGTCGTTCCCGCAGGCGAGACCGCCGACCCGCAGCGCACCATCCCCCGCGCCCTCATCGCGACGATCGCGGCCACCGCCGGGCTCTATTTCCTGGTCCAGCTCTCCTACGTCGCGGTGATGACCGGCTCCGAAGGCGGGGACGCGCCGATGATCGCCTTTGGGGCCGCTCTGCTCGGCCCCGCCGGCGCCGGGCTCCTCACCGCGACCGCGATCTTCTCGCTGCTGGGCAACATCAGCGGCGGCATGACCGGGACGA
Source organism: Allosphingosinicella sp. (assembly GCA_036386335.1). Taxonomy (GTDB): domain Bacteria; phylum Pseudomonadota; class Alphaproteobacteria; order Sphingomonadales; family Sphingomonadaceae; genus Allosphingosinicella. The sequence goes on along the minus strand of DASVVY010000107.1, from coordinate 10,622 downwards.
CCCGCACGACCTACGCAATGGCCCGCGACGGGCTCCTTCCCGCCTGGTTCGGACGGGTCAGCGAGCGCTACGCGACGCCCGTCAATTCGATCCTCTTCATGGGCGGGCTGGTGGCTCTGTTGGCGCTGACCGGCAGCTTCGTCTGGCTGGCGGTGGTGAGCACCCTCGCCCGGATGATCGTCTATTCGCTCAGCATCGCGGCGCTGCCGAAAGCGGAGCGGCCTACCATCGCGCTTTGGCTGACCGTCGTCGCCGGCATCGCCGTCTGCGCCTGGGCGGCCCTGCAGAGCGCCTGGCCGTCGTGGCGGATGCTGCTGATCCTCGTCGCCTCCGGCTCGGTCCTCTACCTCGTCGCCCGCGTCAGGCGGCGATGAGCTCCGCCGGGACCGTCTCCTCGATCCAGCCGCCGCCCAGCACGCGCTCGCCTGCGTAGAGCACGGCCGCCTGCCCGGGCGCGACGCCGTATTCGGGGGCTTCGAAGCGGATCGTGTCCCCGTCGAAGCTCGCGGGCGCCGGGCGTGCCATAGAGCGGACCTTGGCCGAGAGCCCGTCCCGCTGTCCTTCGCCCAGCCAGTTGACGCCGGAGAGGCGTGCGGCGCGTACGGCGAGCGCAGTGCGGGGGCCGACCACGACTCGCCGCGCCTCCGGCTCGAGCCGGACGACGTAGAGCGGCTCGGCCTGGCCGCCGATCTCGAGGCCGCGGCGCTGGCCCACCGTGAAGTGGATAAGCCCTCGATGCTCCCCGAGCGGCCGACCTGCGAGGTCGACGATTTCGCCCGGCTGCGCCGCCTCGGGCCGCACCTTCTCCACCACCGCGGCATAGTCGCCGCCAGGGACGAAGCAGATGTCCTGGCTGTCGGGCTTGTCGGCGACGATCAGCTCCAGGTCGCGTGCAATCTCGCGGACCAGCGGCTTGGGCAGGTCGCCGAGCGGGAAGCGCAGGAAATCGAGCTGCTCCATGGTGGTGGCGAACAGGAAATAGCTCTGGTCCCGCGCCGGATCGGCGCCGCGGTGGAGCTCCGCCCCGTTCGGCCCCGGCACGCGCCGGACATAATGGCCGGTGGCGAGGCAATCGGCGCCGAGGTCGCGGGCGAGGCTGAGGAGGTCGGTGAACTTCACCCCCTGGTTGCACGACACGCATGGAATCGGAGTCCGACCGCGGGCATACTCATCGGCGAACCGCTCGATCACGCTGTCGCGGAAGCGGCTCTCATAGTCGAAGACGTAATGGGCGATGCCGAGCTTCTCCGCGACGGTGCGCGCGTCGTAGATGTCGCGGCCGGCGCAGCAGCTCTTCGACCGGCCGACGGCGGCGCCGTGGTCGTAGAGCTGGAGGGTGACGCCGATCACCTGCGCGCCGCTGCGGGCGGCGAGCGCGGCCACGACCGAGCTGTCGACGCCGCCCGACATGGCGACGACGATCCGGGCCTCGGACGCGGGCCGGCTGAGCTGGAAATCGGCGATCATGGCGGCCGCTACATAGGCGCGAGGGGGCAAAAAGCCCACCCTGCCGCGCTTTAACGGGGTTTTCAGGCCTCGCCGCTACCAAGGCGGCATGGATCTGAGTCTGTTCCGCCGCGCCGAACAGCGGTTCGCGAGCCGTGCGCCCGCGTCGCTGGACCTGGGCGTGCTCACCGCGATGCTGCAGGCGCGGCAGGCGGCGAGCCCCGCGGCGCGGGCGCAGCTCTCGGGTTTCGCGGCGCTGCGCGGCTCCGATCCGCTGGTCGAGCTCCTCCTCGGGGGCTCCGGCTGGCGCTGGGCGGCGGCGGCGCAGCGCGGATCGTTCAGCCCCGCTTTCGCGCGGCAACGGAGTGTCAACTGAAGTGACCGGGAAATTTACCTTGGCATTTCAGCCTTCCTTCAACGGCGCCCCGTATAGCCGGGCCGAGGGGAGATCGGGGACCGGCGATGGCAGCCATGTTTGAGGTAGGAATGCTCGAAAACCAGAAAATCAGGCCTGCACAAGTCATCGGCCCGTTGGGGGAGCCGCTGACGCTGGATTCGCTGCCGCCGTCGAGCACGTCGCGCTGGGTGGTGCGGCGCAAGGCGGAGGTGGTGGCCGCGGTGAACGGCGGTCTGCTGACGGTGGACGAGGCGTGCGAGCGTTACGGCCTCACCATCGAGGAATTCGCCGGCTGGCAGCGCGCCGTCGATCGCTCCGGCATGCCGGGCCTTCGGGTGACGCGCATCCAGCATTACAAATCCCTCTACGAGCGCCAGCAGAAATTCTGACCGTTAAATCCTCCCCTGGAATTCCAGGGGAGGACCTAGTGGAAGTTGCGGCTTTTGACCCGGATCGATTCCGCCGGGTCCTGTACGGTGCGGCCGGCGAAGCTCGTGGGGAGCGGCGCCGGCCGTTCCCGTTTGTCGCGCGGGTCGGGGCCGGCATTCCTGGCGCCGTCGGCGGGGCCGGTGCGGTGCGGGAAGTCCATCGCGCCGACCGAATGGAGGAGCGATGTATAATCCTCCATCCGGGCGGTGACGACGTGGATCACGTCGCCCTCGCGCTGGACGACGCCTTTGATGCCGACCATCGCCGACGCCATCACGATCCGCCTCTGCGCTTCGAACCGGTCGGGCCAGAGGATCGCGTTCGCCACCCCCGTCTCGTCCTCGATGGTGATGAACAGCACGCCCTTGGCCGAGCCCGGCCGCTGGCGGATGAGGACCACCCCCGCCACCTCGACCGCCTTGCCGTCGCGGACCCGGGCGAGATCGGCGCAGCGGGTAATGCCGCGGCGGTCGAGCTCGGGCCGGAGGAAGGCGAGCGGGTGGGCGCGCAGGCTCAGCTGGAGGGCGCGATAATCCTCGACCACCTCGCGCCCTTCCGCCATCGGCCGGAGCGCCACCTCCGGCTCGCGCGCCTCGGCCGCCGCGAAGAGCGGCAGCGGCGCCTCGCCGAGCCCGCGCACCTGCCACAGCGCCTGGCGCCGAGTGAGGCCGAGGCTCGCGAACGCATCGGCTTCGGCGAGCCGCTCCAGCGCGGCGAGCGGCACGCCCGAGCGGCGCCACACGTCCTCGACTGAAGCGAAGGCGGTTTGGCCCCGGACGGCGACGATCTGCGCGGCGTGGAGGTTGGCGAGCCCCTTCACCATCCGCAGGCCGAGGCGGAGGGGGATTAAATCCTCCCCCGGATTTCCGGGGGAGGGGGACCGCGCGAGGCGCGGTGGAGGGGCCGAGCGAAGCGAGGAAAACAGCTCCGGCTTCGCCTCCGCTGCCCCTCCACCAGGCTTCGCCTGGTCCCCCTCCCCTGTAAAGGCAGGGGAGGATTGTCCTTCCAAAGTACAATCCCAGCGGCTCGCATTGATGCACACCGGCCGCACCTCCACCCCGTGCTCCCTTGCATCCCGCACGATCTGGGCGGGCGCGTAGAAGCCCATCGGCTGGGCGTTGAGCAAGGCGGCGCAGAACACGTCCGGGTGGTGGCACTTCATCCAGGAGGAGGCGTAGGCGATCTTGGCGAAGCTCGCCGCGTGGCTCTCCGGGAAGCCGTAGCTGCCGAAGCCCTCGATCTGCTTGAAGGTCCGTTCGGCGAAGTCGCGCGAATAGCCGCGCGCCACCATCCCCTCGATCAGTTTGTCGCGGAAGTGGCTGACGCCGCCGGTATATTTGAAGGTCGCCATCGCCCGGCGGAGCTGGTCCGCCCCGGCGGGCGTGAAGCCGGCGCCGACGATCGCGACCTTCATCGCCTGCTCCTGGAACAGCGGCACGCCCAGAGTCTTCTCGAGGACGGCGCGCAATTCCTCCTTCGGATATTCGGGCTTCTCCTTGCCTTCACGGCGGCGGAGATAGGGGTGGACCATGTCGCCCTGGATCGGCCCGGGGCGGACGATCGCGACTTCGATGACGAGGTCGTAGAAGCGGGTCGGCTTCATCCGCGGCAGCATCGCCATCTGGGCGCGGCTCTCGATCTGGAACACGCCCAATGTGTCGGCGCGGCGGATCATCTCGAAGACCTTGGGATCGTCCTTCTGGAGGTCGGCAAGGCCGATATCGATCGCCTTATGCTCCCTCAGCAGGTCGAAGGCGCGGCGCATGCAGCCGAGCATGCCGAGGCCGAGCACGTCGACCTTCATGAAGCCCAAAGCGTCGATATCGTCCTTGTCCCATTCGATGACGCGGCGATTCTCCATCGCCGCCGGCTCGATCGGCACCAGGTCGTCGAGCCGGTCTTGGGTCAGGACGAAGCCGCCGGGATGCTGGCTGAGGTGGCGCGGCGTGCCGATCAGCTGGCGGCTCAATTCGAGCGTGAGGGCGAGGCGGGGGTCGGCCGCCTTGTCGAGGTTCAGTTCCTCGACATGACGGTCCTCGACGCCCTCGTTCGACCAGCCCCAGACCTGGCCGGCGAGCGCGGCGGTCATATCCTCGGGGAGGCCCAAGGCCTTTCCCACCTCCCGCACCGCGCCGCGCGAGCGGTAGCGGGAGACGACGGCGGTCAGCGCCGCGCGGTGGTGGCCGTAGGTGTCGTAGATCCATTGGATCACCTCCTCGCGCCGCTCGTGCTCGAAATCGACGTCGATGTCGGGCGGCTCCGGCCGCTCGGGCGAGACGAAGCGCTCGAACAGCAATTCGTGCTGGACGGGGTCGATCGAGGTGATGCCGAGCAAATAGCAGACGCAGCTGTTCGCGGCCGAGCCGCGGCCCTGGCACAGGATGCCGATGCTGCGGGCGAAATCGACGATCGAATGGACGGTGAGGAAGTAGGGGGCGTAGCCGAGCTGGGCGATCATCGCGAGCTCGTGGCGAAGCTGCGCGGCGGTGCGGTCGGGGATGCCCTCCGGATATTTCGCCCGCGCCGCGTCCCAGCTCAATTTCTCCAGCGCCTGCTGCGGCGTCATGCCCGGGAGCACCGCCTCCTCGGGATATTGGTAGCGCAGCTCGGCAAGGTCGAAGGTGCAGCGGCGGGCGATCTCGGCCGTGGCGGCGACCGCGTCGGGATAAGCGGCGAAGCGGCGCGCCATCTCGTCGGGCGCCTTCAGATGCCGGTCGGCGTAGCGCTCGCGGCGGAAGCCCAGATCGTCGATCGTGCACTTCTCGCGAATCGCCGTCATCACGTCCTGGAGCATGCGCCGGTCGGGCGAATGATAGAGGATGTCGCCGGTCGCGACGGGGCGGACCCCCTCGGCGCGGGCTTCTAAGGTCACACGAAAGTGACACCAGGAATCGCCCGGGCGGCGGCGGATGACGAGCGCCTGGTAGGCGCGGTCGCCGAAGCTGCGCTTGAGGCGCTTCAGGAGGCGGACATTCTCCTCGCCGGGACCTTCGGGGAGATGGATGGCGATCAGCCCCTCGGCATGAGCCTCGACATCGGCCCAGTGGAGTTCGCATGCGCCCTTACCGGCGCGCGCCTTGCCGATCGAGAGGAGGCGCGTGAGGCGGGACCAGGCGGGACGGTCCATCGGATAGACGAGGAGGCTCGTCTGGTCGGCGAGGTCGAGCCGGCAGCCGGCGATGAGGCGCACCCCCGTCGCCTTCGACGCTTCCCAGGCGCGGACCATGCCGGCGACCGAGTTCCTGTCGACGATGCCGAGCGCCGGCAGGCCGAGCATCGCCGCGGCGGCGAACAGATCCTCCGCCCCCGACGCCCCGCGCAGGAAGCTGAAATGGGTGGTGACCTGGAGCTCGTGATACATGACCGCTCACCCCATCAAAATAAGTTGAGGAAGTTGAGGGTTGCCAATGTCGCCGCCGCGCCTTCGCTCGACCGGACATGTCGGCGGCGCGCGAATTGCCGCCTTGCGCGAATATGACTATATGAAGTGGTCATTTGAGGAGACGGTGCGATGGGCAGGATGATCGGCGCGGCCGAGTTCAAGGCCCATTGCCTGCGCATCCTCGACGAGGTGCAGCGCACCGGGGAGACGGTAACGATCACCAAGCGCGGCAAGCCGGTGGCGGAGGTCGCACCGGTTGCACAGCCGTCGAAGGCCAAAATCCTGTTTGGTGCCTTGAAAGGTTCGATTACATTCGCGCCGGATTTTGATCCGGACGAATCTCCCCTCGACCCCGATTGGGAGGAGGTTTGGGAGGCGAACCATCCCCCCGAATTGTATTCGAAGCCATGATATTGCTCGACACGAATGTCCTGCTGTGGAGAACGGGAGAGGATAGCCGGCTGAGCAAGCAGGCGCGGCGGAGGATCGATGAGGCCGTCGACCGAAATGAAGCCTGCGTCAGTGCAATTTCCTTGTGGGAAATCGCCATGCTGCTCCGCAAGCGAAGGATCAACCTGAACCAGCCGCTTCGCGAATGGAGCAAGATCGCCTTCGGCTCCCAGGGGCTGCGGCTGGTGCCCATGGATGAGACGATCGCCATCGACGCCGGAGAATTGGAAGGCATTCACGGCGATCCGGGGGACCGCACGATCATCGCGACAGCGAGAGCGATGGCATGTCCGTTGCTGACTGCCGATCGCGCGATCCTCGCGTACGGAGCGGCAGGACATGTCCGCGTGGTGGACGCCCGCGCTTAAGGTGATCCTCATCCGAACACTCCGTGGAGGTACCAGCTGAGGTCCCCGGTGCGGGGGTCCTCGCCGTCGCCGCGGCGGTAGAGCCAGAAGCGCCGGCCCTCCTCGTCCTCGATCTGGAAATAGTCGCGGACCGCGTCCGCCTCCTGGGTGCGGCGCCACCATTCGCCGTGGATCCGCTCCGGCCCGTCGGCGGCGCGGACGCGATAGGCGCGGCCGCGCCAGGTGAAGCGGCGGGGCGGCTGGTCCGGGAGAAGCGCGACAACCTTGTCGACCCGCTCGGGCGGCGACAGCAAGCGGGCCGGGCGCGGCCATTTCGGCCAGGCGGCGGCGGGGGCGAGCGGGCCGGTGCGCCGCACGCAGCGCTCCGGAACGTCGCTCTCGACCGCCGTCCAGCGGAACAGTCGGCGGGGGCCGAGCCGGCCGGCGAGACGATCGACCAGCGGCGCGAGGTCGGGTGGCGCCTTCTCGCCGGAGAGCTGCTCGGGCGCGAGCGGCTCGCAGCGGCCGGCGGCGAGGCGCATCGCCTCGATGCCGAAGCCGGGCTCGATCCGCTCGACCTTCATCGCCAGCAGCCGGAGCAGGTGGGCCGCGTCGCGCGTCGGGCGGGCGGTGCCGATGGCGAGGCTTTGCTCCGCCCCGTCGACGCGGGCGCAGAAGAGGGTGAAGATGCGGGCGGCGAGGCCGGCTTTCTCGAGCAAGGCGACGAGGCGGGCCATCAGCACGCCCATCGCTTCGATGATCGCCTCGGCGGTGGCGATCGGCTCGACGAAGCGAAGGGTGACCGAAGGCGGCTCCTCGGGGACGACCGGTTCGACCGGCTCGGCGGCGCGGCCGAGCGCCTGGTCGAGGCGAGCGAGGAAGGCTTTGCCGAAGCGGCGGGAGAGCGGCGCGCGCGGCATGGCGAGGAGGTCCCCCACCCGCTCGATGCCGAGCCGGCGGGCGGCGGCCGCCGAAGCCTCACCGATGCGCAGCGCCTCGAGCGGGAGCGGCGCCAGCGCCCCGGCCTCCGCGCCCACAGGGCAGAGGAGCAGGGGATCGGCGCGGTGGCGGGCGAGCGCGTAAGCGGCGCCGGGCGTGCCGGCGACGGCGATGCGGGCGGCATAGCCGGCACGGGCGCAGAAGCGCAGGATCCGCGCGCACATCGCCTCCTCGCCGCCGAACAGGTGAGTAACGCCGGTCAAATCGAGGAACAGGCCGTCGGCGCCGGAGACGGCGGCGCGCGGCGTCCAACGGCGGGCGGCGAAGAGGGCGAGGGCAGTGAGGACGGCCGCGTCCGCCTCGGGATCGTGGTCGCAGATGTCTAGGCCGGGGACAAGCGCGCGCGCCTGGGTGACGGCCATGCCGGGGTGGAGGCCGAGCGCCCGCGCGTCGGCCGAAGCGGCGGCAACGAGGTGGCGAGAGCCGACGCGGTGCGCGGTCAACAAAATCCCCTCTCCCTTGGGAGAGGAGTAGGGGTGAGGGGTTCCGGCGTCCGAGGCGGAGGCACCGTACCCCCTCACCCCAACCCTCTCCCCCTGGGAGAGGGGGTTTGGGGCCGCTTCGGTCCTTCTGCCGAGCTCGCGGATGGTGGGACGCCGGTGGCCGGGTGCCTCGAGGCTGTTGCGCGCCCAGCGGGCGCCGGGGCGCCAGTGGCCTTCGCGGGGGCAGGAGCAGGCCTTCAGTTCCTCCCCGGCATTGGCCGGGGAGGGGGACCGCGCGGAGCGCGGTGGAGGGGCGGCGGCGGCGAAGCCGGAGCCGTGTTCCTCGCTTCGCTCGGCCCCTCCACCAGGCTTTGCCTGGTCCCCCTCCCCCGCAAATGCGGGGGAGGATTGGTCAGGCCGCGCGCGCGCGATGCGGTCGGTGCTGAGCGTCGGCAGCCAGAGCGAGGCGACCCTGGGCATCGGGGCCCTCCATCAGAAGTTCGAACGGTTCGCCGCCGCGCTGGCGGGCGAGGACGAGGCGCCAGCGGGCGCGGCCGACGCCGGGGACCGGGAGCGGCGCCGAAGGCGCGCAGGCGATCCGCCAGCGGGTGACAGCCGCCGAAGGCTCGGCGAGCGGATCGCCTTTCTTCCAGCGCTTCAGCATCAAGGCGAGGGTGCCGCCCTCCTCCGCGGCGAGCTGGAGGCGGCGGGTGGCGGCCATGGGCGCGCGGCCGATCTCGCCGACGACGGCGCCGAGGCCGCCATGGCGCAGCCCCTCCTCCATCACGGCCAGCACGTCTTCGTCGCACCCGCATTCGGCGTAGAGGACGCGGTCCGGCGCGAGGCCGACCAAAGCGAGGCCGGGGGCGAAGAGGTCGCGGCGGGCGAGCGCCCACAGCACCGGCCCCTCCGCCCGCGCGGCGATGGAGGCGAGGAACAGGGTCGCCGCCGCCTCGTCGGGAAGGCCGGGGCGGTCCGGCGCCGCCTCGTGCAAGGCGGCCGCGGCGAGGCCGCCCGCCGCCAGCCGCCGGTCGATGGACTCGATTCCGAAAGGCAGGCATGGGCGCCCCTCGCGCGCGCCGGCCGATTCGATCGCCCGCACCTCCGCCCTCAAGGCGGCGAGGCGTTCGATGCGGCCGGGGTTGCTGCTCATTCGTGCGACTCGACTCATGTGTTCGCTTTATGTTCCGATCCTGTTCAGGCAGAGTCAAGGCGCCGTCGGCACGAAGAGGGCTGCACAGAGCCGGTCATCCTGAGTAGGGACTGAGCTTGGCGAAGGCCCGTATCGAAGGACCGCAGAGGCGGTGCGTCCTTCGAGACGGCGGTTCGACAACCTCACCGCCTCCTCAGGATGAGCGGATCTCAAACGCATTCCGCCTCCACCCACGGCATCGCCCCACCAGGACGCCTTCCCCGCCCATGACCCTCCTCCGCCGCTGCCTCCTCGCCCTCTTCATCCTCGTCGCCGCGCCGGTGCAGGCGGCGGGGGATTCGGGGTGGTTCTATCGGGGGAGCGACATCGCGCCCGATCCGGCGTGGACGTTCGGGACGCTGCCCAACGGCCTGCGCTACGCGATCCGCCGCAACCCGATGCCGGAGGGGCAGGTGTCGATCCGCCTCAGGATCGCCGCCGGCTCGCTTCACGAGCGCGACGAGGAGCGGGGCTGGGCGCATTTCATCGAACATATGGCATTCCGCGGCACGAAGAATTTCGCCGACCATGAGGCGCGGGAGACGTGGCAGCGGCTCGGCGCGAGCTTCGGCAGCGACACCAACGCATCGACCGAGCCGACCCAGACCGTCTACCGCCTCGACCTGCCGCGGGCGGACCAGGCGGGGATCGACCAGAGCCTGAAGATCATCGCCGACATGGCCGACACGGCCCTGTTCGACCCGGCGGTGGTCAATGCCGAGCGCGGCGTCGTCCTCTCCGAGCTCGGCCGGCGCACCGAGCTCAGCAACCGCTGGGACGAGCTCACCCGCGGCCTGTTCTTCTCCGGCCTCACCTTCGCCAATCGCGACCCGATCGGGACGGAGGAGACGCTCAAGGCGGCGAATCCGGAGGGGCTCCGCGGCTATTATGAGCGCTGGTACCGGCCCGAGCGGGCGACCCTGATCGTCGTCGGCGACGCGGACCCGGCGCTGGTGGAGCGGCTGATCGCGGCCCGTTTCGGCGGCTGGAAGGGGACGGGCCCGGCGCCCCGGGAGCCGGATTACGGCAGCATCGCCCAAGTCCCGGAGCGCACGGGGACGCTCGTCTATGCGGGCGCGCCGCATATCGCGCAGCTCACCTGGCTGCGGCCCTACCGCGCCGAGCCGAACACCAAGGCGAAGGAGCGGACCGAGCTTGCCCGCGCGCTCGCCGCGCGGATCATCAGCCGCCGGCTTACCGCCAAGGCGCGGACCGGCGCCGCCTTCGTCAGCGCCGACATCGCCTCCGACCAGGCGACCAACATCGCCGACCTGACCCAGATCTCGATCAACCCGAAGGAAGGGCGTTGGAAGGAGGCGCTGGCCGAGGCCTATGCCATCGTCGCCGACGCGTTGCGGGCGCCGCCGAGCGAGACCGAGATCCAGCGCGAGATGGAGAATCTGCGCACCGCCGCCCGCGCGGGACTCGAGGCGGAGCCGACCCAGAAGTCGCAGCAGCTCGCCGAGCGGCTGCTCTCCGCGATCGACGAGGGCGGGGTGATCTCGTCGGCCAAGGTGCGGCTGGAGCTGCTCGAGGAGCTGGCGCCGGCCATGACTCC
>DASVVY010000106.1:0-1725 GCA_036386335.1 Allosphingosinicella sp. | reverse complement strand
CGCCCAAGCCCTTCAAAGTCGCCACCGACGGCATCGCACTCCGCGCCGCGAAGTCGCGCAGCGCCCGCTCCGCCCGCGCGATGGCGATGCCGCCGCCGAAATAGAGGACCGGCGCCTTCGCATCGCCGATCAGCGCATTCGCCGCGGCGATCGCCGCCTCGTCGAGCGGGTCGGCCTCGACCTCGGGCAATTCGAACGCCTCCGGCACCGCGGCGATCATGCCGACGTCCTTGGGGAGGTCGATCAGCACCGGCCCCGGGCGGCCGGTCGTGGCGATGCGGAACGCCTCGGCGAAGATGCGCGGGATGTCCGCGGTGCGCCGGATCAGGAAGCTGTGCTTCACGATCGGCAGGGTGATGCCGAAGATGTCGACTTCCTGGAACGCGTCGGTGCCCATCAGAGGCGAGGCGACCTGGCCGGTGATCGCCACCATCGGCACGCTGTCCAGAAAGGCGTTGGCGATGCCGGTGACCAGGTTGGTCGCGCCGGGGCCGGAGGTGGCGATGCACACCCCCGGCTTGCCGGTGACGCGGCCATAGGCATCCGCCGCCAGCGCCGCCGCCTGCTCGTGCCGGACCAGGATGTGCTGCAGGCTGGAGCCCGGCAGCGCATCGTAGACCGGCATGATCGCGCCGCCGGGGTAGCCGAAGACGTGCCGCACGCCCTCCCGCTCGAGCGCCTCTACGACGAGGCGCGCGCCGGTGACGGGCTGGGGCTCTGCGGCCGGATCGGTTGCGCGGGCGGCGGCTGGGGCCATGGTCAGGCCGCCTTGCTTTCCGGCTGGCTCTGCAGCCACGCCATCTGCGCGCGCAGGCGGGCGCCCACCTTCTCGATCGGACGGTCGAGATCGGCGTCGTACATCGCCTGGTAGTTCTTCTTGCCCGACTGGTTCTCCTCGACCCACTCCTGCGCGAACTTGCCGCTCTGGATGTCGCGCAGCACCTCGCGCATGCGCTCCTTGGTCTCGGCGTTGATCACGCGCGGGCCGGAGACGAAGTCGCCATATTTGGCCGTCTCCGAGACGAAGTGCAGCATCTTGGCGAGGCCGCCTTCGTACATGAGGTCGACGATCAGCTTGAGCTCGTGCAGACACTCGAAATAGGCGACCTCGGGCTTGTAGCCCGCCTCGACCAGCGTCTCGAAGCCGGCGATGACCAGCTCGCTGGCGCCGCCGCACAGCACCGCCTGCTCGCCGAACAAGTCCGTCTCGGTCTCTTCGGCGAAGCTGGTCTCGATGGCGCCGCCCTTCGTCCCGCCGATGCCGGCCGCATAAGCCAGCGCCTTGGCGCGGGCCGAGCCGCTCGCGTCCTGCTGGACCGCGAACAGGCAGGGGACGCCGCGGCCGATGTCATATTCGCGGCGGACGAGGTCGCCCGGACCCTTCGGCGCGACCAGCACGACGTCGACGTCCTGGCGCGGCTCGATCTGGCCGTAGACGACCGAGAAGCCGTGGGCGACGAGCAGGGCGGCGCCCGGCTTCAGGTTGGGCGCGATGTCGTTCGCATAGACGTCGCGGTGGCTCATGTCGGGGGTGAGGAGCGCGACGAGGTCCGCTTCCTTCGCTGCCTCGGCCGGCGAGACGACGCGGAAGCCGTCGCCCTTCGCCTTGCGCTCGGCGCCGCCGCCCGCACGGGCGCCGACGACCACGTCGAAGCCGCTGTCGCGCAGGTTGCGGGCATGGGCGCGGCCCTGGCTGCCATAGCCGACGATCGCCACCGTCCCGCC
>DASVVY010000105.1:0-3825 GCA_036386335.1 Allosphingosinicella sp. | reverse complement strand
GCCCGTCGAGGGCAGGAAGCCGTGCGCAGGATCCTCGGCATAGAGCCGCGCCTCGATCGCGTGACCCTCGATCGTGAGTTCCTCCTGGCGGAGCGGCAGTTTCTCGCCGGAAGCGACCCTAAGCTGCCATTCGACCAGGTCCTGCCCGGTAATCTCCTCGGTCACCGGATGCTCGACCTGGAGCCGCGTGTTCATCTCCATGAACCACACACGGTCCGGCCGCAGCCCTTCGGAGGCGTCGGCGATGAACTCGATCGTCCCCGCGCCCACGTAATTCACCGCCTGCGCCGCCTTCACCGCGGCGCCGCACACCGCCGCCCGCGTCGCCGCGTCCATCCCGGGCGCCGGCGCTTCCTCGATCACCTTCTGGTGCCGCCGCTGCAGCGAGCAGTCGCGCTCGAACAGGTGGACGACATTGCCGTGCGTATCGCCGAACACCTGCACCTCGATATGCCGCGGCCGCTCGATATATTTCTCGATCAGCACCCGGTCGTCCCCGAACGCCCCCGCCGCCTCGCGCTTGCACGACGCCAGCATCTCCTGGAACTCGCCGGACGCATTCACCCGCCGCATCCCCTTGCCGCCGCCGCCCGCGACGGCCTTGATCAGCACCGGATAGCCGATCGCGTCCGCCTCCGCCCTGAGCCGCTCCGGCGCCTGCTCCTCGCCGAGATAGCCCGGCGTCACCGGCACGCCCGCCGCGATCATCAGCGACTTGGCCGCATCCTTCAGCCCCATCGCCCGGATCGACGCCGCCTTCGGCCCCACCCAAACCAGCCCCGCCGCCTCGACGGCTTCAGCGAACGCCGCATTCTCGGAAAGGAAGCCGTAGCCGGGATGGATCGCCTCCGCCCCAGCCTCGAGGGCCGCCGCGATGATCCTGGTCGCAACCAGATAGCTCTCCCGCGCCGGCGAAGCTCCGATGTGCACCGCCACGTCCGCCTCCCGCACATGCAGCGCATGCCGATCCGCATCCGAATAGACGGCCACCGTGCCTATGCCGAGCCGCCGCGCGGTGCGGACGATCCGGCACGCAATCTCCCCCCGGTTCGCAATGAGCAGCGAGGCGATCATAACGTCACCTGAAATCCTCCCCCAGCTTGCTGGGGGAGGGGGACCATGCGAAGCATGGTGGAGGGGCGCGCGAAGCGCGACGAGGAACGTGGTCCATGCTCAAGGGCACCGGCAAGGCATGTCGACTTGCGCGAACCCTTCGACGCGAAATGAGCCTTCCGGAGGTTCTCCTCTGGCAGCAGTTGAGGAGGCGCCAGACGGGCCCTAAATGGCGCAAGCAACATCCCGCGGGGCCTTACGACCTCGATTTCTATTGTGACGCCGCGAAGCTGTGCGTGGAAGTGGACGGGGAAGGGCACGAGCGGGGAAATCGGCCGGCCCGAGATGCGCGCCGCGATGCCTGGTTGGCCGAGCAGGGGATCACCACCTTGCGCATCCCCGCGTCCGAGGTCCTGAACAATCTGGAGGGCGTCGTGATTTTCCTCACGGAGACAGCGCGACGCCTTATCGGGTCCTCCCCTGGTCGGAGAGGTGACACGCTGCACGCCTGACGGAGTGATTGCGGGCACCGGAACCGACGCCGGCGGCGTCGGCCCCTCCACCGTCCTTCGGACGGTCCCCCTCCCCCAGCGGCGCTGGGGGAGGATTGAAGCGTGCCGCCGCATTCCTCTCACTTCGTGCACCCCTCCGTCACCTGGTTCCAGGTGATGTTAAGGATGCGCCATTTCCCGCCCGTGCGCACCATGTCGAAATGGTCGGTGCCGCAGTGGAGGAACTTGCCGTTGACGCTGACGTCGTAGCGCCCCCAGACCACCGCCACGTCGCCGTCCACCCGCACCAGCGGATCGAACAGCCGCTCCTCGACGACCACGTTCGGGTCCTTCGGCAGATGCTCGACGAACTGCGCCCAGCTGAAATGGTGGAGCTTCCCCTCCCCCACCGCCGTAGCGCCGCCCTCGGGCAGGGTCAGCGCCAGCATCTTCGCGCTGTCCTTGCTCTTCAGCGTCCCCAGCATCTCCTCTGCGACGGCAAGCACCGCCGCCTCGTCAGCCGCCGGCACGGGCGCCGCCGCCAGGATCATCGCCAACAGGATCATCGCTCTTCTCCCCCTCTGTTCGAGTCCACCCCCGTCATCCCGGCGAAAGCCGGGACCCACGAACACCGCGGCAAGTCAGCGCGCAAAAGCGCCCGAGCGTCCCGCGAGAATTCGTGTTCCCGCGTCCCGGCTTTCGCCGGGATGACGGATAAAAGCCCAAGCGGAGCGAGGACCCGATCATCCCCACCCTCACATCCTGAACAGCCCGAAGCGCGCCCGCTCCGGGATCGGGGCGTTGAGGCAGGCGCTGAACGCAAGCCCCAGCACATCGCGCGTCTGCACCGGGTCGATGATGCCGTCGTCCCACATCCGCGCGGTCGCGTAATAGGGATTGCCCTCGTCCTCGTAGCGCTGGCGGATCGGCGCCTTGAAATCTTCCGCTTCCTCCGCCGACCACTTCTCCGCGTCCTTGTGGACGGTCGCGAGAACGCTCGCCGCCTGCTCGCCGCCCATCACGCTGATCCGGCTGTTCGGCCAGCTGAACAGGAAGCGCGGGCCGTACGCCCTCCCGGCCATGCCGTAATTGCCGGCGCCGAAGCTGCCGCCGATGAGGACCGTCACCTTCGGCACCTGCGCCGTCGCCACCGCGGTCACCAGCTTGGCGCCGTCCTTGGCGATGCCCCCCGCCTCGTACTTGCCGCCGACCATGAAGCCCGAGATGTTCTGCAGGAACAGGAGCGGCGTCCTGCGCTGGCAGGCGAGCTCGATGAAGTGCGCGCCCTTCAAGGCGCTCTCCGAGAAGAGGATGCCGTTATTGGCGAGGATCGCCACCGGCATGCCCCAGATGCGCGCGAAGCCGCACACCAGGGTCGAACCGTAGAGCGGCTTGAACGCGTGGAAATCGGAAGCGTCGACGATGCGGCCGATCACTTCGTGCACGTCGTAGGGCGTGCGCACGTCGTCGGGGATGACGCCGTAGAGGTCGTCCGCGTCGAGCTTCGGCGCTACCGGATCGGCGAGGTCGAGATCGACCGCTTTAACGGTGTTGAGCTTCGCGACGATGCTGCGCACGATCGCCAGCGCATGCTCGTCATTCTCGGCGAGATGGTCGACGACGCCGGAGCGGCGGGCGTGGAGGTCGCCGCCGCCCAGATCCTCGGCGCTGATCACCTCGCCCGTCGCCGCCTTCACCAGCGGCGGCCCGCCCAGGAAGATGGTGCCTTGGTTGCGGACGATCACGCTCTCGTCCGACATCGCGGGGACGTAGGCGCCGCCGGCGGTGCAGCTCCCCATCACGCAGGCGATCTGCGCGATGCCTTCCGCGCTCATCTGCGCCTGGTTGTAGAAGATGCGGCCGAAATGCTCGCGGTCCGGAAACACCTCGGCCTGGTGCGGCAGGTTGGCGCCGCCGCTGTCGACCAGGTAGACGCAGGGCAGCCGGTTCTCGCGCGCGATCTCCTGCGCGCGCAGGTGCTTCTTCACCGTCATCGGGAAGTATGCGCCGCCCTTCACGGTCGGATCGTTGGCGACGATCATCGTCTCGCGTCCGGACACCCGCCCGATCCCGGCGATCACCCCCGCCCCCGGCGCCTCGTCGCCGTACATGCCGTTGGCGGCGAGCTGGCCTACCTCGAGGAACGGCGACCCCGGATCGAGCAGCCGTGCCACCCGCTCACGCGGCAGCAACTTGCCGCGCGCCACATGCCGCTCCCGATGCTTCTCCGGCCCGCCCCGCGCCGCCGCCGCCACCCGCGCCCGCAGCGCCTCGGCAAGCG
>DASVVY010000104.1:0-3914 GCA_036386335.1 Allosphingosinicella sp. | reverse complement strand
ATCCAGTCCTTCGGCTCGATGAACTCGTCCGCCGCAACCCGCGCCTCGAACGCGGCGAGCTTTTCGGAATTCTCAAGGTTCTCGACCGCGCCTGGCGCCGTCTTCTGGAGCTCGGTCGTGTACATCAAACTCTCCTGGAGGCGGCGCTAGCAGAGCGCGCCTTTTGCGGCAAACAACGCGCGAACCGTCGCGCGGTCCCGCGGCTGATTCGCACACCTTCCCGGCAAATAAGTTGAGGAAGTTGAAGGCACCCGAGAGCCACCGCGGCAGGCGTGACTTTTGTGACCTTCAGCGAATTCGGAAGACGTGGGTCGCGGGTGCTCATCCGGCGACCATAGCCGATCCGGGTGGGTGTAGGAAAACCGCGGCGAGATCCTCCTCCGTAGGGAAGGATCACACCCGCTCGATCACCATGGCGATCCCCTGGCCGACGCCGATGCACATGGCGCACAGCGCATAGCGGCCGCCGCGGCGGTGGAGCTCTTCGGTGGCGGTCATCACCAGCCGGGCGCCGGACATGCCGAGCGGGTGGCCGAGCGCGATCGCTCCGCCGTTCGGGTTGACGTGCCCGGCGTCGTCGGGGAGCCCGAGCTCGCGCAGCACCGGCAGCGCCTGGGCGGCGAAGGCCTCGTTGATCTCGATTACGTCCATGTCCCCGATGCTTAGTCCAAGACGCTTCAACAACTTCTGAGAAGCGGGCGCCGGGCCGATACCCATGATCCGCGGCGGAACGCCGGCCACGGCGCCGCCGAGGAATCGGGCGCGGGGGGTGAGGCCGTTGCGCGTGGCCGCCTCCTCGGAGGCCACGATCATCGCCACCGCGCCGTCGTTGACGCCGGACGCGTTACCGGCGGTGACGGTGCCGTCGGGACGGACGATCGGTCGCAGCTTCGCCAGCGCCTCGACGCTGGTCCTGCGGGGATGCTCGTCGCGCTCGACGATCATCGGATCGCCCTTCCGCTGCGGAATCTCGACGGGGACGATCTCGGCGGCGAAGCGGCCATTCCCCTGCGCGGCCGCCGCGCGTTCCTGGCTGCGCACCGCGAAAGCGTCCTGGTCGGCGCGGCTGACCTGGAATTCCTGGGCGACGTTCTCGGCCGTCGACGGCATGGTGTCGTCGCCGTACGCGTCCTTCATCTTCGGATTGACGAAGCGCCAGCCGATGGTGGTGTCGTACATCTCGGCATTGCGGTCGAAGGCGCTGGTCGCCTTGGCCATGACGAAGGGAGCGCGGCTCATGCTCTCCGATCCGCCGGCGATGAGCAGGTCCGCCTCACTTCCCCGCACCACCCGGGCCGCCATCGCCACCGCGTCCATCCCCGATCCGCACAGCCGGTTGAGGGTGACGCCGCCTGACTTGTGCGGCAGCCCGGCAAGGAGGCCGGCCATCCGCGCGAGGTTGCGATTGTCCTCCCCCGCCTGGTTGGCGCAGCCGAGGATGATGTCGTCGAGCGCGTCCCAGTCGACGCCGGAATTCCTTTCGACCAGCGCCCGGATCGGGATCGCAGCAAGGTCGTCGGCGCGGACATGGGCCAGCGCGCCGCCGTAGCGGCCGATCGGCGTCCGGGCGGCGTCGCAGATGAAGGCTTCGGTCATGATAAGCGCTCCCACCCGCTCATCCTGAGTAGGGACTGAGCCTGGCGAAGGCTCATATCGAAGGAGGTCCTTCGATACGCCGCTTCGACTTCGCTCAGCGGCTACTCAGGATGAGCGGGTTCTAACTCATTCGATCCTGCTCTAAAGCCGGGCCATGGCTTACGAGACCATTGAGTTCAAGCTGGAGGCCGGCATCGCCCGCCTCACCCTCAACCGCCCCGACCGCCTGAACAGCTTCACCGTCCGCATGCACGAGGAGGTGGCGGACGCGCTGTCGCAGGTGGAGGCCGCGCGGGTGCTGGTGATCACCGGCGCAGGCCGGGCTTTCTGCGCGGGGCAGGATCTGAACGACCGGGCGGTGGCGCCGGGGGAGGCGGTGGACCTCGGCCATTCGGTGGAGACTTATTACAATCCCCTGATCCGGCGCATCACCTCCCTCCCCTTCCCCGTCATCGCACGGGTGAACGGGGTGGCGGCGGGCGCGGGGGCGAACATCGCGCTTGCCTGCGACATCGTCATCGCCGCCAAGTCGGCGAAGTTCATCCAGTCCTTCGCCGCGATCGGCCTGATCCCGGACAGCGGCGGCACCTGGGTGCTGCCCCGCCTCGTGGGCCAGGCGCGGGCGCTGGGCCTCGCCCTCACCGCCGAGCCGCTGCCCGCCGGGACAGCAGCGGAATGGGGGCTGATCTGGAAGGCGGTGGACGACGAGGCGCTCGACGCGGAGGTGGACGCGCTCGCCGCCCGCTTCGCCGAGGCGCCGACGCGCGGCCTCGCCCGGATCAAGAAGATGATCCGGGGAAGCTGGGACCATTCGCTGGACGAGGAGCTCGACCTGCAGCGGGACGCGATGCGGGAGCTCGGATACAGCGACGACTTTCGCGAAGGCGTGGCCGCCTTCGTGGAGAAAAGGAAGCCGGGGTTTACGGGGCGGTGAGTTCCGTCATTGCGAGGAGCGCAGCGAGGCGGCAATCCAGTGGCAACGGGCGAGTTCCTCAGCAGTGGATTGCTTCGCTTCGCTCGCAATGACGAGGTGACCGAATGAAGACCACCACCCTCCTCAACTACGCGCAGGACCGCTGGTACGAGGCGCCGTCGGGCTCCCTCGCCGAGGTGCAGAGCGCCGTCACCGGCGAGCCGATCTACGCCACCGGCAGCGAAGGACTCGATTTCCGCGGGATGCTCGACCACGCCCGCAAGGTCGGCGGGCCGGCGCTGAGGGCGATGACGTTCCACGAGCGGGCGTGGATGCTGAAGAGCCTCGCCCAGGCGGTGATGGCGCGCAAGGAGGAGCTGTACGAGCTCAGCTACGACACCGGCGCAACCCGCACCGACGGCTGGATCGACATCGAAGGCGGCGCGGGCACGCTCTTCTCCTTCTCGTCGAAGGGGCGGCGGGAGCTGCCCAACAGCCGCGTGCTGATCGACGGCCAGATGGAGGCGCTGTCGAAGGGCGGGACTTTCGTCGGGCAGCACGTCTACACGCCGCTGCAGGGCGTCGCCGTCCATATCAACGCCTTCAACTTCCCGGTCTGGGGGATGCTGGAGAAGCTCGGGCCGACCTTGCTCGCCGGCGTTCCGGTGATCGTGAAGCCGGCGTCGGCGACCGGCTATCTCGCCGAGGCGGCGTTCCGGATGATGATCGAAGCGGGCGTGCTGCCGCCGGGCGCGCTGCAGCTGATCATGGGCGGAGTCGGCGACATGTTCGACCATCTGACCCTGCAGGACGTGGTGAGCTTCACCGGCTCAGCGCAGACCGCGATGAAGCTCCAGACCCACCCGGTGATCGCCCGCGAGAGTGTCCGCTTCATCGCCGAGCGCGACAGCCTCAACGGCTCGGTGCTCGGGCCCGACGCTGCGCCGGGCACGCCGGAATTCGACCTGTTCGTCAAGGAGGTGGCGCGGGAGATGACGGTGAAGGCGGGGCAGAAATGCACCGCCATTCGCCGCGCCATGGCGCCGGCAGCGCATATCGACGCGGTCGAGGAGGCGCTGCGGCAGCGGCTGGCGAAGGTGCGGATCGGCAACCCGCGCGAGGAGGGCGTGACGATGGGCGCGCTCGCCAGCCGGGCGCAGCTTCGGTCGGTGCGCGAGGCGGTCGCCGAGCTCTCCAAATCAGCGCGCATCGTTGCCGGGGATCCGGAGGCGTCGCCCGTGGAAGGGAACGGCGCCTTCATTGCGCCGATCCTGCTGCGCTCGGACGATCCGTGGGGCGCCGATGCGATCCACGACGTCGAACCGTTCGGGCCCGTCTCGACCATCATGCCCTATCGCGACCTGGCCGACGCGGTGGCGCTCGCCAACCGCGGCATGGGCAGCCT
>DASVVY010000103.1:0-5559 GCA_036386335.1 Allosphingosinicella sp. | reverse complement strand
CCGGCCATTGCGACGCCTATGTGATGCACGGCGATCCCGTCGAGGCGGTCCGGCCCAAGGTGCAGGACATGGCGGAGCGCCGGGCGCGGGCGGGCGGACCGCCGATGCGGTTCGGCATGGCGGCCTACGCGATCGTCCGCGACAGCGAGGCCGAGGCGAAGCGGGAGCTTGAGCGGATCACCGCCCTTCCGCCCGAGCCGCCCAGGGGCTTCGACAATTTCGACCAGTGGTTGTCTGGAACGCAGCTCGAGCGCGAGCTCAAGCTGCAGGAATATTCGGTGTCGAACCGCGGCCTCAGGCCCAACCTCGTCGGCACGCCCGAGCAGGTGCGCGAGCGGATCGAGGAATATGAGGAAGCGGGGGTCGACCTCCTTCTCCTCCAGATGAGCCCGCAGGCCGAGGAGATGGACCGTTTCGCCGCGCAGGTCATTCAGCCGATGAAGGCGGCGGCGTGAGGAGCATGAAGATGGCGGACGTGACCAACAATCGCGACGAGAAGCGCTTCGAGCTTCAGGTGGAGGGCGGCACCGCCCTCGCCTCCTACCGGCTGAGCGACGGCCGCATCGTCTTCACCCACACCGAAGTGCCCGAGGCGCTGGAAGGTCAGGGGATAGGCAGCGCGCTGGTGAAGGGCGCGCTCGACCAGGTCCGCGGCGAGGGGCTGAAGGTGGTGCCGGCCTGCGCGTTCGTGCGCGGCTACATCGACCGCCACGCCGAATATCAGGACCTCCTCGCCTAGAATTGCGAGCGGAGGCCGAGGACCAGGTTCTTGGCTTCCGGGTCCTCGCCTTCGGCGCGGGTGAGGCGGGCGGTGCGGCCGAGGTCGCGCGACCAGGCGAGGCCGACATAGGGGGCGAATTGCGGTCGGATCTCGTAGCGCAGGCGCAGGCCGAGCTCGCCATAGGTGAGGCCGCGGCCGAGGCCCAGCGCCTCGACGTCGGACGCCGAGGCGTCGAGCTCGAAGCTCGGCTGGAGGACCAAAGGCCCGGCGAGGACGAGGTTGTAATAGGCCGCCAGACGGGCGCTGAGCTCGCCCCTGTGGGAGAGGTAGCCCCAGATTCCGAGCCAGAGCCGGTCGTCGTCATATTGCGTGCCGAAGGTGGCATAGACGCGGTCCGGTTGCGGTATGGCGTCGTAGCGGAGGCCGAAATTGAGGTCCCAGTCGCCGCCCACCGCGCGGCTGTAGAGGGCGTTGAGCTCGAGATAGTCCAGCCGGCCCGACGAGGCGCCTTCGCCCGTCGAGGCGAGGTAGAGGCGGTTGGTGTCGCCGCCGAGCAGGGCGGAGAAGTCCCAGGAATAGCCGTCCCCACCCTCCGCGAAGCCCCATTCAAAGCGGTCGAGGAGGGCGTATTGCAGCCACGGCGGGTTGGACGAGTCCTCGGCGTGGGCAGCGGCGGGGGCTGGTTCGCTGAGGTCGGCATAAGGGAGACGCTGCGCGCTTGCCGGGGCGGCAGCCGCCGCAAGGGCAGCGGCAAAGGGGAGGCGGCGGCCGGGCGGCATGAGGCGCTATGCCGCAGGGCCGGTTAAAGCGCGGTTATGGCTGTTTCCGCTCGAGCACGACGACCATCGGGCCGAGGCTCGAATAGAGGTCCTGCCGCCCCGCGCCCCGGTCCCACAGGCTCGACACGCTGCCGTCGAAATAGAGGGCGTTGCGGCAACCGAGGACGTCGCGGAACAGGCGCGCCATGCGGCCGAACGAGACGCCCTCCTCGCTGATCACGAAAAAAGCCGTGCGCGGGTCCTTCACGCCGACGCCGTTGCGCACGAAGCGGGACGGACCGTCCTCGTCGATCTTCGGGTGCAGCTTGCCCTCGATCACCAGCATCGGGCCCGACTGGGTCGCCCAGTGCGGCGGCGGCAGGCGGCGGAGCGCGGTGCTGCGGGCGGCCGAGACGCTGCCGTCCGACGCCACCGCGAAGACGCCGTTCGGGAGGAGGTGGAAGTTGCCCGGGCCGGAGCGGATGTTGACGGCCTTCAGCGTCTTTCCCTGCTCGACATAGAGGCCGATCGGCGCCCCCTCCTCGTCGTACATGCCGGCGTTCATCGCGAAGCGGACGCGGCTTGCGTCGGGGCCCAACGCCTGTTCGAGCGCGGCAAGGCTGCGCAGCGGGCGGCCGTCGGCGCCTTTCCAGGCGAGGCGGATCTCGTGCTCGCCGCGGCGATAGGCGCAGATGGTGAAGGGGGAGCCTTCGAACCGCCGGCTCTCGCAGGCCGGCTCTGGGAGGGCGGCGGCGACGGCCGCGGCCTGGTTGGCGGGGCCCTGCGGCGGTTCGGCCTCGCAGGCGGCGAGGGCGAGGAGAAGGAAGAGGCTAGAGCGAATAGCCGCCATCGCTGACGAAGCAGGTGCCGGTGACGAAGGCGCAATCGTCGGAGAGGAGGAAGACGATCTGGGCGGCGATCTCCTCGGCGCGGGCGAAGCGGCCGAGCGGCGTCGCCGTCGAGGCCATGGCGCGGAACGCCTGCGCCTCGCCGCCGGTCGATTCGACCAGATCCTGGAAGAAAGGCACGTCGCGCCACACCGGAGTCTCGACGCCGCCCGGGGCAATGGCGTTGACGCGGATGCCGCTCGCCGCGCCTTCCTTCGCGGCGACTCGGGCGAGCTGGATGACGCCTGCCTTGGAGGCGCCGTAGGCGGCGATGCCGGGCTCCGCCTTGAGGCCCGCGGCCGAGGCGGTGATGACGATCGAGCCGCCATTGCCCTTCATCGCCCGCATCGCCGCGCGCAGGGTCAGGAAGGCGCCGTCGAGGTTGACCGAGAGGACGCGCCGCCATTCCTCGAAGCTGGTGTCGGGGATCGGCGAGCCGGCGGCGACCCCGGCGTTGATGACGGCGTGGGTGAGGCCGGTCAGGTCCTCGCGCTCCCAGAGATCCTCGTCGGCGACGTCGCCGATCATGATCTGGCGCTCGCTGGGGAGGGAGAAGGCGAAGTCCCGAAGCCTGTCCTCGTCGCGGTCGATCAGGATCAGCTTCTTGGCGCCCTGCTCGGCGAGGCGGCTCGCGGTCGCGGCGCCGATGCCGGAGGCGGCGCCGGTGATGAGGACGATGGCATTCGCGAAGGCGGACATTTTCGGAGGTGTAACGTGGTTCGTCGCGGCGTCCAACTCCCCTCTCCCCCTGGGAGAGGGGAGTTCAGGCGGCCTGATCGCCGATGCCGAGTTCGCCGAGCTTGCGGTAGAGGGTGGAGCGGCCGATGCCGAGGCGGCGGGCGACTTCGGTCATGCGGCCGCGATAATGGCCGATGGCGAGGCGGATGACGTCGGCCTCGATATCCTCGAGCGAGCGCAGGTTGCCGTCCGAATCGTAGAGGGTGATGCCGGGCGCGTGGTTGAGCGCGGCGGTCTGCGAGGCGCCGTTCAGCGCCGGCCGGTGATAGTCGCTGGCGCGGCGGGCGAAGGTCGATTCCTGCGCGATCTGCGGGAAATCGGCGGCGGTCAGGGCATTGCCCTCGCACAAGACGGCGGCGCGGAAGAGGGCGTTCTGGAGCTGGCGGACGTTGCCGGGCCAGCCGTAGCGCATGAGGACGGCGAGGGCGTCGTCGGTGATCGACAGATGGCGCATGCCGGGCTGCTCGGCGATGCGCGAGAGCAAATGGCGGGCGAGCGGCGGGATGTCGCTGGTGCGGTCGCGCAGCGGCGGCACGGCGACGTGGACGACGTTGAGGCGGTAATAGAGGTCCTCGCGGAAGCGGCCGGCGGCGACCTCCTCCGTGAGGCGCCGGTTGGTGGCGGCGATGATGCGGACGTCGACGATCTGGATCGAGCGGCCGCCGATGCGCTGGATCTCGCCGGTCTCGATCGCGCGCAGCAATTTGACCTGGGTGTCGAGCGGCAGCTCGCCGACCTCGTCGAGGAACAAAGTGGAGCCGTCCGCATCCTCGAACCGGCCGATATGGCGGTCGAAGGCGCCGGTGAAGGCGCCCTTCTCGTGGCCGAACAGCACCGATTCGACGAGGTTGGAGGGAATCGCGCCGCAATTGACCGTGATCATCGGCTTGCGGCCGCGCGGAGAGGAGCTGTGGATCGCCTGGGCGAGCACTTCCTTGCCCGAGCCGCTCTCGCCCTCGATCAGGACGGAGACGCGGGCGCGGGCGGCCTTGGCGGCGACGGCGAGGGCGGCGCGGAAGCGCGGGGCGGAGCCGACGATCTCCTCGAAGGCGAGGGTGCGGCTGGAGAATTTCTCGGACAGCGGGCGAAGCTCGCCGTTGCGCTGGCGCCGGTCGGTGGCGGAGTTGAGCGCGGCGAGGAGCCGGTCGGGGGCGATCGGCTTCACCAGGAAATCGGCGGCGCCGGCGCGCATCGCGTCGACCGCGACCGCGACGGAGGTCTGGGCGGTCATCACCAGCAGGGGGAGGTCCGGGCGCATCGCGCGCAGCTGCTCGATCAGCTGCGTGCCTTCGGGGCCGGGCAGCCAATGGTCGAGGAGGATGGCGTCGACCGGATTTTCCTCCCGGTCCCTCAGCAGCTCGGCCGCGGCGTCGACGTCGGGGGCGCCGCGCACCCACCAGCCGGCACGGGCGCCGATCGCGGTGACGAGGCGGCGCTGGGCGGGCTCGTCGTCGATCAGCAGCAGGCAACGGGTCGGATCGGGCCGCATAGGCTCCCCTCTTGGCTCCAGGCCCGCCTTGGTAGCGAAAGGGGGTAAAGTTCGGCTTAATTGGGGCTTGGGGCGCCGCTGCTCTCTTGTTAAGGGTGCGCCACGTTTGAGGGCATAAGAGGATCGACATGGCCGCCGACCTGGACCTGGAAAAGGAAACCGCCGTCCACCGGAGGGGCTATTCGGGCTTCGTCTCGCTGATGAAATGGGGCACGATCGTCAGCGTCATCATCGGCTTCATCGTCGTCCTGATCATCGCGAACTAGGCCGACAGGGTGAAGCTCGCGGTCCTCAAGGAACAAGCTGAGGGCGAGCGCCGGGTCGCGGCAACCCCGGAGACGATCAAGAAATTCATCGCGCTCGGCGCCAGCGTCGGCGTCGAGGCGGGGGCGGGGCTCAGCGCCTCTATCGCCGATGCCGATTACGAGGCGGTGGGCGCGAGCGTCGGCCCGCGCGAGGAGGCGTTGCGCGACGCGGACGCGGTGCTGGGCGTTCAGGGGCCGGAGCCGGCGGCGCTGCAGGGGCTGAAGCCCGGCGCGCTGGTCGTCGCCGCGCTCGACCCGTTCCGCCAGCGCGAGCGGGTCGACGCCTATGCCGCGGCCGGGATCGAGGCGCTGGCGATGGAGTTCATGCCGCGCATCACCCGCGCCCAGACGATGGACATCCTTTCCTCCCAGTCGAACCTCGCCGGCTACAAGGCGGTGCTCGATGCTGCGGCGGAATATGGCCGGGCGCTGCCGATGATGATGACGGCGGCCGGCACGATCCCTGCCGCGCGCGTCTTCGTGATGGGCGTCGGCGTCGCGGGCCTGCAGGCGATCGCCACGGCGCGGCGGCTCGGCGCCATCGTGTCGGCGACGGACGTCCGGCCCGAAACTCGCGAGCAGATCGAGAGCCTCGGCGCCAAGGCGGTGTTCGCCGAAGGGCTCGCCGCGGTCGGCACCGGCGGCTACGCGGCGGAGCTCA
>DASVVY010000102.1:0-5206 GCA_036386335.1 Allosphingosinicella sp. | reverse complement strand
GCTCGCGGGGGCGGTATGCTTCTTCGTCACCGTCGAAGGCGCGAAGACCCTGCTGACGGTCCCGCCCGAGGCGCTCGCAGGGTTCGCGGGCGAGGCGGCGCAGGGCGTCGCGGCGGCGGCCTGGAAGGCCAAGCAGCTCTCAAAGCTCAGCATCCCCGCCGGCGTCCTTTCCGGCGTCGTCGCCGGGCTGCTCTACAACCGCTACAGCGACATCAAGCTTCCCGAATATCTCGCCTTCTTCGGCGGCCGGCGGTTCGTGCCGATCGCCGCGGGCGTGGCGGGGCTGGTGGGCGCGCTGATGTTCGGCCTAGGTTTTCCGGCGCTGGAGACCGCCATCGACAGCCTCAGCCGCTGGGTCGTGGGCGCGGGCAGCGTCGGCCTGTTCCTCTACGGCACATTGAACCGGCTGCTGATCGTCACCGGCCTCCACCACATCCTGAACAACATCGCCTGGTTCATCATCGGCGACTTCAACGGCGTCACCGGCGACCTCAAGCGCTATTATGCCGGCGATCCGACCGCAGGTGCGTTCATGGCCGGCTTCTTCCCGGTGATGATGTTCGGCCTCCCCGCCGCCTGCCTCGCCATGTACCGGAGCGCCCGGCCGGAGCGGCGCAAGGCGGTGGGCGGCATGTTCGCCTCGCTCGCCCTCACCTCGCTGCTCACCGGCGTTACGGAGCCCATCGAATTCAGCTTCATGTTCCTCGCCCCCGCGCTCTACGCCGTGCACGCGGTGCTGACCGGCATCTCGATGGTGGTGATGGACCTGCTCGGCGTGAAGCTCGGATTCGGCTTTTCCGCGGGCCTGTTCGATTACATCCTCGGCTACGGCCTCTCGACCCGCGCGCTCCTCCTCATCCCCGTCGGCCTCGTCTATTTCGCCGTCTATTACGCCGCCTTCCGCTTCTGCATCGTACGCTTCAACCTCAAGACGCCGGGGCGCGAGGAGGCTCGTGCGGAGGCGCGCGCCGCGGCTTCGGGCGACCGAGGGCGGGACTTCGTGGGCGCGCTCGGCGGCGCCGGCAATTTGGTGAGCGTCGATGCCTGCATGACCCGGCTCCGACTCACCCTGGCCGATGCGGACCGTGCCGACGAAGCCGGCCTGAAGGCGCTCGGCGCACGCGGCGTGCTGCGGCTGGCGGGCGGCGGCTATCAGGTCGTGCTCGGGCCGATCGCTGACCAGGTCGCGGGCGAGATCCGCGCGGCCATAAGCAGCGCGGGTCAGGACGAAGAGAAGCTCGCCGACGCGCTTGGCGGGCTCGGCAACGTCCGCAGAGCGGAGCTGCACGGCAACCGGCTGCTCGTCGAGTTGCGCGACTCGGCCGCAGCCGACGAGGAGCGGCTGCGCGGCTTGGGCGTGCGCGGCGTCGCGCGAAGCCAGGGCGGGCTGCTCCACATCCTGCTGGCGCCCGAAGCGGCGTCGTGGGGGCAGGCGCTCAGCGCGGCGACAGCGTAGCCGTCCGGCTCGCCCGGCGGCCGTCGGGCGTGCGGGCCCTGATCTCGACCGGGCCCCTGACGGCTACCGGCCCGGCGTAACGCTGCCACCCGCCGTCTCCCGTCCGATATTCGATCGCGACGCCCGGAAACTCCGCGTTCGCCTCCAGCCTGCCGTTCAGGATTCGCGCCCCGGGAGGCGCGATCCGGTAGGTGACGTTTGCCGCGTCGAGGAAGGCGAGGTGGGCCGGCATCCGACCCGCGAAGCTGTTCCAGTCGCGGGCCAGCGCCGCGGTATCGACCTTGCCGTCGCCGAACGAATAACTCTCCCGCGGCTTGTACTCGGGCTCCCAAGGAGCGCGGTGCCAGGCGCGCTCGGCGAGGGCGAGCAGGCGCGGGAACAGCATGTACTCGACCTCGGTGTCGAGGCGGATCGTCTCGCTCCACAGCTGCGCCTGGAAGCCCTCCGGACGCCGCCCGGGCAGCAGCGGCGTGTCGTCCACCACCGTATGCGGCGCGCCTGCAAGGTCCCTCATCACCGAGGCGTTGGCCGGCAAATTCTGCGGCATGAACGAGAAGACCTTGAATGTGTCCGTGCCGCGCGACGGCCAGTCGAGCCCCCGCTCCTGCGGGTGCGGAACGTAGGGCGAATCGAAATAGACGACGTCAGGTGTCGACATCACGCCGCGCCAGCCGTGGTTGAGCTGGGTGTGCGCTTCGAGGACGCCGCCGGTGAGCAGATTGGCCCAAAGGTTCGTCTGCGTGTTCTTCGGCATCTTCGCCGGATCGGTGTGGCCGAGGCCGTCGCTCCAACCGGCCGGCGTCACCCCGCGCTTCGCCAGCCCCTGCGCCACCCGCTCGACGAACATCGCGCCGAGCTGCTTGGCCTGCAGCCCCTTGGCGCGCATCAGCGCCTGGCAGGTGGGGGAGTCGGACCATGCGCCCGCCGTCTCGTCGGCGCCGATATGGTAGGTCTTGAGCGGCGTGCCCGCGGCGGCGTGCAGGGCCGAGACCTCGTCCAGCACCTTGTCCAGGAACCGGTAGGTCGATTCGAGGCAGACGTTGAGCGTGTTGTCGGTATAGTTCTGCACGCTGCTGTAGCGGGTCCTGTCTTCCGGCTCGACGAGGCGGTAAAGGGCGGCTTCGGCCGGCTTCCCTTCGGCCATGAGCCGGCGGTAGCGCGCCTCCATTGATCGGATGGCCGCGCGGGAATGGCCCGGCATGTCGAAGGAAGGGATGACCTCGATCTGCCGCGCCTTGGCGGCGGCGAGGATATCGAGATAATCGGCCTGGCTGAAATAGCCGTTGCCGGGCGACGTCCCTTCCGCCCCCGCGCCGAGCTGCGGCAGCAGGCAGCGGTCCTCGGCGGGATCGTGGCAGCGGAAGCCGCCGACCCGCGTCAGCTCCGGCAGCGCCTTGATCTCGAGCCGCCAGCCCTCGTCCTCGCCGAGGTGGAGGTGGAGCTTGTTGAGCTTGTAGGCTGCCATCTGCTCGATGATCTTGAGCAGCTCGGCCTTGCTGTGGAAGTTGCGCGCCACATCGACGTGAAGCCCGCGGAAGGGCAGGCGCGGACTGTCCTCGATGGCGAGCGGGCGCAGCCGGCCGCCCTCATAGGCGACCTGCTGGGCGAGCGAGCGGAGCGCGTAGGCCGCGCCGGCCGCCCCTCCCGCGCGGATGCGGATGCCGCCTGGGACCGTTGTCAGCCGATAGCCCTCCGCCCCCAGATCGCGCGCGGGGGCGACGTCGATGCGCAGCTCCGGCCCCGAATCGAGCCCTCCCACGCCCGCCGCGACGAGCCGGTTGAGCGCCGCCTGCAGATCATCGCGGTCGGCGCCGGTCAACCGCAGGCGCACGCCGCGCGTCAGGTCGAGCGCCGCCCCCGCCGGCCGGCTCGCCTTCAGCGGCGTCGGCAGGACCACGAGATCTGGCCGGGCGGCGGCGCCGTTCCTCTGCGCGTAGCGCTCGAACGCCCGCTCCGGCGTCAGCCACCGGTTCTGGTCGTCTGGGGAGGCGGTGGAGAGATCGGCCTCGTTCGTCATCGGCGCGACGAACGGCAGGCGCTCGAGTCCGGTCTCCGGGTCGAGCGTCGGGCGGGTCGAGGCGATGGTGCGGGCGGAGAGACCGTCGGCGGCGACGTACATGTTCGGCATGACGTACCAGGAAGAGAAGAAGTGGCCGGAGCCCCACAGCCGCACCGTATAGGTCCGGCCCGCCTCCAGCCGCACCCCCCGCTTCGGCTTCAGAACATGGAAGTCGCCGTTGATGAAGCTCGCCTCGAACGTGTCGCTATCCGCTTTGGCGAGGCGGCTCAGGTAGCTGAAATAGATCGCGATCTCGTCCGGGCCGAGCCGCTCCGGCATCCGCTCGGGCATGCGGATCCGCATTTCCGACAGGAAGCAGCCCGGTGCGTTGTCCGGGCACTTGTCGGGGCTGTTGTCGAGCACCGCGAAGCGGACGTCGATCGCCTCCGCCAGCGTGTCGAGCTCCGCCTGCGACAGCGCGGCGTTGGCGGTGCCGGAGAGCAAGAGTGCAGCGGCGGCGGCGAGAAGGGTGCGATGCTTCAAGGGGAGCTCCCGGACGGTGGGATGTGGCTGGTCTGGAAGGGCAATCTGTCAGCACCTCCCCGGAGGGTCAACGCCGCTCGTCGCGAACCGCCTCGAGGATCTTGCCGCCCTCGCCGGTGAAGAGCTCGTCCACGCTGCGGGAGAGCCGCCGCCGCCAGTTGGGCCGCTCCGCGTCCGTGCCGGGGAGATTCACCGCCGTCTCCTCCCCGCTGAGGTCGTCGGCCTGCACCATCACCAGGGCGCTGGCGCCCTGCGCAAGACGCCGGTGCGCCTCGGCGGCGACGTGGCTCTCGTCCTCGCCGGTCGGCCCGCCAAGCTCCCGCAGCAGCGCCCGCCGCTCCTCTTCCCGGTGCGATGCCGCCGCCTCGGCGTCGTCCAACTGCCCGACCGCGACACGTTCGCCGATGTCCGCGCCGCGCCACCAGCCGGCGAAGGTCGGCAAATCGTGGCTCGTCAGGCAGGCAAGCGACAGCGGCGGGTAATGCTCAGGCGCGCGGAAGGCGGCCCCCTCGCGCTCGAGCAGCATCACCCGGTAGCCAAGGATGTCGTTGGCCGCGAGCACCTCGCGGAAGCCCTCCGGCACCGTGCCGAGGTCCTCCCCGACCACCATGCACCGGGCCTCGCGGCTGGCGAGGGCGACTTCCCCAAGCAGGTCCTGCAACGGGTAGCTAACATAGGCGCCGTCCCGCCCTTCCGCGCCGTCCGGCACCCAGAACAGGCGCGCAAGGCCCATGGCGTGGTCGATCCTGAGCGCGCCCGCATGCGCCATGTTGGCGCGCAGCAAAGCGGCGAAGCTGTCATAGCCGTCGAGCGCCATCCGGTGCGGATCGGGCGGCGGCAGGCCCCACACCTGCCCGGTCGGGCTGAACGGATCGGGCGGGGCCCCCACGGAGACTCCCCTCGCGAGCAGCGCCTGCGACGCCCAGGCCTCCGCCCCGTCCGGCGCGGCGCCGACGGCGAGGTCGCGGTAGATGCCGACCTCCATCGCTCCCGCCGCTTCGCAGGCGGCGGCGAATTGCCGCTCGCACAGCCACTGCAGGAAGATCTGGTAGCGTATCTCCTGCGCCTCCGCCCCGGCCAGCGCGGCGACGTCCGCGCTCCCCGGGTCGCGCAACGCCGAAGGCCAGTCCGGCCACCGCTCGCCGCGGCGGCGCGCGATCGCGCAATAGGTCGAGAAGGTCCGCAGCGCCTCGCCGCCTCGGGCGGCG
>DASVVY010000101.1:0-5441 GCA_036386335.1 Allosphingosinicella sp. | reverse complement strand
GGCTTCCGCATCGACCACCTCCTGCTCAGCCCGATGGCCGCCGACCGCCTGCTCGATGCCGGAGTCGACAAGGACTATCGCGGCCGCGAGAAAGCCTCCGACCACGCTCCGACGTGGGTACGGCTGGAGGATTGAGGGCGCTTAGCGCGTGAGCGCGACCACCCGGTCCCACTCTCCGGTTTGAGCGGGCCGCAGCTGGAGCTCGATACCGCCCGGCACGCGGCGCAGCGGCACCGCCTCGCCGCCGGCCAGCAAGCGGGCGCGCGAGACCTTCGTCTTCAGCGGCACGACTATCCGGTCCTGCTTCGCTTCGAGGACGTGGACGTAGACGGTGCCGTCTTTCGCGACGGTGGTGACGCCCCAGGGCTGGGGCGGGACCGGGCCGCCGCGCGTTTCGTACACGCTCTTTCCGTAGTGGCCGAGCCACGCGCCGATTTCCGAAAGAGTCTTTAGGTTTTCGGGTTGGATGCGGCCGTTCGGCATCGGGCCCGTGTTGAGCAGGAAGTTGGCGTTGCGTCCGGCCGCGCCGACGAGGGTGCGCACCAATTGCTCGGTCGACTTGAACTGGTCGTCGGTGAGGTTGAAGCCCCACGATCCGTTCATCGTCTCCGCCATCTCCAGCGGCAGGCTGCTCACGCCCGCGGCATTGAAGCCCATACCGTTCTCGCCCGGCAGGTCGCGCTCGAAGGCCTGATAATCCTCGCCCGGGAAGGGCATCTGGTGGTGGTTGTTGACGATCAGCGCCGCCGGCTGGAGCTCATGGATCATCCGGTAGGTTTCCTCGAGCTTCCACCGGTTGCGCATCGGCGTCTTCTCCTGGTCCCACCAGCCATCGAACCAGATGCCGCCTATCGGCCCGTATTGCGTCAGCAGCTCGCGTAGCTGGGCGTTCTGGTAGGCGAGGTAGCGGTCCCAATTCCCCTGCTCCGGGCGGCCGGTCTTCTGGCCGGTCATGCCGCGCGGGAAATAGTCCGGGTGGTGCCAGTCGAGCTGCGAATAATAGAAGAACAGCTTGACGCCGTGGCGCCGGCAGGCCTCGGCGAGCTCGCCGATCACATCGCGCTTGAACGGCGTCGCCTGGACGATGTCGTAGTCGGAGACCTTGCTGTCGAACATCGCGAAGCCTTCGTGGTGCTTCGAGGTGATGACGATGTAGCGCGCGCCGGCCGCCTTGAAGCCGCGCACCCAGGCGTCGGCGTCGAACTGGCTCGGGTTGAAGAACTGGGCGAGCCGCTCGTACTTGGCCGCCGGAATGTCCTTCTCGTTCATGATCCACTCGGCGACGCCCTGACTCCCCACGCCGCCGAGCTGCGAATAGAGGCCGAAGTGGAGGAAAATGCCGAATTTCGCGTCCTGAAACCACCGCCGCGCCTCGATGTTCGCCCTGGCGGGCGTGTAGGTCCACTGGCGGTCGGGATCGGGGGCAGCGGGCTCCTGCGCCGTCGCGGGGGACACCCAGGCCAATGCAGCGGCTGCCACACAAGCCGAAACCATCCACCTCTTCACCATCCGCTTCCCTCCCCGGTGCTGCCCGAATGCCTGCCACAAACGTGGCTTTAGCAAGATAAGTCAAGCGCCTGTCGCTTATTGCGCCCCCCGATCCAGGCGGTGGAGATCGAGGTGCGTATGGTGCTTTCAGGGGGCGCTCGCCGGCGATCAGCCGCTCCGCCCGAGAGCGCCGACGCCACAGCCGATGCGGCGCGGTCGGCGCTTGGAAAGCCGGCACTGGTCGCCGTCCGCCACGCCCTCGCCGCCAACCGGCTCGAAGAGGCGGAACGGGCGCTGCGCCGCCACCTCGCCGGCGAGCCGGAAGATGCCGCCGCGATCCTGCTCCTCGCCTCGATCCCCGCGAAGCTCGGATGGTTCGAAGAGGCCGAGGCGTTGCTGCGCCGCGCCATCGACCTGGCGCCCGGCTTCGCCGAGGCGGAGTCGATCCTCGCCACCGTCCTCATCCAGCAGAACCGCATCGCCGACGCGCTGGCGCTCCTCGACGCCATGCTGGACGCCGACCCCGACGATGCCGTCGCGGCGATCCGCAAGGCGCTGCTCCTGGTGCAGACCGTCGAGTACGCCGCTGCCCTCGCCCTCTACGAGACGATGCTGGGGCGGCAGCCGCGCCATATCCTCGTCCTGCTCGGTTACGGCGATGTCCTGAAGACGGTCGGGCGCGCCGGCGAGGCGGCCGCGGCCTTCCGCCGAGCCATCGAGCTCGATCCGGCCGCCGGCGAAGCCTGGTGGGCGCTCGCCAGCCTCAACACCGTGCGCTTCACCGAGGCGGACACGGGCCGGATGTGGTGGCTTCTCCGCCAGGAGCGGCTGTCGGACGAGAGGCGGCTCCATCTCCACTTCGCCCTCGGCAGGGCCCTCGAGGACGAGTGCCGGTACGAGGAAGCCTTCCGCCACTTTACGGAAGGGAATCGCATCCGCAGGGCGATGCTGCCGTCGGGGTGGAAGAAAAGCGCGGACGACGTGCAGCGCTCGATCGCACTCTACAGGCCGGAATTCTACGCGGCCCGCCCCGAGCAGGGCTGCGATCGACCCGATCCGATCTTCATCGTCGGCATGCCCCGCGCGGGCTCGACCCTGGTCGAGCAGATCCTCGCCAGCCATCCTCTCGTCGAAGGGACTTCCGAGCTGCCCTATATCGACGCCCTCGCCCAGCGCCTCGCAGCCGAGGGGCGGCGGAGGGGTGCGGCCTACGAGGAGGTGGTTGCCGCCCTCGGGGCGGATCGGCTGCGCGGCCTTGGTGAGGAATATCTCCATCTGGCGCGCGCGCACCGCAAGACCGACCGCCCCTTCTTCATCGACAAGATGCCGGCCAACTGGCTGCACGTCGGCCTCATCCACCTGATCCTCCCAAACGCGAAGATCGTCGACGCCCGCCGGCACCCGCTCGACTGCTGCCTCTCCAACTTCCGGCACCATTTCTCGCGCGGCCACGAATTCGCCTACTCTCTGTCGGACCTGGGCGACCATTATCGCGAGTACGTCCGGCTCCTCGCACACTTCGACAAGGTGCTCCCCAGGCGCATCTACCGGCTGGTGCACGAGCGGCTGGTCGAGGCGCCGGAGCCGGAGATCCGCGCTCTTCTCGACCATCTCGGCCTCCCCTTCGACCCGGCCTGCCTGCGCTTCCACGAGAACAAGCGGCCGGTGGGGACCCCGAGCGCCGAGCAGGTCCGCCGCCCGCTGAGCACCGCCGGCATCGGCCGCTGGCGGGCCTATGCGCCCTGGCTCGGGCCGCTGCATGACGCGTTCCGGGACGCCGTCGCCGCCTACCCCGACCCACCGCCCTCGCTGCGATGAGAGTGGAGGGGGATTATGAGGCGGACGGCTACGCTCACGTCCGCAGCCTCGTCACCGCCGACGTCGCCGCCGCCTTCCTGCGCGGGCTAAAGGAGGATCTCGGCCCCGGCGCCATCCCGCTCAGCCGTGTCCAGCACCACGTCAACCTTCTGAAGCGCCCCGCCTTCGAAGTTTACGGCCATCACTATAAGCCCATGCTCTACTTCCTCTGGGGCCTGACACCGGCGATGCGGGAGATCACCGGCCGCGACCTGGTGCCGACCTATGACTATTTCCGCATCTACCGGCAGGGTGACGTCTGCCGGGTCCATTTCGACCGCCAGTCCTGCGAGCACAGCCTGTCGCTCACCCTTGCCTACAGCGACGCCGCCGTGTGGGACCTCCAGGTCGGCAGAACACGCCACCCGGAACCCTCGGCGCGCGTGGAGGAGGATTTCGGCGACGAGCCGTTCTCGTCGGTGCCGATGCAGGTGGGCGATGCCGTCCTTTACCGCGGCGTCCACCACCGGCACGGCCGGATCCAGGCCAACCCGAACCGCTGGTCCGCCCACCTCTTCCTCCACTGGGTGGACCGCGCCGGCCCATTCGAGAGCCAGGCCTTCGACGGGCGGGGGCTGGCGGAGGGCGTCGATTTCAGCTTCGCCTGAGGGGGCGTAATCCTTTGCTAATCGCCGGGGGCTTATCTCACCCTTGATGAGCAACCGTTTCCGCTCGACCGTCCGCGCCCTGGAGGCCGGAGCGTCGCTTCCGCCGCTGTCGACGCGCGAGGAGACGCGGCGCGCGCCTGCTCGGGCCGATTCACCGCAGATGGAGCGCCGCAGCGGCGCCGACCGGCGCAGCGAGCGCCACCGCGGGCTGGTCGAACGGGCCGAGCTCAGCCTGCGTGGCAAGAAGACTTTAGTGCGCGTCGTCAACGTCTCGCGGGGCGGCGTGACCCTGGAGGCTCCGGTCGATGTCAAGCCGGGCGACACGCTGAGCGTGGCCCTCCCGGGCGAAGCGCCGCTGCGGGCTACAGTCCGCTGGTCGCGCGGCGGGCGCATCGGGCTCGACCTCACGCGCGCATAGCCGCGGGCACGCCAAGCCGCTGAAATTGCGCCGGTCGGCCGCCAGAGCGCCTTGCCTCCCCCGCCCGAGCCTCTAACATGGACTGCTTCTCGGGGAGGGAAATAATGACGACCAGGATCACGAAGTCGATCGCGCTCGCGCTCGCGCTGACGGCGGCGTCGGGCGCGGCCGGCCAGGACAAGAAGGTGATGCAGAACGCCTCGGAGATGCCGGTCCTGCCGGTCGAGCTTCCCAAGAAGCCGAGCGAGCTGGTTGCCGAGGGCGGCGCCGGCCTCGCCGCCGTCACCGATAAGGTCGAAGCGGCCGCCGAGGAAGTGCTCCGCGGCTACGACATTCGCGACAAGGCCGCGGAAAAGCAGGTCCGCACCGTCCTCCTCCAGGTCGCTCTCGCCGAGAACCGCTGGGCCGACGTGCTGAGGATGACCGAGGAGATCCGGGCGCTAGAGGACAAGGCCGCCGCAAAGGCGACGGTGGGGCTGATCAGCAATGCCTACGCGCGCGCCGCGATCGCGGTGGGCGAAGGCAAGCCCGGCTTCCAGGAGGCCTTCCGCGCCGAGTTCGAGAAGTCGGTGGCGGCGCTCGACTGGACTGTCACACAGGACACGTTGCAGTCGCTGCGGGGCCAGTTCCAAATCCTGAACCGCGACCTTCTGGTCGGCACGCTGCAGGGCGGCTTCGATCCCAACGCGGCGGCGCAGGGCAACAAGATCCCTTTCCTGATGGCGTCGGCGCTCGTCTCTGCGCGGACCACGCTGACCGACACCCTGCCGCTCAAGGACGTGATCTTCTCGGTGCTCGACAAGCGGGTGCAGAGTGAAACGGCCGAGAAGGAAGACCGCTGGTCGAAGCGACTCGTCGCCTTGCTGCCGGAGGAGATCAAGCAGCCGGTGACGATCGCGGTCTGGGACAGCGGCTTCGATCCGAAGGTGTTCGAGGGGCGGCTGTGGCAGAACAGCGCCGAGACGGCGAACGGCCGCGACGACGACGGTAACGGCTTCGTCGACGACATCAACGGCATCGCCTTCGACGCCGACTTCAAGCGCAGCACCGGGCCGTTGCGGGCGATGCCC
>DASVVY010000100.1:0-12404 GCA_036386335.1 Allosphingosinicella sp. | reverse complement strand
GAGAACGCCAAGACCTATCTGCGCGAGAATCCGGAGCTCGCCGCCCGGCTCGAGCGCGCCATCCGCGGCAAGACCGACGCGGTCGCCGACGCGCTGATGGTCGGCCCCGGCGCGGACGACGATCTGTGAACGGGGCGATGGAGCCCCCCGCGTGACGACGCGGTCTCGAGCCCCGGCTCTCGCGAAACCCGGTCGCCCCCAAGGCGGCCGGGTTTCGGCGTCTCAGGGGACTCGGGACTTCGCCCTGGACACCATGAACTTCATGAACTTTACCCCCTCGGCCCCCCGCCCGGACCGCGAAAGCCCGGCAGCGCGCGACGGTCAGGCGGGGCGGGTGGCGGTTTCCTGGATGTCGACCTCGGCCTCGTCGTGGCTGTCGCGGCAGGGCTGCCGGTTCGCCCATGTCGCCACGCCGAGCGCGGCGAGGCCGCAGGCGGTGAAGCCGATCAGGAAGGGCACGGTGGTGCCGTTGAACTGCTGGCCGATCGCGAATCCGATCAGCGCGCCGCCGACGGTCGTGATCACGCCCTGGATCGACGAAGCGGTGCCGGCGATGTGACCGAGCGGCTCCATCGCCAGTGCGCCTGCATTGGCGCCGATCAGGCCGAAGCAGGCCATGGTCGCGGCCTGCAGCAGCGCGAAGCTCCACAAGGTCTCGCCCGCCGTCGCCGCGACGGCGAGGTGGAGCGCCGCCACGCCGGTGAAGACGCACAGCGCGCGCAGCAGGATCGCGCGCGAGCCGAAGCGGCCGACCAGGCGCGAATTGGCGTAGGAGCTGAGCGCCATCGGCCCCGCTATGCAGGCGAAGACGAGGCCGAGCAGCGCCGGCCGCTCGAAGATGTCGAATACGATCTGCGTGATCGAATTGATGAACGCGAACAGCGCCCCCATCAGCAGCGTCTGGGCGACCGTGTTGCCGATGGACTGGCGGGTTCTGAGCGTCGTCCAGGCCGCGTCGGCGATGTGGCCGGGCGAGAGCGGCCGCCGCCGCTCGGCGGGCAGCGTCTCGGGCAGGCGGAAGAGGCTCCACAGCGCAAGCGCCGCGCCGTAGACGCCGAGGCCGATGAAAATGTGCCGCCACGTGCCGACGGCGAGCACGGTCTGGCCGAAGGTCGGCGCCAGCACCGGCACGATCATGAATACGATCATCACCAGCGACATGACCCGCGCCATGCCCGAACCCTGGTAGCGGTCGCGCACGATCGCGACCACGAGCACCCTTGTGGCCGCCGCCGCGACGCCTTGCATCGCCCGCGCCGCGAGGAGCAGGGGGAAGCTCGCGGCGAGGCCCGCCATGGTGGCGAACAGCGCGTAGAGGACGAGCCCGCCCACCAGCAGCCCCTTGCGCCCGAAACGGTCCGACAGCGGCCCGTAGGCGAGCTGGGCGACGCCGAAGCCGAGCAGGTAGGCGGTGATGACGAGCTGGCGCCTGTTCTCGTCGGCGACGCCGAGGCTGCGGCCGATCGCCGGCAGCGCCGGCAGCATGGCGTCGATAGCCATCGCGTTCGACGCCATCAGAGCCGCCATCAGCGCGATGAATTCGGCCATGCCCGGGCCGCGCCAGGGCGGCGCGGCGGCGCTTCGCTCGCTCATTCTCTTCCTGGTCGCCTGTGGTGGGACTCCCGCTGGACGCAGCAGCGGGACGCAAGTTCCGCGCGGGCCCGAACCCGGCTACAGGCAGGCGAGGAGGAGCGATGACCGGAGCCGAACATCCCCAGCGACCGACGGTGCGCCTGATCGGCGCCCCCACCGACCGCAACTCCTCCTTCCTGCGGGGAGCGGCCGCGGCGCCCGCCGCGATCCGCGCCGCGCTCGCTTCCGACCATGCCAACCTCGCGGCGGAGAACGGGCTGGAGCTGGGGGACGACGTGCTCCTCCGGGACGCCGGGGATCTGGCACTGACGGAGGAGGAGGCGGACCACGGACGCATCCGCGAGGCCGTGGCCACGGCCCTCGCGGAAGGGGACGTGCCGCTGCTCCTCGGCGGCGACCATTCCGTCAGCTTCCCCGCGGTCGAGGCGGTGGCGATGGGGCTCGGGCCGGTGAACATCCTCCATTTCGACGCCCACCCCGACCTCTACCACGACTTCGGCGGCAACCCTTATTCCCACGCCTCGCCTTTCGCCCGGATCATGGAGCGGGGCTATGCCCGCCGCCTCGTCCAGGTCGGCATCCGAACCCTGAACCGCCACGCCCGCGCGCAGGCGGAGCGGTTCGGCGTGGAGCTGGTCGAGATGCGTCATTTCGCCCCGGAGCGCGTGCCGATCCCGGAGGGGCCGCTCTACGTCAGCGTCGACCTCGACGGGCTCGACCCCGCCTTTGCGCCCGGCGTGTCGCACCACGAGCCGGGCGGCCTTTCGACGCGCGAATTGCTCTCGGTGCTGCACCGGATCACCTCGCCGATCGTCGGTGCCGACGTGGTCGAGCTCAATCCGTCGCGAGACGTCGGCGGCGTCACCGCCGTCCTCGCGGCCAAGCTCGTCAAGGAGCTGGCCTCGCTCACCGGCCGGAGCCGCCGATGATCCTCGTCCATCATCTCGAGAATTCGCGCTCTCAGCGCGTCCTCTGGCTGCTCGAGGAGCTGGGCCTGCCCTACGAGGTCCGGCGCTATGTGCGTGACCCGAAGACGATGCTTGCCCCCCTCGAGCTGCGCCGCGTCCACCCGCTCGGCAAGTCGCCGCTGATCGAGGACGAGGGGCTGACCGTCGCGGAGACGGGCGCCATCATCGAATATCTCGTCGCCAAAGCCGGCGGGCGGCTCGGGCCGCCGCCGCGGCGGGAGGACGTGCTTCGCTACCGCCACTTCCTCCATTATGCGGAAGGCTCGATGATGCCGCCGCTCTTCGCCATCCTCGTCGTTCATCGCCTCGGCCTGCTCGGCCGCCCGGCCCGGGCGCCGCTCCAGAAGATGCTCGACGTCCACCTCGACTGGCTCGAGACCGAGCTCGCCGTCCGCGACTGGTTCGCCGGCGAGGCCTTCACCGCCGCCGACGTGATGATGAGCTTCCCACTCGAAATCTCCCGCCGGCGCGGCGGCCTCGACGAGCGGCGTCCGCACCTGATCGACTGGCTGGAGCGCATCCACGCCCGCCCCGCCTATGGCGCGGCGCTGCAGAAAGGCGGCCCCTATGCCTATGCCTGAGTTCAGCCGCCGCGGCTTCGCTCTTTCCGCAATGGCCGCTGGCGGGACGCTGATGGTGCCCCGCGCCGCATCCGCGGCCGAGCCGGCGCTGAAGCCGATCACGGGAGACGCCGTCCCGATCGGGCGCGAGGAGCGGTTCCGGCGGGTGGCGAAAGCGCAGGCGCTGATGCGCCGCCACGGCCTCGGCTCGGTGCTGATCGAGCCCGGCGCCTCGCTCGATTATTTCACCGGCGTCAAATGGTGGCGCAGCGAGCGGCTGACCGCCGCGCTCATTCCGGCGGAAGGGGAGGCGGTGATCGTCACCCCCTTTTTCGAGGAGCCGTCGGTGCGCGAGACCCTCGCCATCCCCGCCGAGGTCCGCACTTGGCAGGAGGACGAGGATCCGCTCAAGCTCGTCGCCGGGGCGTTGCGCGACCGGAAGGCGGCGGCGAGGCCGGTCGGGATCGAGGAGACCGTGCGGTTCTTCGCGGTCGACCGCCTGCGCGCCGCCATGCCCCGCGCCGAAGTCCGGAACGCGGCGCCGGTGGTGCGCGGCTGCCGGATGGTGAAGTCGCCGGCCGAGCTCGCCCTGATGCAGAAGGCCGCCGAAATCACCCTCGCCGCCTACCGCCACACCTGGCCGCGGGTCGCGAAGGGGATGACCCCGGCCGACATCGGCGGGATCATGAACGGCGCCACCGAGGCGCTCGGCGGCGCGCCCGAATTCGCGCTCGTCCTGCTCGGCGAGGCCAGCGCCTATCCCCACGGCAGCGGCAAGCCGCAGCAGGTGCGGGAAGGGGAGGTGGTGCTGATGGACTGCGGCTGCACCGTCCACGGCTACCAGTCCGACATCTCGCGCACCTTCGTGTTCGGCGAGCCCACGGCGGAGCAGCGCAAGGTCTGGACGCAGGTCCGCCAGGGCCAGCAGATCGCCTTCGAGGCGGCGCAGGTGGGCCGCCCCGCCGGCAGCGTCGACGATGCGGTGCGGCGGCAATACGAAGCCTGGGGCTACGGCCCGCGCTACAAGCTCCCCGGCACCTCGCACCGCACCGGCCACGGCATCGGCATGGAAGGCCACGAGCCGGTCAATTTCGTCCACGGCGAGACCACCGCGCTCGCTCCCGGCATGTGCTTCTCCGACGAGCCCGGCATCTACCTTCCCGGCAAATTCGGCGTCCGTCTCGAAGACTGCCTCTATATGACCGAAGCCGGCCCTCGCTGGTTCTCCCGGCCGCCGCCCTCGATCGAGAGGCCGCTGGGGTGAGGAGCGGGTCCTTCGAGACGCCGCTTCGACCTCGCTCAGCGGCTCCTCAGGATGAGCGGTTTTCCAGTTACCGCTCATCCTGAGTAGGGACTGAGCTTGGCGAAGGCCCGTACCGAAGGATCAGAACGGCTCGTCGCCGGGGGCGGGGGGCCGGACGTGGGCGGGGGCGTGGGGCGGCTCGATGTCGGCGGGCTCGAGCGGGTCGAGCTCGCCCTCCCACTTTGCGACCACCGTGCTCGCCACCGCATTGCCGACCACATTCGTCGCCGAGCGGCCCATGTCGAGGAAATGGTCGACCGCGAGGATCATCAGGATTCCCGCTTCCGGAATGTTGAACTGCGAGAGGGTGGCGGTGATGACGACGAGACTGGCGCGTGGCACCCCGGCGACGCCTTTGGACGTGATCATCAGCGTCAGGAGCATCAATATCTCCTGCGTCAGCGTCAGATCGATGCCGTAGGCCTGGGCGATGAAGATGGACGCGAAGGTCATGTACATCATCGAGCCGTCGAGGTTGAACGAGTATCCGAGCGGCAGCACGAAGCTGGCGATGCGCGGCGGCACGCCGAACCGGTCCAGCGCCTCCAGCGTCCGCGGGAAGGCGGCCTCCGACGAGGCGGTCGAGAAGGCGAGGACGATCGGGTCGCGGATGTAGCGAACGAGCAGCCGCGTGCGCGTGCCGACGATGAGGAAGCAGATGCCGATCAGCAGCACCCAGAGGATCGCGAGGCCGAGATAGAAGCTCCCCATGAAATAGCCGTAGGTGCCGAGGATCGCCGGCCCGCGCTCCGCGATGCTCGCCGTGACGGCGGCGAAGACCGCGACGGGCGCAAACCGCATGACATAGTCGGTGACTTGCAGCATCACCTTCACCAGCGCCTCGAGCGCGCGCACCAGCGGCCGCGCCGCGTCGCCCACCGCGGTGATCGCCACGCCGAGGAAGAGCGAGAAGACGACGATCTGGAGGATGTCGTTCTCCGCCATCGCCCGCACCATCGACTCGGGGAAGATGTGGGCGATGAACTTGGCGAGGTCGAAGGCGGAGCGGTCGACGCCGCTCGCCGCGTCGGCGGGGGGGATGGCGAGCGCGAGGCCGACGCCCGGCTGCAGCGCGTTGACGAGGACGAGGCCGAGGCTGAGCGAGACCAGGCTCGCGCAGACGAACCAGCCGAACGCCTTGAGGCCCACGCGCCCGAGCGCGGTGGTATCGCCCATGTGGGCGATGCCGACGACCATGGTCGAGAGCACCAGCGGCGCGATGATCATCTTGATGAGGTGGAGGAAGATCGTCGTCAGGATCGAGAAATAGCCGGCGATCGTCTTGAGCTGCGCGTCGCCCGCGGGCGTGCCGTCGCCGACGCTTGCGTTGATCGCCCACCCGACGACGATGCCGAGCACGAGGCCGGCGAGGATGAAGTAGGTCAGGCGTTTGGCCACGCGGCGTCCCCTCTGTTCCGGCGCCTTAGGAAGGCGATTGCGCGGCGGCGGTCAA
This sequence comes from Allosphingosinicella sp., assembly GCA_036386335.1. Taxonomy (GTDB): domain Bacteria; phylum Pseudomonadota; class Alphaproteobacteria; order Sphingomonadales; family Sphingomonadaceae; genus Allosphingosinicella. Next base: position 6,527 of record DASVVY010000100.1, on the reverse strand, counting down.
GCGGTGGTTGGAAGGGCGGGGTGTCCTTCGAGACGCCGCTTCGACTTCGCTCAGCGGCTCCTCAGGAAGAGGGCCCTGAGCCTCAACCGCTCATCCTGAGGAGGGACTGAGCTTGGCGAAGGCCCGTCTCGAAGGACCGCGCCCGCCTCAGGCCGGCTCCAGCTCCCGCACTACTTTCTCCGCGAGGGTGCCGTTGAGCTCGGCGAGATGATCGAACTCCGCCTCATAGGTGGCGAGGCCCTGGCTGATCGAGCGGAGCTCGGCGTCGAGGCCCTGCAGCTCGGCTTCGGGCACGAGCGCCTCCACCACCTCCCAGCGAGACCAGCCGTCGCGGCTGTCCATGCCGAGCATCTGCCCCCGCCGGCTGGCAATGGCCGAGGTGACGCGGGAGGTGGCGTAGCCGGGCGTCACCACCCGCACCTTGTGGACCGGCTCGAGCAAATGCGGCGCGGCGGCGGCGAGGGCTTCGGTCATGCCGATCCGCCCCGCGGTCCGGAAGGCGAGCTCGGAACTGTCGACGCTGTGATAGGAGCCGTCGACCAAGGTGACCGCCACGTCGACAACGGGGAAGCCGAGGGGGCCCTTCTCCATGGCGTCCTTCACGCCTGCTTCGACCGCTGGGATATATTGCTTCGGCACCGAGCCGCCATGGATCCGCTCGTCGAACTGGAAGCCGGAGCCGCGGGGGAGGGGCATGACCTCGATCACCACGTCGCCGAACTGACCGTGGCCGCCGGACTGCTTCTTGTGGCGGCCGCGCTGGGTGACCGGCTTGCGGATCGATTCCTTGAAGCCGATCGTCGGCGCCCGGGCGTTGACCGCCACCTGGTAGCGGCGCTTCAGCTTGGCGAGGGTGACCTTGAGATGCTCGTCGCTGATCCCCCGGAGGCGCGTCTCGTGGAGCAATTCGTCCTGCTCCCAGCTCAGCGACGGGTCCTCCTCGCAAAGCTTGTGGAGAGCGGTCGAAAGGCGGACGTCGTCCTTGCGGTCCTGGGTGGTGATGGCGAGGGCGTAGTTGGACGCGGGAAGATCGAGCGCAGGCGACTTGCCCGACTCGCCGAGCCACTGCCCCGCGGCGACGCCGTCCGCCTTGGCGATGGCAACGATGTCGCCGACACCGGCCTTCGGCAGTTTCGTGGTCTTTTCGCCCTGGACCGCGAACAGCGTGCCGACCCGCACCGTGCCGCTCGGGCTCTTCAGCTCGGTACCTTCGGTGAGCGTGCCGCCGAACACCCGGGCGTAAGCGAGGCGGCCCATCGTCCCGCCGTGCGAAATCTTGAAGACGAACGCGCAGCCGGTCTTGGCGCCGAGCCGCGTCGCCGCCGCGTCCGGGGCAGGGGCATCGTGGCGGAGCGCCTTCATCAGCCGGCGCACGCCGAAACCGTTCAGCGCCGAGCCGAACAGCACCGGCACGACCAGGTTCTCGCGAGTCTCGCGGGCGAGGTCGGCGAAGATGGTGGCGCGGTCTGGCGTCTCGTCCAGCAGCAGCTGTTCGAGCAGCTGGTCGTCATGGTCGGCGAGCTGCTCGAGCATGTGGAACCGGTCCAGCCGCTCGCGCTCGGCGAGGTCGCCGGGGATGTCGATCTGCTCGGACGCCTTGCCGGGGACATAGCGGAAGGCCCGCTCGAGGCCGAGGTCCACGAAACCGGTGACGCGCTCGCCGGCGCGGATCGGGATTTGGCGCGCGACGAGGGGAGAGGAACTCATCGGCTGCAGCGCTTCCAGGAGGCCGCGGATGCTGCCGCGCGCCTGGTCGATCTTGTTGACGAAGATGAGGTGGGGAACGCCGAGCGCCTCGAGCTGGCGAAGGGCGGGCTCGGCGAGGATGGCCCGGTCCGCTTCCGGATCGACGACGACGACCGCGAGGTCGGCGGCGGCGACGGCCAGCGCGCCGTCCGCGGCGAAGCCGACCGAGCCGGGGGAATCGACGATCGCGAAATGATCGCCCAGGAAATCGAAGTGCATCAGGTTGAGATCGGTCGAGCCGGCCCGGGAGCGCGCCTCGGGACTGGCGTCGCCGACGCTGGTCCCCGAATCGACGCTGCCCTGGCGATCGATCGTCCCGGCGGCGAAGAGCAGGGCCTCGGCGAGGCTCGTCTTCCCCGCCCCGCCCGGTCCAACGAGCGCGATGGTCCTGGTGCCTGTCGATCTCTCCGGCATAAATCTCTCCTCCGTCCGCTGCGCGCGATCCGCGAGGAAGCGCGTCCGCGCCTGTCCGTACCCAAATCAATTCACCCTTTGCCGCCCGAGCGCAAGGGGGTGAGGAACGCGGCGTCCGATCATGGGTTAAGTGCGCGACGGGCCGTTCGCCCGCCGGGTGAAGCGGAGGTTTGCGATGCGCGTGTCGAAGCATCTGCCGGTCCTTGCGGGGCTCGGGGTCTTGTTCGCGGCAGGGGGCATCCAGCTCGGCCGCTCCGCCGTCGCCGAGATCAACCCGCTCTACTTCACCGAGCGCGAGCCTGTCTTCCATGGCGCCCTCACGCCCTATCGGAGCCAGGATTGGGCTCAGGTGCAGGCGGCGGAATATGAGCAGGTCGTCGCGCCCGAGGAGCTCGGCACCGGCTGCGTCGGCTGCCGCGCCTTCCCGGTCGAATATGTGCCCGAGCACGATCCCGCCGTCGACGCGGCGGGGGAATATTGGGTGCCCGAGGCCTACGAGCCGGAGCCAGTGCAGGCGGTGCTTGCTGATGAGCAAGCCGACCCCGATTGGCAGCGGGTCGAGCGCTATGCCGGCTATCAGGTCGCGGCTGCCGAGGAGGCGCCGGTCGAGCAGGCCTCCGCCGACAGCTACGAGAGCTCCGAGCCGACCGGGCTCTGACTCACTTCAGCCGCGCCGCGTACCAGTCGAGGTAACGCTGCATCCGGTCGCGGATAAAGCTCGGCCGCTTCAGGCCGTGGAACTGGCCGGGATAGATGATCAGCTGCGTGTCGACGCCGCGGCTCTTGAGCGCTTGGTACATCTGCTCGGAATTGAGCAGCGGCACGTTGAAATCCTTGTCGCCGGCGAGGAACAGGGTGGGCGTGGTGATCCGGTCGGCGTGGTAGAAGGGGTAGGAGACCTTCATCCAGGTCTCCAGATTCTCCCAGGGGCGGCCGAGCTCGACCTCGTAATCGCGGATATATTGGTCCGTGCCGTAGCCGGCGAGGATGTTGGAGATGCTGGCCCCGCTGGTGGCGGCCTTGAAGCGGCGGTCGCTGGCGATGGTGTAGTTGGTCAGCATGCCGCCATAGCTCCAGCCGCCGATACCGAGCCGGTCCGGATCGGCGACCCCGCGGCGCACGGCAACGTCGACCGCGGCGAGCACGTCCTGCACGTCCACCGAGCCCCAGGCGGCATAGATCGCCTTGGAATAGGCTTCGCCCCGCCCGGTGCTGCCGCGCGGGTTGGCGGCGACCACGGCATAGCCGTTGGCGGCGAAGAGCTGCCATTCCGGGCTGAACGCCATTTCAAACTGGCTCTGCGGACCGCCGTGGATGCGCAGCAGGGTAGGGAGCCGCTGGCCGGCGGGAGCGGAGGGTGGCCGCACGAGGAAGCCGTGCACCTCGGTGCCGTCGGCGCTGTTGAAGCGCGTCTCCTCGACGTCCGCCAGGCGGAGGCCGGAGAGCCAGGCGTCGTTCTGGTGCGACAGGCGGCGCAGCTTGCCCCGGTCGAGCGCATAGATCTCCGCGGGCGCCTTCGGCGTCGAGACCACAACGGCGGCTTTCGCCTTTGCATCCTGGGTGAGGCCGGCGAGGGACTGGCGCGCCTTGGCGATCGGGCGCAACGCACCACCTGCGGCGGGGACCTCGCCGATCCACACGGCGGCGTCGTCCTCGACGAGGAGGCGCAGCGAGCGGCCGTCGGGAGACCAGGCGGGACGGCTGACGTTGCGGTCGAGGTCCTCAGTGAGGATGCGCGGGGTGCCGCCGGCGGCGGGCACCACGGCGAGGCGGTGGACCCCGTAGGCGATGAGGTTGACCGGGCCGCCCTGCAGATAGGCGATGCTGCGGCCGTCCGGGCTCCAGGCGGGATAGCTGTCCCAGTCGGTGTTGTTGTCAGGGCCTTGGAAGGTGGTGAGGGCGCGCGGCTCCGCCGGGGCGGGGGCCACCGTGACGACGAACAGATCGTCGTTGTAGTCGCGGTCGGGATCGGCGCCGCGGTTGCTGACGAAGGCGATGCGGGTGCCGTCGGGCGACCAGGCGGGGAGCGCCTCGTCATAGTCGCCGGTGGTGAGGCGGCGCAGCTTGCCGCTGTCGAGGTCGAGCAGCCACAGGCGCTGGCGCTGCCGGCCCAGATACCCGTCGATGTCGCGCTTGAATTGGAAGCGGTCGATGACGATCGGCTTGGGCTTCTTCTCGCTTGCCTTGGCGGTGCCGCCCGAGCCCTCCTGCTTCGTGTCCGCGGGCGGGCTGGTCGGCGGCGCGGGTTCCCCAGGCTTCGGCGTTGAGGGCACGGCGGCGGCCGCCGCATTGGCGGTCTCGTCGGGATCCGGATCCTGGACGATGAGCGCGATCTGGCGGCCGTTCGGCGCCCAGGCGAAGTCCAGGACAGAGCCCTTCACCTCGGGAGCCTGGCGCGCTTCGCCGCCGTCGCGGTCCATGATCCAGAGCTGGTCGTTCTCCTTCTCGTCGTCGCGCGACGACAGGAAGCCGAGCGAGCGGCCGTCTGGGCTCCAGCGCGGGCTCGACTCGCTCTCCTTCTTGCGGCCGGTGAGCTGGACGGTGCGGCTGCCGTCCCAGCGCGTCATCCAGATGTGGCTGAAGCTCTTGTCCGCTTCCGTGTCGATGGAGGAGACGGTGTAGGCGACCCAGGCGCCGCTCGGATCGACCTGCGGGTCGCCGACGGTGCGGATGCGGGCGAGGTCGTCGAGGTTCATCAGCCGCGTTTCGGCGGCCTGCGCCGGGGCGGCGGCTGCTGCGATCGCGGCTGCGGCCGCGCCCAAGATCCAGTGCTTCATCGCCATTGTCCCTCGCTGCTCACCGGGTCTTTGCCCGCAGCAGGGCGCGCCAGCAAGCGGGCGGGCGTGCTTGCCCCTCGTGCCTGCCTCCCTTAAGTCGCGGCAATGACCTCGACCAACGACATCAGGCGCTCCTTCCTCGATTATTTCGGCCGCGAGGGCCACGAGATCGTGCCCTCCGCGCCGCTCGTGCCGCAGAACGACCCGACCTTGATGTTCGTCAACGCCGGCATGGTGCCGTTCAAGAACGTCTTCACCGGGCTCGAGACACGGCCCTATTCGACCGCCACGTCATCGCAGAAGTGCGTCCGCGCCGGCGGCAAGCACAACGACCTCGACAATGTCGGCTACACCGCCCGGCACCACACCTTCTTCGAGATGCTGGGGAATTTCTCCTTCGGGGATTATTTCAAGGAGCGGGCGATCCACCATGCGTGGACGCTGCTGACGCGGGAGTGGGGGCTCTCGCCGGATCGCCTGACAGCCACCGTCTACCACACGGACGATCAGGCCTTCGACCTCTGGCGCAGCATCTCTGGGCTGCCGGAGAGCCGCATCATCCGCATCGCGACCAAGGACAATTTCTGGGCGATGGGCCCGGACGGCCCCTCCGGCCCCTGCTCCGAGATCTTCTTCGACCACGGTGACCACATCCCCGGCGGCCCCCCCGGCAGTCCCGACGAAGAGGGGGATCGGTTTACGGAGATTTGGAATCTGGTGTTCATGCAGCATCTCCAGGAGGCGGACGAGATCGTCTCCGACCTGCCGCGGCCTTCGATCGACACGGGGATGGGGCTGGAGCGGATCGCGGCGGTGCTGCAGGGGGTGCACGACAATTACGACACCGACACCTTCAAGGCCCTGACCGCCGCCTCCGCGGAACTGACCCAGAGCGGCGTCACCGCCGGCACCAGGGCCAGCCACCGCGTCATCGCCGACCACCTGCGCGCCTCCGGCTTCCTGGTCGCGGACGGCGTGCTGCCCGCCAACGAGGGCCGGGGCTATGTGCTGAGGCGGATCATGCGCCGGGCGATGCGCCACGCCCACCTGCTCGGCGCCGCGGAGCCGCTGATGCACCGCCTCGTCCCCTCGCTCGTCGCCGAAATGGGCGCCGCCTACCCCGAGCTGGTCCGCGCCCAGCCGCTGATCGAGGAGACGCTCAAGCTCGAGGAGACCCGCTTCCGCCAGACCCTCGACAAGGGCCTCAGGCTGCTCGACGAAGCCACCGCGGGGATGAGGGCGGGCGACACGCTGCCCGGCGATGTCGCCTTCCGCCTCTACGACACGTTCGGCTTCCCCTACGACCTCACCGAGGACGCGCTCAGGGCCCAGGGCTTCGCCGTCGACGGCGCCGGCTTCGACGCCGCCATGGCCGAGCAGAAGCGCGCCGCCCGCGCCGCCTGGAAAGGCTCGGGCGAAAAGGCGTCGGACGAGATCTGGTTCGACATCGCCGAGGAGCACGGATCGACCGAATTCACCGGCTATGCCGGCCACGAAGGCGAGGGCCAGGTGGTCGCCATCGTGCGCGACGGCGCCCGGGTCGAGCGGGCGCGGGCGGGCGACAGCGTCCTCCTCGTCACCAACCAGACG